>JANOER010000130.1:0-17004 GCA_031441285.1 Rhodobacterales bacterium
GACGATCCCGACCAGGACAACATCAGCTTCACCGTCATCAAGGTGAACGACGCCAGCGTGCGGCCAAAGGAAAACCGCATCCCCCGTCCCTCCATGGCCGTCGCACGCCCAAAACGCCTGACAACCGTCGTCGCGGATCCCCTGATCCTGCCGATCCCGGTCCCCGGGCCGGAACTACACGCTGTCTTCGAGCCGGCGGCCGAAGGGGAACCGTTGCAGGTCGACGGAACGCTGGAAGACGCCGAGATGCTGGAGCCGCTTCGCGTCGCCGCGACCGGCTGACCGCGGCTTCCGGTCAGCCCCGGAAGACCGAAAGGATCTCGTCAAGGGGTTTCTTGCGCTTGGCCACCGCCGGAACCGTGGCATGGTCGGCGGGATAGCCGACAGGCAGGATCATCACCGGCTTTTCGTGATCCGGGCGGCCACACAGCGGCCCAAGGAACTTCATCGGGTTCGGTGTGTGTTCAAGGCAGACCAGCCCCGCATGATGGATCGCGGTGATCAGAAGGCCGGTCGCGATGCCGACGCTTTCCGGCACATAGTAGTTCTTGAAGCGCGCCCCGTCCTCGGTCACGCCGTAGCGCTGGGCGAAAACGACGATCAGCCAGGGCGCATCGGTGAGGTGGGGCTTCGATGCGCCGGTCCCGATCGGCTCCAGCGCGGCCAGCCATTCGTCACCCGCCCCGCCGGAATAGAACGACCGCTCTTCTTCTTCGGCCTCCTCGCGGATGCGGACCTTCATGGCGGGGTCCGAGATCGCCGCGAAATGCCAGGGTTGGTGGTTCGCCCCGGACGGCGCGGTTGCGGCCGCGGCAATGCAGGCGGTGATCACCGCTTCAGGCACCGGACGCGCGGAATAGTCGCGCACAGAGTGGCGTTTGCGCATGTAGGCCAGAAAGTATTCCACCGCCTTCTGGGCGGCCATGTCGTCCATCTGCACCCTGTCAGGGAGCGGAAGCGGCTGATAGCTTACTTCGCCCTTGCGATACATCACCCGCCTCCGATCAACACCCCTGCAGCGAAGACCAGAGCACCACCCAGCACGACCTGCAAGGCCGCGCGCAGGAAGGGGGTCTCCAGGTAGCGGTTCTGGATCCAGGCGATGGCCCAAAGCTCGACGAAGACCACGGCGATGGCGATGGTCGTGGCGGTCCAGAAATCGGGGATGAGGTATGGCAGCGCATGGCCCATTCCGCCGATGGTGGTCATGACACCCGAGGCGATGCCGCGCTTCCAGGGCGCGCCACGGCCTGAAAGCACGCCATCGTCATGCGCGGCCTCGGTAAACCCCATCGAGATGCCGGCCCCGACGGATGCGGCGGTGCCGACCAGGAAGGTGGTCCAGGTGTCCTGGGTGGCGAAGGCCGTGGCGAAGATCGGCGCGAGCGTCGAGACCGACCCGTCCATCAGTCCGGCCAAACCCGGCTGCACCCAGGTCAGGATGAACTGGCGTTTGGCGGTTGCATCTTCACTGGCGCGGGCATCGTCGGGCAGGTGCCTTGCCTCCAGCCCTTCGGCATGGCGTTCGTGGCCCGCCTCGGCTGCGGCAAGGTCGCCCAGCAGCTTGCGGGTCGCGGCATCGGGCGTGCGGGCGGCGGCGCGGGTGTAGAAATCCTGCGCGGCCTGTTCCATCCCCCGAGCCTCGCCGCGGATGGTTTCAAGTGACAGCGTGGTTGACAGCCAGACCGGACGGCGGGCGTAAAATCCCGCGACATGTTCGCGCCGGATCAACGGGATCACGTCGCCAAAGCGGGACCGGTGCAGGTCGATCAGGCGCTGGCGGTGGCCGTCCTCCTCGACCGCCATGCCGTCGAAGACCGCGGCCGAAGCCGGGTAATCCTTGCGCAGGCGTTCGGCAAAGCTGCGGTAGATGCGGGCGTCGTCTTCTTCGGACGAGATGGCAAGCGCCAGCACCTCCTGTTCGGACAGGTCGGAAAAGCGGCGGCGCTGGGTCAGGGCGGAAAGCACGGGCGGGGCCTCACAATCTGGAATGATTCTAATCTAGCTTGGACGTTGGCCGGTGCAATCCGAAATTTGAACCCAAGTGCCCGCCGGATGCCCTCGCAGCCCCGACCACTTTGCCTGACACCGCCTTGGCTGTCCGTGGGGCGAAGGGCCGACCGGCGTGGCACAAGTTTCTTAAGTAAGAAACTCGGCCCTAGCCGTTTTCGCGCAGCACCGCGCCTGCCAGATACAGCGAGCCGCAGATCAGCACGCGCGCTTCGGGCGCGGTCGCGGCGATCGCGGCCAGTGCTGCGCCGACCGACGGCGCGGTGACGGCCTTTATCCCGGCGGCGCGGGCGGCATCCATGGTCACCTCGGCGGGAAGCGTGTTCTTCTCGCCGGGAATCGAGACCGCGTGCAGGCGTCGGACCTGCACGGCCAAAGGGGCCATGTATCCGGCCACATCCTTGGTGTTCAGCATGCCGCAGATCAGGTGCGTCTCGCGCGCAGGCATCCGCGCCAGCGTCGCCGCCACCGCCTGTGCCCCCGCCGGGTTGTGGCCACCGTCGAGCCAAAGCTCGACCCTCGGGGCCAGATCGACCAGCGGCCCCTGACGCAGGCGCTGCATCCGGGCCGGCCAGACGGCACGGGTGACGGCGGCCTCGCAGGCGGCTTCGCCCTGGACAAGCCAGCGCAGCGCGGCAATGGCGGCACCAGCGTTCTGCACCTGATGCGGGCCGGGCAGGTTTGGCAAGGGCAGGTCCAGCAAGCCGCTTTCATCCTGAAACACCAGCCGCCCGCGATCCTCGGACACGTGCCAGTGCTGGCCATATGCCAGGACCGGGGCGCCCAGACGGGCAGCCGTCGCCTCGATCACGGCCAGCCCCTCGTCGGTCTGTGGCCCCACGATCACCGGCACGCCGCGTTTGATGATCCCGGCCTTTTCCCCGGCAATCGCGGCCACCGTGTCGCCAAGAAAGGCCTGATGGTCCAGACTGACCGGCGTGATGATCGTCAGGCGCGGCCGATCCACCACGTTCGTCGCATCCAGCCTGCCGCCAAGGCCAACCTCCAGCAGCGTCCAGTCCGCCGGGGAGCGCTGAAAGGCCAGAAAGGCGGCGCAGGTGGTGATCTCGAAGAAGGTGATCTCGTCGGCACCGTTCGCGGTCACGCATTCATCCAGAAGGGCTGCCAGCGCGGGCTCCGAGATCAACTCTCCGGCAAGGCGGATGCGTTCATGAAACCGCGCAAGGTGCGGCGATGTGTAGGCGTGAACCGTGTCGCCGCCCGCTTCCAGCCCCGCCCGGATCATCGCCTGCGTGCTGCCCTTGCCGTTGGTCCCCGCGAGGTGGATCACCGGCGGCACATCGCGTTCGGGATTGCCCAGCGCCGCCAGCAGGCGTTCGACGCGGCCAAGCGTCAGGTCGATCACCTTGGGGTGAAGCGTCATTATCCGGTCAAGGATGACGTCCGAGGCTATGCTCACGCCTTGGCTTCCACCGGGTCGACCGGCGCCGGAAGATCGCCCTTGATAGCCGGAGGCATGCCGGTGAGAAGTCGGATCAGCGTGACAAGTTCGTCCTTCATCGCCTTCCTGTGCACCACGCGGTCCAGCATCCCGTGGTCCAGAAGGTATTCCGCGCGCTGGAAGCCTTCGGGCAGCTTCTCGCGGATCGTCTGTTCGATCACCCGCGCGCCGGCGAAACCGATCTGGGCGTTCGGCTCGGCGATCTGCACATCGCCCAGCATGGCATAGCTGGCGGTCACACCCCCGGTCGTCGGATGAGTCAGCACCACGATGTAGGGCAGCCCCGCCTCCTTCAGCATCTGCACCGCCACGGTCGTGCGCGGCATCTGCATCAGGGACAGCCTCCCCTCCTGCATCCGCGCCCCGCCCGAGGCCGAGAACAGCACCAGAGGACGCTTCAGCTTTACCGCCCGTTCCGCCGCCGCGATGATCGCGTTGCCGACGAACATCCCCATCGACCCAGCCATGAAACTGAAATCCTGCCCCGCCGCGACGATTCCCGTGCGGCCGATCTCGCCTTCGGCGACCAGCATTGCGTCACGCTCGCCGCTGGCCTTCTGCGCGGCCTTCACCCGGTCGGGATATTTCTTCTGGTCGCGGAAATGCAGCGGATCGGCCACCGGTTCCGGCACTTTCAACTCGGTGAAGATGCCGCCGTCGAACAGCGCCTCGAACCTCTCCCGCGGGCTGATTGCCATATGGTGATCACAGTTCGAGCAGACGTTGAGGTTCCCCGAAAGCTCGCGGTGAAACAGCATCGTCCCGCATTCCGGGCATTTCGTCCAAAGGTTCTCCGGCACCTCGCGGCGCGAGAACAGCGAGTTGATCTTCGGGCGGACGTAGTTGGTGATCCAGTTCATCAGGGGCGCCTGTTCAGCCTCTTGCGGGTCAGACCCGAGATAGTCCGACGGGGGGCGAATTGCAATCAGCGCGGTTTTGTGGCCGGAGGTGAAACTTGTCTGGCAGCGATCCGTTGCTTGGACATGAGGGAAGGGACGACACCCATGCCAAGCGGACCACTTGTCTATCGCCAGCGCCTGCTGACCCGCATCACCCATTGGGTCTGGGCGGTCAGCCTGTTCTTCCTGATGCTGACCGGCCTGCAGATCTTCAATGCCTTTCCCAGCCTTCACATCGGGCTGGAATCGGGTTTCGACTATGACAACGCCATCCTCTCGATCGGCGCGGTCGAGGTCGACGGTCGGGTGCAAGGGGTCACCCGAATTCTCGGATCAAGCTTTGACACGACCGGGGTCCTTGGCGTGTCGGACGGCGAGGTGCGGGCCTTTCCGGCGGCGCTGACCATTCCTTCGACGCAAGGCCTTGCGACCGGGCGGATCATCCATTTCTTCTTCGCCTGGGTGCTGACGATAACGCTGGCCGTCTGGCTGGCCGCGTCAGCCCTGAACGGCCATCTGCGCCAGTTGATCCCGACCCTGTCAGACCTGCGCGCCCTGCCGCGCGACATCGCCGACCACGCCCGCCTGCGATTTCACCATTCGGCCAACTACGGCGTGCTGCAAAAGCTGGCCTATGCCTCGGTCCTGCTCCTCGCTCTGCCGCTGATGATCCTGACCGGGCTGTCGATGTCGCCCGGCTTCAACGCGGCGTCGCCGTGGTTGCTGGACCTGTTCGGCGGGCGGCAGACGGCGCGCACCATCCATTTTCTGACCATGGTCGCGCTGATCGGCTTCTTTGCCGTCCACATGGCGATGATCCTGCTGGCGGGCCCCCTGAACGAGATGCGGTCGATCGTGACCGGCTGGTATCGCACCGATGGAGACAAGGATGCTTGACCGCATGTTGGATCGACGCAAACTCCTCATGGGCAGCGCAGCCCTGGCGCTTTCGGGCTGCAAGGTCTTTGACAGTGCCGCCGACCGCGACAGCACCCTGCGCGCGTTCTTCGCCAGCCATGAGGGGCTGACCATGCCGGCCCAACGCGCCTTGATCGGGGGTCGCCTCGCGCCCGAATACACCGAGGACGACATCCGTCAGGGCATGCGGGCAAATGGCTCGACCGACCCTGCGGGGGCGGATTACCGCCGGATGGCCGACACGGCGTTCCGCGACTACCGCCTGACGGTGATCGGCCTTGTCGACGCGCCGGCCTCCCTGTCGCTGGCTGACCTGACCGCCCTGCCGTCCCGCACCCAGATCACCCGGCACGACTGCGTCGAGGGCTGGAGCTGCATCGCCAAATGGCAGGGCGCGCCGCTGGGAAGTGTCCTGAACCTTGCCAGACCGAAACCGGCCGCGCGCTATGCCGTGTTCCACTGCTTCGACGCCATCGAGCGCAGCCTTTCGGGCGAGGTCTTCTACTATGAAAGCATCGACCTGATCGACGCCTACCATCCCCAGACGATTCTGGCCTACGCCATGAACGGCGCGCCCTTGCCGGTCGCAAACGGCGCGCCGCTGCGGCTGCGGGTGGAACGCCAGCTTGGCTACAAGATGGCCAAGTATGTCCACACGATCGAGCTGACGGACAGCCTCGCAAGCCTCGGCTTCGGCAAAGGCAGCTACTGGGCCGACCGCGGCTATGAATGGTATGCGGGGTTCTGACTCCCGACCCCTCGCAGCTTCCTTTCTGCACAAATATCCCACGGGGGTGCGGGGGTGTGAAACCCCCGCCGCGACGGCTACAGCTTGCGCCGCGCCCGCAAGGCGGCGCCGATGGTGCCATCGTCCAGATAGTCCAACTCGCCGCCGATCGGCACGCCTTGCGCCAGCGTGGTGATCTGCGCCTGCGACCCCGCAAGGGCGTCGGCGATGTAATGGGCGGTGGTCTGGCCGTCGACCGTGGCGTTCAGCGCAAGGATGACCTCGCGGATGTTTTCCTCGGCCACCCGGACCACAAGGCGCGGGATGCCAAGCTCGTCCGGGCCAATCGCGTCCAGCGCCGAAAGCGTTCCGCCCAGCACGTGATAGCGTCCCCGGAACACCTGGCCGCGTTCCATCGCCCAAAGGTCGGCCACGTCCTCGACCACGCAAAGTTCACCCGTGGCGCGGTCGGGATTGGCACAGATCGCGCAGGTGTCGGAGGTCGAGATATTGCCGCAGACAGCACAGTCCTTCGCCGACAGGGCAACCTCGGCAAGCGCTTGCGCCAGCGGAGCCATCAGCTGCGCCCGCTTCTTCAACAGTACCAGAACGGCACGGCGCGCGGACCTTGGGCCAAGACCCGGAAGCCGGGCCATCAGTTCGATCAGCGCCTCGATGCCGGTGTCGTCAGCCATGTCGACCGTCCTGACCGGGGGCCATCAGAACGGCAGCTTCATGCCGGCAGGCACGCCCATGGCCTCGGCCAGACGCGCCATTTCCTGTTCGGTTCGGCTGCGGGCCTTGCCCTGCGCGTCGTGGATTGCGGCCAGGATCAGATCCTCGACCACTTCCTTCTCCGAGGCGACAAGGATCGACGGGTCGATGTCCAGCCCGGTCACTTCGCCTTTCGCGGTCACCCGCGCCTTGACCAGACCGGCCCCCGATTCGCCGACCATCACGATGCGGGCAAGTTCCTCCTGCAGCTCGGAGTATCTGGCCTGCATCTCGGTCGCGGCCTTCATCATCTTGGCCATGTCGCCCAGACCGCCCAATCCGCCCAAACCCTTCAGCATCGCGTTCTCCGTCCGTTTTTCATCAGATACGGGCGCAACGGGGGCTGCGCAAGGTCAGGGCGTGGCACGAAACAGCATCCTTCGGGGCAAAAAGCCTTCGGCGCGGAAGAAGGCATGGGCGGCGGAGTTCGCTTCCCAAGTGTCCAGCAGGATCTCGTCAACCCTGAGGTCACGCGCCAACCCCCGTGCCGCACGCAGCAGCGCGCGGCCATGGCCCCTGCGCCGGGCCTCGGGGGCTATGGCGACATGGTCGATCAGCAGGCGGCGGACGGGGGGCGAAAACACCGACAGGTCGCGCGATTGCAGCGTGCAAAGCGCATAGCCAAGCGGCGGATCGCCGGTCAGGAACACGGTGCAGGCCGCGTCGGCAAGGCGGTCGGCGAAATAGGCGACAAGCCCCGCCGGATCGGGATCGGGAAAGAACGCCTCGGGATAGTGGGTCGCGTGCCAGTCCTGCACATGGGCGTTCAGGCGGGCGACCGTGGCCGCGTCATCGGGCGTGGCGCGGCGAGGGGTCATTCTTCGAACGGGTTCCAGTCGTCGTCCGCTTCCGGTTCAGCCAGCGGCAAGGATGCGTCGGCGGCCTGCGCCACAAGGGCTTCGGGCGTGCGGACCTCGGATATCGTCGCGCCGGGGAAGGCGGTCAGGATCGCCTGCACCAGCGGGTTGCCTGCGGCCTCGGCCCGGATGCCCGCAAGCGCGGTTTCCTGGGCTTCGGCGATCGTCGGCGCCCCGCCGTCCGACACGACCGACACCCCCCAGCGCCCGCCGGTCCAGGTCTGCAGGCGTTGGCCAAGCCGCGCGGCAAGGTCGGCGCGCGCCCCCGGAGCGGGTTCGAACTCGATCCGGCCGGGGGAATAGCGGACAAGGCGAAGGCCGGTCTCGACCTCGGTTAACAGAACCATGTCGCGCTTGGACCGGATCAGGTCGACGACCGCGTCGAAGCTGGCGTAGACCTGCACCTGGCCTTCCGCCAGCGCCGGGGCGGCGGCGGTCATGGTCGGGCCAAGCATCGTGGGGCCGCGCATTGCCGGGCCGCGCATCGGTGCGGCCGGCGCATGGACGGCATGGACGCTGCCACCGCCGCCCCCGGCGGGCGCACCGCCGGGCATCCCGCCACCTGTCGGCGGGCGCGGACTGTCGGACAGCTTGCGCACAAGGGTTTCAGGGGTCCGGCAGGTCGGCGACATGGGTCAGCCGGATCACCGCCATCTCGGCCGCCATCATCGCGTTCGGCGCCAGCGAGACCTCTTCGATGGCTTTCAGCAGCATCTGCCACATGCGCGTCATGGCCCGCATCGGCAACCGGGTGGACATGTCCAACCCCCGGGTCTGTTCGTCGGGCGGCGTTGTCGGGTCCTCGGCCGAGGCGGGGTTGATCTTGATCACCGAAATCCAGTGCGTGATTTCGGCCAGATCGCGCAGGACCGCCATCGGGTCCGCCCCGTCGGCATATTGGCCGCTGAGTTCCGCCAAAGCGGTGGCCGCATCGCCCTTCATGATGAGATCGAACAGGTCCATCGTCCGGCCCCGGTCGGCAAGGCCCAGCATGGCGCGAACCTGGTCGCCCGTGGTTTCGCCCGCACCATGGGCAATGGCCTGATCCATCAGGCTCATCGCGTCGCGGACCGATCCCTCGGCAGCGCGGGTGATCAGGGCGAAGGCATCGGGGGCAAGTTTTGCGCCCTCAAGGCCGGCCACGCGGGCGAGGTGGGTCATCATCACCTCGGGCTCGATCCGCTTGAGGTCAAAGCGCTGGCAGCGTGACAGCACGGTGACCGGAACCTTGCGAATCTCGGTGGTGGCGAAGATGAACTTCACATGCGCCGGTGGTTCCTCAAGCGTCTTGAGAAGCGCGTTGAAGGCGGCGGTCGACAGCATGTGGACTTCGTCGATGATGTAGACCTTGAACCGCGCGCTGGCCGCCCGATAATGCACGGAATCGATGATCTCGCGGATGTCGCCCACCCCGGTCCGGCTGGCTGCGTCCATCTCCATGACATCGACATGGCGGCCTTCGGCGATGGCGCGGCAGGGCTCGCAAACCCCGCAAGGCTCGGTTGTCGGGCCGCCGCTGCCGTCGGGTCCGACGCAGTTCAGCCCCTTGGCGATGATCCGCGCGGTGGTGGTCTTGCCCACCCCCCGCACGCCGGTCATGACGAAGGCATGGGCGATCCGGTCGGCCGCGAAGGCGTTCTTCAGCGTGCGCACCATCGCTTCCTGGCCGATCAGATCGGCAAAGGTCTGGGGCCGGTATTTCCGGGCAAGGACCTGATAGGCGGGCGTGTCGGACATGGCGGCTTTCGGATGATTGCTGGTCAAGACTAGGCGGCGGGGCGGGCAAGGTCCACCGCCAAACGGGTCAGGTTGGGGGCCGGCCGTAAAGCCGGTTCGGCAATCCGCGCAACACGTCCGAGTCGCGGCGCATCCGGGCAAGGGTCCAGCCACCCTCGAAGCCGATGAAGAAGGTTTCCGCCAGATCAAGCGCCGTTTCGCGGGTCAAGCCCAGGGCCTGCCCGTGCCGGGCGGCGGCGGCGATGATCAGGTCGAACGCCGCTGCGGCATGGACGCGAAACCGTTCCTGGTCGGGGCCGTCGAACAACAGACCGAACACCGGGCAGGCATCGGCGCTGTTCAGGATGTCGAAAAGCTTGGCCATCTTATAGCAGAATGTCGTCGCCCCCTGCCGCCAGTCCGGCGCGCCGTGAAACGAATCGTCGACCACGCGCACGATCTGAAGCGCCGTCCAATCGGCCGCAGCACAGGCGAGGTCGGCCTTTCCTTCCGGAAAGTGGTGATAGAGCGAGCCCTTCGGCACCCCCGCCTCGGCAAGGATTTCCGCAAGCCCCGTGCCGTCGTACCCGCGCTGGCGAAACAGCCGCGTTGCAGCAAAGATCAGGCGGTCACGGGTCTTGGGTTCTTCGGTCATCGGGCAATCATAGGGATCGGATCGCAGCAAGAGAAGCCTAGACCGATTGGTCTAATCATGCTATTAGACCAATCGGTCTAATGATCAGGAGAGCGCAGATGCTGGACGCAGACATCCGGGGACGCGACCAGGCAGTCGAGGCGATCGACATCCGCAGTGATGGCGCGCTTTTGCGGGGCCGGGTGTTCTGCCCGAAAGGCGCGCCCCGCGCCGCGCTGGTCATCCACGGTGCGACCGGGGCACCTGCGGGCTTCTACCGTGCTTTCGCCGAATGGGCGGTGGCCGAACGCGATCTTGCGGTGCTGACCTACGACTACCGCGATTTCGGTGACTCGGCGCGGCGGCCGATAAGGAATTCACCTGCCACTCTGGCCGAATGGGGCCGGTTCGATCAGGACGCGGCCCTTTCGACGCTGGCGCGGATGTTCCCGGACACGCCCTTGTGGGTGGTCGGGCATTCGCTTGGCGGGCTTTGGCTGGGCTGGCACGCGGCGATGCCTCGGGTCGAACGGGTGGTGACGATCGGGGCGGGGCTGACCCATGTGACCGATCATCCGCTGCACTATCGCTGGAAGGCCCGGCTGTTCTGGTCGCCGCCGGTCCGGGGCGTCGCCCGGCTTGCGGGCTACCTGCCGGGACGCCTCGTCGGGCTGGGGGCTGACCTGCCGCGCGGGGTTTACGAGGATTGGCGGCGCTGGTGCCTGACGCCGGGCTGGCACTTGTCCGACGTGGGGCGGACCTTGCCGCTTCCCGACCCCCAGCGGGTGCGCTGCAAGCTGCGCATGATCGCGGTGGCCGATGACGCCCTGGTGCCGCCTGCCGCCGTTTGGCGGGCACGGGCGCTTTATCCCGAGGCGATGAAAGAGCAGCGCGTCCTGATGCCCTCCGACTTCGGCTTGCCCTCCATCGGGCATATCCCGCCGTTTCACCGCCGCAATGCGGTGCTCTGGCCGGCGATCCTTGACTAAGGGAAAGGGTGAGAGGCTGGACCGTCGTTGTTGCGCAACTCAGGGGGCGCGGGATGTGATCGTTCAATGGACTTCACGCTATGCTGGCCTATCTTTCGCTCATGGAAAACAGCGTCAAAACCTCAGTTCTTTACAACGCCGCCTGCCCGGTCTGTAACTTCGAGATACAGCACTACGCACGGTATGCGGGTCACAACGCATTGCCGATCCGGTTTGACGATCTGAACTCGGACGCGCGGGAAGCCTGGGGCCTGAATGCCGATACTGCGGCCCGGCGGCTTTATGTGCTGCATGAAGGCACGCTGACATCGGGGATACCGGCGTTTCTGGTCCTTTGGGCGCAGATGCCGAAGTATCGGTGGCTGGCCAGGGTCGTGGGTTTTCCGGGGATCCGGCAGGTCGCCTCGGCGGCCTATGACCATGTGCTTGCCCCGACCATATACCGCTGGCACTTGAGCCGGTTGCGCAGGCAGGCAGCCCCGGCAAATGACTGACAAGGACGCACCCCTTGCCCCGGGATGACGATGGCGCTGCGGTGCCAACGGGACGCACGGCACGGCTCATGCGGTTCGGCGGCATCGCTTCGGGGATTGCGGGTGGTGTGGCTGCGGGGGGCTTGCGCGCTCTGGCCAGCGGCAGGCGGCCCGATCTGGCGCAACTCCTCCTGACACCGGCCAACACCTTGCGGCTGACCGACGGGCTGTCGCATCTGCGCGGTGCCGCGCTGAAGCTGGGGCAGATGCTGTCGATGGACACCGGGCTGGTGCTGCCCGATGAGCTGACGGCGATCCTTGGCCGGATGCGGGATGATGCTCGCCATATGCCCCCCAAACAGCTGCAAACCGTGCTGAACGCCGAATGGGGCTCAGGCTGGTACGGCCGCTTTGCCCGCTTCGACGTGCGCCCCTTTGCGGCGGCCTCGATCGGGCAGGTGCATCGTGCGGTGACGCGCGACGGTCAGGATCTTGCGATCAAGGTGCAGTATCCGGGCGTGCGGGCCAGCATCGACAGTGACGTGGACAACGTGGCCACGCTGTTGCGCCTGCCGGGCCTCATGCCGCGCGGCATGGACCTGTCCCCCCTCTTGACCGAGGCCAAGCGCCAGTTGCACGCCGAGGCCGACTATCTGGCAGAAGCGCAGCATCTGGCCCGGTTCGGTGCCGTGCTGGCGGTGTCGGACAGCTTTGTCCTGCCCGCGCTGCACGAAGCCCTTTGCACGCCGCAGGTTCTGGCGATGAGCTTCATGGAAAGCGCCCCGCTGGACAGTCTGGTCGATGCCCCGCAAGCAGTGCGCGACCGGGTGGCCGCAGCGCTCATTGACCTTGTCCTGCGTGAGCTTTTCGAGTTCGGCGCGATGCAGACCGACCCCAACCTTGCCAACTACCGTTATGATCCGAAGACCAACCGGATCGTTCTGCTGGATTTCGGTGCGGTGCAGCCCATCGCACCGGAGCTTGCCGCCGACTTTCGCGCCCTCGCCCGGGCGGCGCTGGAGGGTGGTGCGGCAGAGACGCGAGACGCCATGTTGCGCATCGGATATTTCGGCCCTGCCACAGCACCACATCATCAGGACCTGATCCAGTCGATGTTTACCGCCGCGATGGCTCCCTTGCGGCAGGAGACACCCTTCGACTTTGGCCGCAGCGATCTTCTGGAACGATTGCGCGACATGGGCCTTGTCCTTGGCAACGACCGCGAACTTGCGCACGTGCCGCCGGCTGCCACGCTGTTTTTGCACCGCAAGATCGGCGGCATGTACCTGATGGCGGCAAAGCTGCGGGCCCGCATCGCCCTGCGCCCGATTGTCGAAGCCTATTGCCGCGCGACCATTCCGCCGCATTGAAATTCCCCCAGTGGGCAACAGCTTTCATCGCAGATGAGGCAAGATGGACCCGATGACAGACTGGACCCCGACCCGCGCCGAGGGTGAGGCAATTCTGGCGGCATTCACCCCCCGCATGGGGCGCCGCTATTCCAATGGCCGCAACACAGATCATGGCCCCGGCGCGCACAAGCCCGGCGCACACGGGGCAGTGTCGGTGCTGTCGCCCTACATCCGGCGCAGGCTGGTGCTGGAATCCGATGCCGTGGCGGCGGCCATTGCCGCCCACGGGCCCGAGGATGGCGAGAAGTTCGTGCAAGAGGTGATCTGGCGCGGCTATTTCAAGGGCTGGCTGGAACGCCGCCCGCTAGTCTGGGACAGCTACCGCACCGGGCTGGAGGCCGATCTGGCCGCCCTTGACCGTGACCGCCGCTTGCGCCGCGACGTGGACCGCGCGATGGACGGTCAGACAGGGCTGGACTGTTTCGATGCCTGGGCCACCGAACTGGTGGATACCGGCTACTTGCACAACCACGCGCGGATGTGGTTCGCATCGATCTGGATCTTCACGCTGGGGCTGCCGTGGCGGCTGGGCGCGGATTTCTTTTACAGGCACCTGCTGGACGGAGATGCGGCATCCAACACGCTGGGCTGGCGTTGGGTTGCGGGCCTGCACACCCGCGGCAAACCCTATCCCGCCGACGCGCAAAACATCGCCACCTTCACCGCCGGGCGGTTCACACCGCGCCAAAGCGATCTGGCCGAGGTCACCCAAGGGCTGGAGGCGACCGAGCCTGACGGTCTGCCATCAGTCCTGCCGCTGCGCGCCTTCACGCCCCCGCAACCGGGCCGCCCAACCGCGCTCTTGATCACGGACGAGGATTGCCGGGTTGAGGATTTCGATCTGGCCGCACTGGATATCCGCACGGCGGCCACACTGGCGGCAAGCCACCTGCGGTCCCCCCTGCCGGTGTCCGATCTGGTGCTGCGGTTTGAGGAGGGCGCGCTTGCCGATGCAGCCTTGCGGGCTGGTTTTGCCTCAACCGAGATGCGTGCCCATGACCCCGCCGATCTCGCCAAATGGGCCGCAAGCGCCGGGGCCACGCAGATTGCCACGCCCTATGTCACCCGCGGCCCGCTTCGCGACTGGCTGGACGAGGCCACCCCCGCCCTCGCCAAGCACGGAATCAGCCTGTGCGAATGGCGGCGCGACTGGGACAGCACGATCTGGCCCCACGCCACCGCCGGGTTCTTCAAGGTCAAGCAGAACATCCCCCGCATCCTTGAACGAGCGCTGCCCGCATGACGCTGTCCCGCACTCTTTTGGCCGACCCGCGCATCGCCCGGTTGATCACCCTGATCCGCGCCGCCTTGCACCCTCCTGCGGGGGCGGGGCGCATCGCCTTTGCGCTTGGCCTAGGGGCGCTGTGCCACGCGCTGTTTGCGGCGGGCGTGCTGGCCATGATCGTAGCGATGTTTTTTGGCCTCAGCGAAAGTCTGGGCACCGTGCCATGGCCAATGGCGGCACTGGCGAATGCGGCCCTGATCGTGCAGTTCCCGCTGGCCCATTCGCTGCTTCTGACCGGCCCCGGCGGGCGCTTGCTCGCCCGGATGGTCCCCGGCCCACATGGGCAAACGCTCTCTACCACCACCTATGCCATCATTGCCTCGGCCCAACTGCTGGCGCTGTTCGCGCTGTGGACGCCGTCTGGCATCGTCTGGTGGCGGGCGGAAGGGGCGGTGTTCTGGGGGGTGACTGCGGCCTATGCCGCAAGCTGGCTGATCCTGCTGAAAGCCAGCTTTGACGCGGGTGCCGAGGTGCAATTGGGCGCGCTTGGCTGGATGTCGCTGCTGGCGCGCGTCCGCCCGGTGTTTCCCGACATGCCGACGCAAGGGCTGTTCCGCCTGATCCGCCAGCCGATCTATGTGGCCTTTGCCCTGACGCTATGGACGCCGCCGGTCTGGACGCCTGATCAACTGGCGCTGGCCATCAGCTTCACCGCCTATTGCCTGTTCGCCCCGCGCCTGAAGGAACGCCGCTTCGCCGCCCGGTATGGCGCGCGCTTTGATCGTTATCGCGCCGAGGTGCCCTACATGCTCCCGCACCTGATCACTGCCAAGGACCGCCCCGATGCGCAATGACCTGACGATTTACGACCGCGTGGCGGACAGCTGGTGGTCGGATGACATCCGCTGGGTGCGGACGCTGAAGAATCTGGTGCCCGGCAGACTTGGCTGGTTCGACCGCCAGATTGACTGGCAGGGCAAGGCGGTGCTGGACCTTGGCTGTGCGGGCGGCTTCATGGCCGAGGCGCTGGCGCTGCGCGGGGCGCAGGTGACCGGCATCGACCCCGCCGCCGATGCCATCGACGCCGCCCGCACCCATGCCCGCGAGAGTGGCCTGCGCATCGGATATGATGTGGGCGTGGGCGAAGCGCTGCCCTACGACTCCACCAGCTTTGACGCCGTGGTCTGCGTTGATGTGCTGGAGCATGTCTCCGACCTCAGAAAGGTGCTGGCCGAAGTCGCACGCACCCTGCGCCCCGGCGGGTTGTTCCTGTTCGACACGATCAATCGCAACCTTTTGGCCCGGCTGGCCACCATTACCGTAGCCGAGGATGTGTTGCGCCTGCTGCCGCGCGGCACGCATGACCCGGCGATGTTCATCAAGCCCGCCGAACTTCGCGCTGCGATGCAGGGTGCGGGGCTGCTGCCGGGCCCTATTAGCGGCCTTGGCCCGCGTGGCATCAATCGCCGTGGCGATCTGACCTTCGGCCCCCTCCCGCTGACTGCCATTCTCTACATGGGGATCGCGCAAAAACCCGCTGCCGTGGAGGCTGCCATATGAACGACCTTCCGCGCGAGAACGTCCAGTCCTACCCGCGCCCACCGGCGCTTGAACCGGTGCCGCAGCGCATCATCCTCCGGCTTGGCGGCGCGCTTGTCGCGGACACCACGCGCGCCCTGCGGGTGCTAGAGACGCACCACGCGCCGACCTATTACCTGCCACTGCAAGATATTCACGCCACCCTGAACCCGGCGCAGGGCAGCAGCTTTTGCGAGTGGAAGGGCGTTGCGCGCTATTGCGACGTGCTGGCGGGGTCGCAAACAGCGCCGCGCGCCGCCTGGGCCTATGACCAACCCACCGCCAGTTTCGCAACCATCGCTGGCCATATCGCCTTTTATGCAGCCCTGATGGATGAAGATTGGGTGGGTGATCTGCGCGTTATCCCGCAACCGGGCAACTTTTATGGTGGCTGGGTCACGCCAAATCTGGACGGGCGGATCAAGGGTGCGCCCGGAACGCAGCACTGGTAGCATGCGCAGTGCAAGATCGGCCTGGAGGCCATGATGTCATCACGCGGTTTGATCCCACTCTTGATGGCGGCAGCCTTGATATGTGCGGCCCTGCCGCCCGTTATGGCCCAAACGCCGCCCGCGCAAACCGCGGTGATCGAGGATTTCAAGATGCAGCCTGAAACCCGCTGGCGGTTCTTCACCGATCAGGTGATGGGGGGCGTGTCTACCGGAGGCGTCGACTTTGCCAAAGAGGACGGCCACGCCTTTGCGCGGATGACGGGTCGCGTCAGCACGGCCAACAGGGGTGGGTTCATCCAGATGCGGCTGGACCTTGCCAACCCGCCGCCCGAAGGGACAACCGGGGTGCGGCTGATGGTGCGCGGCAACGACCAGCGCTATTTCGTGCACCTGCGTACTGGTGGGACGCTGTTGCCGTGGCAATACTATCAGGCCGGGTTTGACGTGACCGAAAGCTGGGCCGAAGTGCGCCTGCCATTGGAATCCTTCGGCGCTTCTGGCGCGTTGTTGCGCAGCGTGCCCCGGCCCGGCAATCTAGCATCTGTCGCCATTGTGGCCTATGGCCGCGACCACGATCCCCGGATCGATGTCCGCGAGGTGGGGTTTTACTGATCCGGACGAAGAAGGCACCGTTTCATCCCCACATGGCGCCAACCCCCATGCAGACGTTCCAATGCACAGGTTCCCTTACGTCAGACTCATCGTAAGGAACCGTGTCATCGCCAAACCTGCCAAGCCGATATGGACCAACGTAATGGCAACCGACAGTCCGTGCAGCCACTTGAAACGGGCTTTTGCGCCCTCGTCTGTCGCCCGGTTGATGGCGGGCATCAACATCTGTCGGGCGGGAAGCGTTGTCACCGCGATCAGCGCCAGAA
>JANOER010000131.1:0-8699 GCA_031441285.1 Rhodobacterales bacterium
GCCCGTCACCAGCACCCGGTGCTGCGGCGAGACGACCATCGTCCGCTCTGGCCCCAGACCCGCCAGCGCCCCGCGCGCGATCCGCACCGGTTGCAGGTCGGGATCGGCCAGAAGCCGCAGCCGCGACAGGTGCTGCCGCCCGACCCAGCGCAGGGGCTGCAACCCGCTGTCCCGCGTCATCACCAGATCGCCCGCGACCAGCGCCTCGACCGCAACCTCGCCCCGGTCGGTCAGGATCATCGTGCCGGGGGTGAAGCAGCGGATGATATCCTCGATGTTGTCATAGGCGATTGTCGCGATCACGGTCTGCAGGTCGGCAGACAGGATCCGGACGACGCCATCCTCCGGATCACCGGGAACCAGTTTCACGCGCGACCAGCCATAGGTGGCGTAAAGGCCGGTAAGGTCCAGCGTGTCGAAGTCGGTCAGGGAATCGTTCGGTCCGCTGCCCGTCCCGTCGCCGAAGATCAATTCAACGCCGCCGCCGACACTGTCGATGTCTGCGCCGCCAACGTTGAAGCGATCGTTGCCGTCACCGCCGTACATGGTGTCCATGCCGGCACCACCGACGATCAGGTCATCGTTGTTTCCGCCGTAAAGAAGGTCTCTCCCGGCGTCGCCATACACACTGTCTTCGCCGTCCCCGGCCAGGACAGAGTCGCTGCCGCTGCCGCCTTCGATGCTGTCGTTGCCACCGTCGCCCACGAGGCTGTCGTCATCCGCCCCGCCGAACAGCCGGTCATTCCCGCCCCCGCCGGTGATCGTGTCATTTCCGGCGTCGCCCAGAATGCTGTCATCGCCGTCCACATGCCCCAACGCCAGCGGAGGCGTGGTGATCAGTGGTGAGGTCGCCAGATTGGTCGTCCCGAAGCCCGGGCCCGCGATCGTGCCGCTCATCTCGGTGGCGCCCAGATTTTCCCAATAGCTTACTTCGATCGTGTACTGCCCGGCCGGCAGGGTGACCGAAGCGGTCCGGGTGGTTGCGACCTGGTGGAAATCGTTGTTGAGGTTGAAAACCTCGACCCCGAGGGAATTGCGGATGATAATGCGCGACCCGTCGTCGGACCTTGTCCCGAAGGTGTAGCTTCCGGCGTCAGTGATCGACAGGCCCGAGCTGTAAATGATTCCGAAATCATCCCGGTTCTGGCCCGCCGCAGTTCCGCTCAGCGTGTTGCGCAGGGTCAGCACGTTGAAGTCGTCGACGTATCCGCGGCCGATCAGCGTGCTTGGCGGGGCGCCGATCAGCGAGGTCTGACCGTTGGCGCTGGAAAAGTCGCGATCGTAGACACTGTAGGTCCATTGGCCAGGAAGTGGCGCGTCGCCGGACAGCCGGTCATTGCCGGCAAGGCCGGTGATGGTGTCATTTCCGCCGCCACCGCTCAGCTGGTCAGCGTCGGCGGTCCCCGGAATCGAGGTATTGCCGCCTGTTGCCGGGTTCGTGCTGCTGTTCTGTGCCATGGTGAAGCCTGCCAAGCAAAAGCGTTTTGCGGCGACTATCAGGTCAAAGCGATTTGGAAGCCAGTGTGAACAAGACAGACTTCAGCATTTTGGGGCTTTTCGGCATCAATCCGCTATATGTAAGACAGAATGCTGCCGACCCCCAGTCCCGGTCCCAGTCCCAGTCCCAGTCCCGGTCGCGGTCAGGTCAATTTGCGGCCCTGTCTCCAGACCCCGCCAAGGGTTCCGTCTTCCCGGATGTGGACCAGATCCGCAGCCCGCCCCGGCAAGATATGTCCAAGCAGGTCGCCCCTGCCAAGGCAGGCGGCCGGGCGGGACGACCCCATCGCAAAGGCCACTTCGGCCGGAGTGCCAAGCCGCCGCAGGACCGCAACTGCCTGCGGCAAGGTCAGGTCGGCCCCGGCCAATGTGCCATCCTCCAGCGTCAGCCGGCCGTTCCGGCGCAGGATGCGACGGCCGTTCAACGCGAACTCGGTCAGATCGCTTCCGGACGCAGCCATCGCGTCCGACACCAGAAACAGCCGGTCGCTGGCAGCCAGCGCGACACGCATGGTTTCCGGGGCTACATGGATGCCATCGGCGATCAGGCCCGCGTGAACACCCGCGGTCAGGGCCGCCCCGACCAGCCCCGGCTCGCGGTTGCCAAGCTGGCTCATTGCGTTGAAAAGATGCGTGACGCATCTGGCCCCCGCCAGGACCGCAGCGTGCGCCGTGGCGCTGGTGCAGTCGCTGTGGCCCAGGCTGACGATCACTCCGGCGCCCGCCAGCATTGAAATCTGCCCGGCCGTCACGCTTTCGGGTGCAACCGTCAGCATCAGCGATGGCAAAAGCTGCGAGGCAGCCAGCAGCCGGGTCAGGTCCGCATCGGTCATCGGTCGGATCAGGGCCGGATCATGTGCCCCTTTGCGGCGGGGGTCCAGATGCGGACCTTCCAGATGCAGGCCTAGAAAACCCGGCGTCTTCCGCCGCGCGGCCTCGAGTCCGGCCTCGATCACCCGCGCCGTCGCTTCGGGCGTGTCGGTGATCAGCGTTGGCAGGATGCCTGTCGACCCCAGCCGAGCGTGAATGTCGCACATCTCGGCGAGCCAGTCGGCGGTCACCGAGCCATCGACCATCCGCCCGCCACCGCCATTGACCTGAAGATCCAGGAAACCGGGCGCAAGAATGCCACCGTCCAGCCGGACCTCGCTGCCCTGGCCGGCATTGGCGACATGCCCGTCCTCGACCCGCAGGCGGGCCCCGGGGTGCAGCCGGGTGCCATCAAAGATCGCGGCACCGGTGAAGATCTGGGCGGTCATACCGTCTTGGTCACCTTTCGCAGATGTTTAGGCATGTCCGGGTCGAACCCGCGGCGGCGGGCAAGGCCTTCGATGAAGGCATAAAAGCTGACCGACAGCACCAGGGGAGCGCAAAGCGGATGCAGGCCGGAGACCGACGGCAGCCGGGTTGCGCCGTCCACATCCGCCCCGGTGATGAACACATCAGCGCTTTGCGCCACCAACCGCTCGGCCGTGTCGGTCAGCCGGGGCAGAGCCGCATCCTCGACCCCCAGCGCAAGCACCGGAAACTGTGCCTGCACGATCGCCGAAGGGCCGTGCAGTACCTCGGCCGCCGAAAAACTTTCCGCGTGCAGGCCGCAGGTTTCCTTGAACTTGAGCGCGGCTTCGTTGGCAATGGCAAAGGCCGGCCCGCGACCCAGCACATAAAGCGACTGCGCCCGCGCCAGCCGGTCGGCCAGAGGCGTCCAGTCCAGCGACAGCGCCCGCGCGAAAGCGTCGGGCAGACCGGCCACTGCCTCACGCAGGGCGGTATCTTCCTGCCACTCGGCCAACAACGCCAACCCAGCGGCGACCGAGGCTACAAAGGTCTTGGTGGCCGCGACGCTGTTTTCCGCTCCGGCCTGCAATGCCAGACAATGCGCCGAGACCCCGGCAAGCGGGCTGTCGGCATGATTGGTGATTGCCAGCGCCAGCGCCCCGCCTGCCGCCGCCGCGCGCATCATTTCGACGATGTCGGGGCTTTGGCCGGATTGCGAGATGCCGATGCAGGCCGCCTGCCCCAACCGCAAGGGGCGGCCGTAGATCGACGCGATGGACGGCCCGACCGAGGCGACAGGAACGCCTGCCAGAAGCTCGACGGCATATTTCAGATAGGTCGCCGCATGGTCGGATGACCCGCGCGCCACGGTCACGATCAGGGACGGGTTCACCTGCCGCATCGCTGCGGCCGCCCGGGCAATATCGCCCCCGGACAGCGACAAAAGCCGCCGCGCGGCTTCTGGGATTTCGGCCACTTCGCGGGCCATGTGGGACTGGGACAAGTGCGACGAGGTCATGCGACAGGCCCTTCAGCTTCGCGTGCGGTATCTGGGGCCAGCTTCAGCTCGACCGCGAAATCATAGGCGTCACCCCGGTAGACCGAGCGGGTGAATTCCACCACCCGACCCGACGAAAGGTAGCCGATCCGTTCGATCCGCAGGCCGGCGGCTCCGGGTGCGACCCCCAGAAGATCAGCGTCCCGGGGGCCAAGATTGGCTGCCGAAATGCGCTGGACGGCGCGCACGGGCCGATGTCCTGAAGTCTCCAGCAAGGCGTAAAGCGAGGTGCCCACCGCTTCAGGGTCTGGCAGAACCTGAGTCGGGATCGAAGCGCGCTCGATTGCCAGCGGCACGCCATCCGAACGGCGCACCCGTTCCAGACGGGCGACCCGGTCACCGGCGCCAAGGCCCAGCGCCATCACTTCCTCGGGGGTCGGAGACTGGATGCTGCGGCTGATCCAGACCGATTCCACCGACTTGCCGCGACGGGCCATGTCTTCGGTGAACGACGTCAGCAGCGACAGCGCCTGCTCCAGCCGTTCGACCCGTGGCGCGACGAAGGTGCCCGATCCGCGCCGCTGGATCAGCAACCCTTGCGCGACCAGCGCCTCGATTGCCTTGCGGACGGTCACCCGGCTAAGGCCGGTGATCGCCGCGATGTCACGCTCGGCGGGCAGGCTTGCGCCGGGGGCAAGGACGCCACGCAGCATCGCGTCGGCGATCCGCCGCTGAAGCTGCAAGTAAAGCGGTCCGGCGCCGGTTGCGAAACCCTCGGGCGAGAACAGACCCTCCATCACGCGGCCTCGCGGGCTAGGGCAAGCGCGCCGTCAAGGGCGGATCCACGGGCAGGCGCGAGAGTCCAGCGATCCGCCAGCCGGCCGGCATAGGTCGCGCCAAGTCCGCCGATAAAGGTCACTGGCAGGGGCGGATCGGCCTGCAACCGGGCGATGCTGTCGGCCACATGGCCGGTCGCTTCGGCCAGAAGTGTCTGGAAAAACGGGTCATCCGTGGCAACGACGTGCGGCGCCAGGGCGGCAAGATCAGCCGGGCGGGCGGCAAGCGAAAAGGCGATCACCCCTGCCGGCCCGCCGAGATCGTCGCGAATCCGGCGCAGGACGTCGGAGTCCGGGATGAACCCTTCGGCTGCGCGCAGCGACAAGCGCAGGAGGGACCGGCCAAGCCAGGCCCCGCTCCCTTCATCTCCCAGAACCAGCCCCCAGCCGCCAAGTTCGCGGAGGCGCCCCCCCAGTTGAGACGCAAAGACCGTCCCGGTGCCGATCGCCGCCACGATTCCGTCTTCGCCTCTCAGCGCGCCCTTTGCGGCGGCGAAGGCATCGGTTTCGATCCTCAGGCGCGCAAAGGGTAGGGCCTGGCGCAAGGCTGCGGCCGCGCCGGCGGCGTTCGCTCCGGCAAGGCCCAGACCTGCAGTCAGGTCAGAAAGCACGCCGGCTGACCCGACAGCCATGGTCAGCGCCGCACGGGTGGCCGAAAGGATGTTGTCGCAGGCCCCGGCAACATCGCTGGCGATATTGGCGGGGCCGGCTTGCGCCTCGGCCAGAATGCGGCCGGTTCCATCGGCAACCGCTGCGCGACAGCCGGACCCTCCACCGTCGATCCCGACGAAAAGCGTCATGCGAATCCTCCCTACGCTAAGATACCAAAATAAGACCATTTGGGAAGTGGTATCCTATTTTGGCTACAAAACAGCTTCAAAGAGCTGGTTTGCAGAAGTCTCTTTACAAGTGGTATTATTTTGGCATTGTCAGTCGTCAGGGGGAATCATATGGCTGACCGTCAGACCGAGGCGCTGCATCCACTGTCTTCCGGGCTGCATCTTGCCCCGGCGGATCAGGTGTTGACCCGCGCGCTTGCCGCGCAGGAGGCTGCCCTTGCCGCGGTTCGGCTGGCTCTTCCTGCGCTGGAGAAAGCCGCGGTGCTGGCTTCTGGCAGCCTTCTGGCGGCTGGCAAGCTGGGCTACGCCGGGGCGGGATCGTCCGGACTGATGGCGCTTGCGGACTGTCTGGAGCTGCTGGGAACCTTCGGCATCCCGTCCGATCGCACGCCGATGCTGTTTGCCGGCGGGGCGGACGCGCTTTTGAAGATGGCGGGCGGGGTCGAGGATGATCCGGGCCTTGCCGCCGCAGATTTCGCCCGCGCCGGGTTCCGGTCCGGCGATGTGCTGATCGCCGTCTCGGCCTCGGGTACGACACCCTATACGCTGGCGGTCTGTGACCTTGCGGCGCAGGCGGGCGTGCGGGTTGTCGGGATCGCCAATGTTCCGGGTGCGGCCCTGCTGCAGGTCGCCGAGGTTCCGGTCCTTCTGGACACCGGGGCCGAGATCGTCGCCGGGTCGACCCGACTGGGTGCTGCGACTGCGCAGAAAGTGGCCCTGAACCTGATTTCGGTGCTGCTTGGCGTGAAGCTTGGCCATGTGCATGACGGCATGATGGTCAATGTCGTTGCCGACAATGCCAAGCTGCGCGACCGGGCGGCACGGATCGTGGCCCGCGTGGCGGGCGTCGATACCGGTGCCGCGCGCGTGGCGCTGAACCGCACGAACGGCGCGGTAAAGCCCGCTGTACTGGTGGCACGCGGCGTGGCGCCCGATGCAGCGGCGGCCCGGCTTGCACGGGCGGGCGGGCATCTGGCCGAAGCCATGAAGACCTGACGAAATTCAACCGGGCCAACGCGCCCCAACAGGGAGAACGGACATGACAAGAACCTTTCGGATGGCCCTTCTGACCAGCACCTTGCTGGCAGGCCCGGCGCTTGCCGAGACGACGCTGACCATCGAAAGCTGGCGCAACGATGACCTGACCATCTGGCAGGACACGATCATTCCGGCGTTCGAGGCCGCCAACCCGGAAATCAAGGTGGTCTTTGCGCCGACCGCTCCGGCGGAATACAACGCCGCGCTAAACTCCAAGCTTGCGGCCGGGTCTGCCGGTGATCTGATCACCTGCCGCCCGTTTGACGCCAGCCTCGAGCTGTACAACCAGGGCCACCTTGCGGACCTGTCGGGCCTTGCGTCGATGGCCAACTTCTCGTCCGTCGCAAAGTCGGCCTGGCAGACCGATGACGCTGCCGCGACCTTCTGCGTGCCGATGGCATCGGTGATCCACGGCTTCATCTACAACAAGGACGCCTTCGACGCGCTGGGCATCGCGGTGCCGACCACGAATGAAGAGCTTTATGCCGCGCTGGACAAGATCAAGGCCGATGGCACCTACATCCCGATGGCGATGGGCACCAACGACCAGTGGGAAGCCGCCACGATGGGGTACAACAACATCGGGCCGAACTTCTGGAAGGGCGAGGAAGGCCGTCTGGCGCTTATCAAGGGCGACCAGAAGCTGACCGACCCGCAGTGGGTGGCGCCGTTCGCGGAACTGGCGAAATGGAAGGACTACCTCGGCGACGGGTTCGAAGCGCAGACCTACCCGGACAGCCAGAACCTGTTCACCCTTGGCCGTGCGGCGATCTATCCTGCCGGATCGTGGGAGATCAGTGGCTTCAACACCCAGGCAGCCTTCAAGATGGGTGCCTTCCCGCCGCCGGTCTCGGCCGCCGGGGACACCTGCTATATCTCGGACCACACGGACATCGCGATCGGCATGAATGCGGCATCGCCCAATGCCGAGGCGGCCAAGGTGTTCCTGGAGTGGGTCGGCTCGCCCGAATTCGCGACCATGTATGCTAACGCGCTGCCGGGGTTCTTCAGCCTGAACGCCACTCCGGTGGAAATGCAGGACCCGCTGGCGCAGGAGTTCGTCTCCTGGCGCGGCAAGTGTCAGTCGACGATCCGGTCCACCTACCAGATCCTGTCGCGCGGCACGCCGAACCTGGAAAACGAGACCTGGAACGCGTCCGCCAACGTGATCAAGGGCACCGAGACGCCCGAGGCCGCAGGCGCGCGGCTGCAGGCGGGCCTTGCCACCTGGTTTGCCCCGCAGCAGTGACCTGACACGACGGAGCGGGGGGGTTCACACCCCCCGCACCCCCCGTGGGATATTTTTGCAGAAAGGAAGGAACATGGCTGTTCGCAAGCCTGTGCGCTGGCACATCGCCGTGTTTCTGGCCCCGGCGGTGCTGGTCTATTCCGCGCTGATGATCATCCCGCTGTTCGGGACGCTGGCGCAATCCCTGATGAATGAAAGCGAGGCCGGAGAGCGGGTATTCGTCGGCCTTGGCAACTTCGTCACCCTGTTCGGCGATGCGATCTGGTCGGATGCCTTCTGGAATGCGCTGGGCAACAATGGCTGGTTCTTCGTCATCCACATGCTGGTGCAAAACCCGATCGGCATCGCGCTGGCCGCGATCCTGTCCACGCCGCGGCTGCGAATGGCGGCCTTCTACCGCACCGCGATCTTCATCCCGACGATCCTGTCCTTTGTCATCGTGGGGTTCGTCTGGAAGCTGAGCCTGTCGCCGATCTGGGGCATCGCGCCGGGGATGCTTGACGCGGTCGGGCTTGAATCGCTGTTCGCGCCGTGGCTGGGCCGTGAGGAATACGCGCTGACCACCCTTGCGCTGATCTCGGTCTGGCAGTTCGTCGGCATCCCGATGATGCTGATCTACGCCGCCCTGTTGTCGATCCCGGACGAGGTGATCGAGGCCTCGGAGATGGACGGGATCACCGGCTGGTCACAGTTCTGGAAGATCAAGCTGCCGCTGATCCTGCCCGCGATCGGGATCATCTCAATCCTGACCTTCGTCGGCAACTTCAACGCCTTTGACCTGATCTACGTCGCACAAGGGGCGCTGGCCGGTCCGGATTTCAGCACCGACATCCTCGGCACCTTCCTGTACCGCACCTTCTTTGGCTTCCAGCTGCAACTGGGCGACCCCTACATGGGATCGGCCATTGCCGGGGCGATGTTCGGGATCATCCTGAACGGGGTCTGCGTCTACCTGTTCGGCATCC
>JANOER010000132.1:0-10493 GCA_031441285.1 Rhodobacterales bacterium
TCGCAGTTCTGGAAGATCAAGCTGCCGCTGATCCTGCCCGCGATCGGGATCATCTCGATCCTGACCTTCGTCGGCAACTTCAACGCCTTCGACCTGATCTATGTCGCCCAGGGCGCGCTGGCCGGGCCGGACTATTCGACCGACATTCTGGGCACCTTCCTGTATCGCACCTTCTTTGGCTTCCAGCTGCAACTGGGGGATCCCTACATGGGATCGGCGATTGCGGGGGCGATGTTCGGGATCATCCTTCTGGGCGTCTGCGTCTATCTTTTCGGCATCCAGACCCGGCTTCGGAGGTATCAGTTCTGATGGCTGCCCGCATGTCCACCGGTCGCACCGTCGCCGCGCACGCAGCACTGATCACCTGGACGCTGATCGCGCTTTTCCCGGTTTTCGTGATCGTGATCAACAGCTTCAAAAGCCGGAAGGCCATCTTCTCGGACCCGTTGGCGCTGCCCTGGCCGGGCAACTTCGATCTGGTCGGCTATCAGACCGTGATGAAGCAGGGCGACTTTTTCGCCTACTTCCAGAACAGCATGATCGTCACTGTCGCCAGCCTGTTCTTCGTCCTTCTGTTCGGCGCAATGGCGGCCTTCGCACTTTCGGAATACCGGTTCCGGGGCAACACGCTGATGGGGCAACACGCTGATGGGGCTGTATCTGGCGCTGGGTATCATGATCCCGATCCGCCTTGGCACCGTCGCGATCCTCGAGATCATGGTCGCCAGTGGCCTGGTGAACACGCTGACAGCGCTGATCCTGGTCTACACCGCGCAAGGCCTGCCGTTGGCGGTGTTCATTCTGGCCGAATTCATGAAGTCGGTCTCGGACGACCTGAAGAACGCCGGGCGGATCGACGGACTTTCGGAATACCGCATCTTCTTTTCGCTGGTCCTGCCGCTGGTTCGCCCGGCCATGGCCACCGTCGCGGTCTTCACCATGATCCCGATCTGGAACGACTTGTGGTTCCCGCTGATCCTTGCGCCATCCGAGGAGGTGAAGACCGTCACCCTTGGCGCGCAGGTGTTCATCGGGCAGTTCGTGACCAACTGGAACGCGGTCCTTGCCGCGTTGTCGCTGGCGATTGTGCCGGTGCTGATCCTGTACCTCATCTTCTCGCGCCAGTTGATCCGCGGGATCACCGCCGGAGCCGTGAAATGATCCGCGTTCTGGTCGCCGGTCTTGGCACCATGGGCCGAAGCCATGCGCTGGCCTATCACCGCAATCCGGCCTTCGATCTGGTCGGACTGGTCAACCGGTCGAAGCCCAGACTTGATCCGGACCTGGACGGCTACCCGGTGGAGCCGGACTTCAACGCGGCTCTGACACGGCTGAAACCGGATCTGGTGAACATCTCCACCTATTCCGACAGTCATGCGGATTTCGCCGTGGCGGCGATGGAGGCGGGGGCGCATGTCTTCGTGGAGAAGCCCCTGGCGACGACGGTCAGGGATGCACGCCGCGTGGTGGATTGCGCGAAGGCGACCGGCCGGAAGGTCGTGGTCGGCTACATCCTGCGCCACCATCCGTCCTGGATCCGCCTGATCGCCGAGGCGCGGGCGCTTGGCGGGCCTTATGTGTTCCGGCTGAACCTGAACCAGCAGTCCAGCGGCCCGACCTGGGAGGTGCACAAGACCCTGATGCAGACCACCTCGCCGCTTGTCGACTGCGGGGTCCACTATGTCGATGTCATGTGCCAGATCACCGACGCCAAGCCGGTCGAGGTGCGCGGCATGGGGCTGCGCCTGTCGCAGGAAATTGCGCCGGACATGTACAACTACGGACATTTTCAGGTGCTGTTCGACGACGGATCGGTCGGCTGGTACGAGGCAGGCTGGGGGCCGATGATGTCGGACACCGCGTTCTTCGTGAAGGACGTGGTTTCACCCAATGGAGCGGTGTCCATCCGGATGCCGGAAAACGCCCGGTCTGATGACCATGATACGCACACCAAGACCTCGACCATCCGGGTGCATCGGGTGGGGCAACCCGACCTTGACCTGTCGATGGCCGACGAACCCGGTCACCAAGACCTGTGTGAGCGGGAGCAGGGTTTCATGGCCCGCGCGATCCTGGACGATCTCGACCTGACGCGGCACATGGAAGATGCCGTGCAGTCACTTGCCATCTGTCTGGCGGCGGACGAAAGCATCCGCCTTGGCCAGCCCGTGAAATTGTGAGGACCGGATGGGCGCGCTTGAACTGAAATCCGTCACGAAAAGCTTTGGTGCGACCGAAGTGATCAAGGGCGTCGACCTTACGGTGAACGACGGCGAGTTCTGTGTTTTCGTCGGCCCCTCTGGCTGCGGGAAATCCACGCTTTTGCGCATCATCGCCGGGTTGGAGGATGCCAGCGCCGGCGACATTCTGCTGGATGGCAAGCGGATGAACGATGTCGCGCCCGCCAAGCGCGAATTGGCGATGGTGTTTCAAAGCTATGCGCTTTACCCGCATCTTTCGGTCCGCGACAACATGGGCCTTGCCCTGAAGCAGGCAGGAAAGCCCAAGGCCGAAATCCTGGCCGCCACCGACAAGGCGGCCGGAATGCTGTCGCTTGATCCCTTGATGGACCGTCGCCCGGCCGAGCTTTCGGGCGGCCAGCGTCAGCGTGTCGCCATCGGGCGCGCCATCGTGCGGACGCCAAAGCTTTTCCTTTTCGACGAACCCCTGTCCAATCTTGACGCGGCCCTGCGCGTCGCGACCCGGATCGAGATCGCCCGCCTGCACCGTGACCTCAAGGCGACGATGATCTATGTCACCCATGATCAGGTCGAGGCGATGACGCTGGCCGACCGGATCGTCGTGCTGCGGGCGGGCAAGGTCGAACAGGTCGGTTCGCCGATGGAGCTTTACAACGACCCTGCAAACACCTTTGTCGCCGGGTTCATCGGCAGCCCGCAGATGAATTTCCTTGATGCCGGGGCGCTTGGCCTGCCGCCGGGGCAGGCGGGGATCCGGCCAGAGCACCTGACCCTTTCGCGCGACGCGGGCGAATTGCCCGCCGAAGTCAGCCATATCGAAAAGCTGGGCGGGGAAACGCTGGTTTACGCGCGCAACGACACACATGGGCTGCTGACGGTCCGCTTGTTCGGCGAACATGACTACAGCGTGTCGGAAAAGGTGTTCCTGACGCCCCAGCGCGACCGGATGTTCCAGTTCGACCCAGACGGCCTGCGTCGCTGATCAGCCCCTGGCGTCGGCCCAGGCGCGGATCAGCGACTGGACCGGATTGCCATCGAACAGCCCAAGCAGGACTGCCCCCTCGGACCTGGCGCAAAGCACGCCCTGGCCTTCGATCAGCGCCGAGCCAAGGACCAGGCACGCCGGTCTGCCGGGCAGGTTCGATACCAGGTCCAGCTGGCGCAGGATGGCTTCCGCCTCGTCGTCGAGGAAACCTTGCAGATGGCTGACCATCTCGGCCGCGCCACCGGACGTGCCGTCGGCGTCGCCTCCCCGGATCACCCAGGACAGCATCGTTCCGCCCATCGCCTCGACAAACCGGGCAAGGCTGGGTGGCTGCCCGGACAAGGCTGCATCCGGACTGCCGACAACCTTGACATCCGTGTCCGCAGACGCGTCGGCTGCCATGTCCGGCTCGCTGGGGTCATTCAGATCGACCAGCAGCAGATCGGCCAGCAGGGCGACGGGCAGGCCGACGCTGACCCCTTCGCCAGCAACGCCCCGCGCCGAAATGGTGACCCGAAGTTCGGTTCCAGGCGTGGCAAGCGCCTGCATCAGGGTGATCAGGTCATCCTTGTTTTCGTCTTCCAGGGCTTCGGCCGCAAGACAGCCCTCTGTGCCCGGCAGACCGGCGGCATCGGTCAGACGCAGGACGCGGCGGCCGGCTGCTTCCAGGGTAAGGCTTTTGCCAAAACCTGACTCAAAGCGCAGGGCGCGACCGAGAATCGTTTCGTTCACTTCACGCAGAAGGGCGGTCAGCGGGCTGGGATGGGTTCGGTCCGCAATCACCCGCGCACCACCCGCCATGGCATGGGCAGGCGTCTGCAAGGACTGCAGCCGGGCAAGGATCGGTAGTGTTCCCCTGTTCAAACCCTGATTCCGCCCTTGCGTCCTGCCCGACCGTCAACCGCCCGAGATGCTGTCCAGCGTCTCGCGCAGATTTTCAACGAAAGCTGAAAGATCAATGCCATGATCGCAGATGCAACACAACGCATCCGCAGGCTCGCTTTCCGACCGCATGAAGACATGCACGCCGTCTTCGCCCAGAAGGACGGCGGCTTGCGGTTCGCTGAAGGCTTCCATCGCCAGCGCGAACAGCGGGTCGTCAAAACTGGCGCGCGCCTGCTTGCAAAGCCGGTCAAGGTGTTCCTGGTTTATCGAGCGCGATCCCTGACTGGCAAGGATCATGCTGGAGGACAGATCGGCAAAGGCCACAAGCCTGGCCTGCGGATAGGTCTTGATCAGCGCGGCAAGGCTTTCAACAACTCCCAAACTCTGTCCCAATCCCGATTTCCGGTCTTACTGCACTTGCGACCGGCCACCGGCCTGCTTGGCGGCGGCTTCGAACATGGTCTCATCCGAGAAAGACACGATTGCCGGCCCGGATTCGTCGGTCGGACGATCGGTGCGCAAGAGCCGTTCACCCGCAGCAACGCGCCGGGGAAGAACCTTGATTACCGGCGTGTTGCGGATCAGCGAAAGCCTTTCGAAAGTCTGTGCGATCAGGCTTTGCCCGGACTCGGCCCCGTCCAGCTGGTCCGGAGCGACGATCGGCAGATCTTCCTCGCCAGCGTCGGGCCCGCCTTCGTCGATCAGGCGGTGCACCATGTCAAAAAGGGCCGACGTGAACGCATCCGCCCCGCTGTCGATCCATTTCTCCTGATCGTCGCCCGCCTTCATCGCTTGCAGCAGCGACACGGGGAACACCTCGGCGAAAAGGCCGTCGACTTCTTGCACCACGCGTTTCAGCACCTTGGCCTTGTCCCCGTCGCCGATGATCTTGTCGAACCGGGTGATCAGCAGCAGACTGTTGCGCCGCATGTCCTGGGGAAAGCCGTTCCAGACCCCGCTTTCGGACTGCCGCCAGGCCTGCGTCGCGTGGGTGCACCACATGACGCCATCGGCCAGATGCGCCATGCGCTCCCACACTTCGGGAGACATCGACGGGTCCGAGATGCCAGGCATGTCAATCAGGTCGCAATAGCGCAGGATGTCGCTTTTCATGTAGACGCGAACATGTTCCGTCGTCTCAAGCGACACCTGCTCCAGGTCCTTGAGGTCAAGGTCATAGGCCACGCCATCAAGGCCCATCGTGTAGGCATCTTCCGGACCATAGGACAGCCAGACTGGGGGCAGCTGAGTTGCCGTCACCTTTTCCAGAAGCGGCCTTGCCCCCATCAGCACGTTGCAAAGCGTGCTTTTGCCAGAGCTGAATTCGCCCATGATGGCGATGCGGGGTTTGCGGGTCATCGGCATTGGTCTGGTCCTTTCCTGCGCGGCATGGGCTTACTCGGCATAGATCCCAAGTTCGTCCATGATCGACGCGAGGCACTCTTGCCGGTCTTCCCAGGCGTTCACGCCGAACAGTTCCTTCATTTCGTCCATCGAGATTTCCGAGCTGGCAAGCGCGCTCATCAGAAGTTCGCGCTGTTCCTGCAGGAAGTCGCGCAGCGTCTGCTGCGTGCGTTCGCGGAACAGGCCGATCTGGATCGTCTTGAGATCATTGATGATCGGGTCGGTTTCGGCCCGGATCAGGGCATAGAAATCCTGCGCGAAGGCCTTGTAGCCCCGGCGGCGCTGCCACCAGCCCTTCCACCAGCTGACCTGAAGATCCAGCGCGATGGTCTGGCCCAGGTTGATCGGCGGCGGGATGTAGGACACGACCGGGGTCTCGATCTTGAAGCCTTCGACGGTGATCGAGAAGGTCTTGCCATAAAGCTCGGCGATCCCGACTGCGGTTTCGTTGTTCACCTCGGCCGCGATGCCGTGCATCTTCTTCAGCACGACCTGATAGCTTGAGGACAACAGCATCCGCAATCCAAGCGGGCTGTAGTGCCAGGTTGCGTCCTCGCCATTGGCCTGAAGATGTTCGATCAGGCTGTTGGTGGCGCGTTCCAGGAACCGCTCATAGCTTTGGTCGATCCGGTTGGTGAAATCCTTGCAGACGTTGTCGGTCAGCTGCGTCAGCTTCTCGGACGCGGCCGCCTCGACCCGGCGCAGTTCGACGTCAAGCTGCTGAGACGTCATCGTGCGGTCAAGCTGGCCGTCCGATTCAAGGATCCGGACCTGATCGACCACGTCCAGGCTTTGCGCCAGGTTCAGTGCCTGACGGGCCGACTTCTGCAGCGCCTCGTAGACCGGACCTTCGTACATCCGCTGGCCCAGAGCCTCAAGCAGTGCCGGCACACCCGAGGCGTGCCAGACCAGCTGTTCCGCCGACCAGCTGTCCATCTTGTCGGCAAAGGCGGCACGGGTCCAGTTGATCGCCGATTCGGTCGAATCGTCGGCCATCTCGTCGATCTTGCCTTCGAGAACCGAGTTTGCCCAATGTGCCGAGCCGTAGATGATGTCGATATCCTGCGGCGCGTTGTTCTTTTCCAGCGTCTCCAGGATCGACCGGTGAATTTCGGGCACCTGGGTCGCCGGGTCTGGCAATTCGTCGATCCGGTTGACGAAAATGATGATCTCACGCGACTGGCGGTGCGCGATCAAACGGATCAGCGCCATGTCCATCGTCGTCAGCGCCTGATGCGCCGAGAGCACAACGATACAGGACCGGCTGTCGCGCACGGCGTTGATCGTGATCTGTTCGCGCATCATGAACGTGTCGTTCACGCCGGGCGTGTCGCGGACGCACAGCATGACCGGGAAATCGGCCCGCTCGATGTAAAGGTCGGCCGATTTGGTGATGTCGGTGAACCGGCCCTGATCCGCGCCGGCCGCCTCGTCATCGCCGACGCAGACATAGCGGCGCAGAAGCGTGTCGTCGATCGCCCCATAGCGATGCTCTGTTCCCAGCAGAAGCTCGAACTTCCGGCCCAGGCGCGCCTGGGCTTTCTCGCGCATCTGCACGACCTGCATGCGCAGTTTCTCAAGCTCTTCGTCCGCACCAGCTCGCGCCGCAAGCTGACCGATCCGGCCGCCGTTCGACACCAGCTTGTCCCATTCGGCGGCGTCGAAGAACTTGAACTTCGCCCGCACGTTCAGCTCGGGGCTGGGCGTGTTGATGTGCAGCGAGGTGACCACCGAGGTCCAGGGGTTCACGTCGGTCGGCAAGAGGCCGGGCTCGCCGATCATCGAGTTGATAAGCGAGGTCTTGCCCGCCTTGATCTGCCCGATCACGGTGACCGAAGGCTCGACATCGCGGACCTGCTGAAGGATTCGCGTCACCTTTTTCGAGGTGTCGCCGTCGGACATCGTTACGAAATCGCGCAGGACATCCTCGAACTGCTTGATCGAATCGGCAATGCGCCCAAGGCCGGGAAAGTTCCGCGTCAGGGCGGTTTCAGGTGCAGATGCAACGGCTTGGCCGGGTTCGGCCGCCGGATCATCGTCCTGAATTATGGCACCAAGTCCCATGCTTACCCCTCAAGCGACGCCCTGAACTACCTCTATGCCACACACAAAGGCGCAAGTCCCCGAGATCATGTCATAAGTTTGGAAAGTGGTCCGAATTGGGCAGGTTTTTGTCGATTCTTCGCTCAATAATCGGATCATGCAGAGCGTAATGTTTCCAGATCGCGACGAATTTGCAAGAGCAGCGTCAGCGCGTCGTCCGCCGGAGCGTGGCCCTTTTCCAGCTGCATCAGCATGATCAGGTCCTGGATTTCCCCAAGATCTCCGACAATCCGGCGCAATCCGGCTGACCGCGCCGGCCCCAGAAGAGCGATGACCTGCTCGGTCGTTTCCCGGCTGTGGCCAAGGATCATGTCGACCGGAAGCTTCGCGTCCGGGTCAATGTCCGACGCCAACTCCGCCGCCCGGGCACCGATCTGCCGGATCGCGGCATCAACCACGTCCTGATCTTCGGCCGAAACCGCCACCGGAGCAACAGGGCCGGGAGCGGGGGCTGAAACCACCCGCGAGATTGTCAGGCGATCCCGGCGTTCCGGGCGCGGCGGGGCCGTGTCTTGCGGCGCACTTTCGGGACGGCGGTCACGCAAGACGGCAACCCGGGGTGTTGCAAGATCTTCGGGCGCGGGCGAAACCGGCTTCGGGGCCTCCGGCGGGCGCGGGGCGGGCGCGCGGACCCGCGTGACAGGCTCTCCCGGTCGCGGGCCGCGTTCGGCGGGCCTGCCTCCAGCGGCAGACGGCGTCGTGGCCACCGGCTTGCGCGATCCGAAAAGCTGCGTCCGCGGCGACCGCTCGGTCGGGGCAGTGGTTTCGGTCGGACGCAGCCGTTCGGTCCAGCGCGGAAGGTCCGTCGCCGTATCATCCGTCGGATCTTCGGCCAGGTCCTCCTCTGGCGCGTCGTCCGCCCCGTCATCAAAAGCGTCGTCCGGCACTTCGGTCGCGCCTTCGGCAGGATTCTCGTCCTGCGCATCGGCCGGATGGGCCGCCGGGGCTTCCGCAATCACTTCCGGGGACGGGGCAGTTGCGGACGCCAGAGTTTCCGAAATCGCTGCATCAGCGGCCTCGGCACCCGCTGCCGTCGCCCCTTGGCGATCGGGCCTTTGCGCGTCCGCCGGTGTGGGGCGCGGAACCGGTCGCCTTGCTTCTTCGGGTGCCGGTCTGGACTGATCATCTGTCTCGGGCAACGGAGGCGCAGGTCTTGTGCCAGCGGTCGTTTCAGCCTTCGATTTCCAGGTGGACCGCAATGGAACCTGTGGAGCGGTCGGAGCCTCATCGGTTGCCGGCACCTGCTTGATGCGGTCCGAGAAGCGTTTCCTGCTGCCCGCAAGCTCTTGCTCCTGTTCGACTTCCTTCGGCGGTGCCCGTCGGAAACCGCCCATGCGGTCCATGTTCGCCTCCGGCCCAGCTTCGGGCGCGGCACTGGCGGGCGGCTCCGGTTCCGGCTCCGCTTCCGATTCAAGTACCGGTTCGAACTCGGGCTCGGGCTCAGGCTCGGGCTCAGGCTCGGGCGCAAGGGCCTGAACTGTCTTGGCTTCTACTGCATCTTCGGCTTCCGGTTCGGCTGCCCGGACATCGAGAATCTCCGGTTCCGGAGTGACGCGCACCTCGGCAGCCGACACGGGCGCAGCCTCAGCCGGTGGCTCCGGAGGCGGGCTCCATTGCGGCGCGGGAGCGGCAGGGGCAGCCGGGGTGCCAGGCTCGGCAAAGCGGCGGGCGACAATCCCGCCGGCTTCGACGTGTCGCGCAAGCAGAAGCTCGGACATGTCGGTATCCGCCCGGCGCGCCGCCTGCACCCGGCTCTTGATCGTCGTGATCACCGCTGCGGCCCCGCTTTCGCGGAACATGTCCCTGTCAACAGGCCCACCTGCCGGCATCGCCGCCCGAGCCTGCTTGGCCGAGATCGACAGCACTTGGCGAAATTCCTCTCCAGCGCGGGTTTCGACCCGTTCCAGCATTCCGGCTGCGGCGTCCCGGCTGCCCAGAAGGTCAACCTTCGTCAGGAACAGAAAGCCATTGTCCTTGACGACATCCGGCATTCCCTCCCAGACCTGCTGTTCCTTGGGCAGGTAGGATGTCGTGCACCAGATCAGGATATCGGCACGCTTGCTGGCCCAGATCGCCGCGCGGCGCTGCTCGGCTTCCATCGGCCCGGCGGAGACCTCAAGCAGGCTGATCACCTTGAGGGCCGGAAGGTCCATTTCGAGAGTGACAAGGGCCGGGTTCAGCGCCAGCACATCGTTCAGATCGCTACCCGGCGCGATCTCTGTCCGGCCGTCGGTCAGGGTGCAAAGCATCCGCGCTTCGACCCCGTGCTGCACGACAATCGTCGGAAGGCGCAGCGTTTCGGGCACCACGATTGTACCGGTCAACAAGTTGAGGATTGCCGACTTGCCCGATCCGGGCAGACCAAGAAGGGCCACCCGCGCCGGACGCTCCAGGCGTTCGATCAGCCGTTCTGCCGCTTCAGCCGGGCCGCCAGCCGGAAGCAAGCCCCGGTCCAACAGCTGGCCAAGTCGCTGAGCGACCGTAAGTTCTTCGACCGACTGCACCATACGCTACTTTATGACGATCACGCGCCGTGGCCGCAAGCGCACCGATGACAGGTCCTCGACGGATGCGCCCGACGCAGGTGCCGCGCTGTTGACGACAGCCACGGGCGGCGGGTTCGCCGCTGCTGGTCGCGGCATATCTGCCTGGCGGGGCGGGGCGGGCACGTTGCGTATGGGGTCGACCCGGGGTCTGGGCATTGCCGCAACCGGAACCAGGGCTGGCGGCACGCCAAGCGGGGCCGGGGGGGGCGTGTTGAGCGGGATCAGCGAGGGATCCGCGACGACGGTTGTCAGGCGTTTTGGGCGTGCGACGGCCATGGAGGGACGGGGGATGCGGTTTTCCTTTGGCCGCACGCTGGCGTCGTTCACCTTGATGACGGTGAAGCTGATGTTGTCCTGGTCGGGATCGTC
>JANOER010000133.1:0-6329 GCA_031441285.1 Rhodobacterales bacterium
CCCGGCGTTGGCCCGGTCGATGCGACCTGCCAGCATGTCGAGATGGGCGCGGGCATAATGACCCTTTGCGAAATTCGGGCTGACCTCGATCGCGCGTTCAAACCAGAAAAGTCCTTCATCGGGCGGACCCGCAATATGAAGAACCCTCCCCATGACCATGTTGGCGAAGGGGTCGAATGGGTCCAACTCCACCGCCCGCTCGGCCATGCGCCGCATTTCGGCAAGGGCCGGCGCGGTGTCGCGCCGGAACGCCTGCGATGCCTCTTGCTGCAGGGCAAAGGCCCGCCCGGCAAAGGCCGTGGCGAAGTGGGGATCCAGTGCGATGGCGCGCGCGAAGAGACCCTCGGCAATCGCGTTGTCCTGCGCGTTGAAGCGCAGAACGTGGCTCATCCCCAGGTGATAGGCGCCCCAGGCGTCCAGCATCTCGGTTGACCGGGTGCGCGCTGTCGCCGCCTCGGTCTGCGAGATCTGCAGGTCCAGCGCCCCGATCACGGCGGCGGTGATCTCTTGCCGGGCCAGGTGCAGATCGTCCAGAGCCGGGCTGATCCGGTCGGACCAGACCACCGCCCCCGACCCGGTCTCGATCAGCGTGACGGTGACATGCAGCCGCGCCGCCGCCAGTTCGATCCGCCCGGTCAGGGCGTAGCCCGCGCCCAGAACCCGGCGCAGACCGCCAAGGTCAAGCCCGTCCTGGCGAAAGCGAAAGCTGCTGTCGCGGGCGATCACCCGCAGCCAGCGCAACCGCGCCAGCGATCCGATGATCTCGTCGGCCAGCCCGTCGCCGACCTGCACCGCCTCGCCCGCACTTTGGGCGAAGGGCAGGACGGCGATCGTCGGCCTGCGGTCGGCATGTTCCGGCGACGGCTCGACTGGCTGCACCAGCGTCGTTGCATCCAGCCGCCGTTCGACCGGGGCGACGAAACGGTGGCCCATCCCGTGCGCGGTGCGGATCATCGCCTGCCGGTCTCCGTCATCGCCCACGGCCCTGCGAGCAAACTTGATCGCCGTCGCGACCGCCGCATCCGACACGAAGCGCCCGCCCCAGACCACCGCGATCATCTCGTCCCGTGTCACCACCCGGTCGTGGTGTTCCACCAGCAGGCACAGGACGGCAAAGGCCTTTGGCTCCAGCGACACAAGCCCGGCCGGCCCGACAAGTTCGGCGCGGTCGGGATAAAGCGTGAAAGCGCCGAAGACGTGATGCATTCTGCCCAGCCCCGCCCGGAAAACCCGATCCGGCAAGCCCCGGCTGGCGGTTTTGCTGAAATTACCCCGCGCGAGGGCACAGCGCAAACACCATCGGCGTTTCCCGGCAAATCCCCACACTTTCCCCATGCCATCCTCAAGCAATGTCCGTGCGGTCCGGCATGCTGAGGCCATCGCAACTGAAGGAATGCGCCATGACCAGCCCTGCACAGTCCACCGCGTTCGACAGCATCGCCATCCCCGCCATCGCCCCCGGCCTGATCGCCCGCTTGCGCTGCCACTTCGCAAAACTCAAGGACGCCCGGGCCGGCCAGGCCCGCCTGGTTGCCCTCAAGCCCGAAACGCTAAGCGATACCGGTTTCATGAAAGAAGACCTGACCGGTGCGCCCTCGTATGATCCGGCGCTGCCCTTCTTCTTCCAGGCATGTTTCGGATCCCGCAACCTCTAGCGGTCCGATCCGGCCCTTCGGCGTGTCGCGGTCAGGCAAGATCGCCGGTGGCACCCATGCCAAACCAGTGAAAAACGAGGGCCGCATGAAGATCCGCTCTGTCACCGCCCTGCCCGTGAACATCCCGTTCCGCGCGCCCTACCGGTTCAGCTATGGGTCCATCGCGTCGCTGACCAAGACGGTGATCGAGCTTGTGACCGAAGACGGCGTGACCGGGCTTGGCGAATGCGCCGACGGCGATCGCGCGGCCGAGGTGATCCTGGCGGGCGAAAGGCTGATCGGCCTCGATCTGCGCGACATCGCCACGGCCGAAGGCCGCATCGTCCCCGCGATGCGCTATACGCCCTGGGGCAATGTCACCGCTGCGCGCCGGGTGTTCGGCGGGATCGAAATGGCGATGTGGGACGCACGGGGCAAGACCGAAGGCGTGCCGCTGCACCTGCTGCTTGGCGGTTCGGTGCGCAGCGAAATCCCGTTGACCGAGTATTTCAGCTACCGGTTTGCGGGTACCGACCCCGGCGAAGCGTCGCCCGCCGACATTGCCCGCTATTGTGCCACGATGATCGAACGGCATGGGTCGACGATCTTTGAAGGCAAGGTTGGCACCGTCTCGTTGTCCGAAGAGGTGCAGATGGTCCGCGAGGTGCGCGCCGCCATCGGGGATCGCCCCTTGCAACTGGATGCCAACGGAGGCTGGACGGTGCCAACCGCCCGCGAGGCTTTGGCCCGTCTGGACCCATTCGACATCAGCTGGTTCGAGGAACCCGTTGAGAATTATGAGGAAATGGCCGATCTTCGTCTCCATTTCCCGATGGCCTTTTCCGCCCATGCGATCGACCTGCCCAAGGCCGTCGCCTTGCGCTGCCCCGACGCGATCGTGACCAACGTGAACGAACATGGCGGCATCGCCCGCACCCGTGACTTCATCCGGTCCTGCGCGACGTTCGGCGTCGGTTTCCGCTTTCATTCCGGTGAAACCGGCATCGCATCCGCCGCCTGTCTTCAGCTTTCGGCAGCACTTGAACATGTCCGGGGCGCCAGCCAGACGCTGTTTCATTGGTATGCCGACGACGTCATCGACGGCGGTCCCTTCGCGCTGGAAAACGGCGTGGCACAGGTCCCGACCGGCGCCGGCCTCGGTGTCACTCTGGACCGCAAGGCCCTGGCCCGCTGCCATGACCGGTTTCTTGCCGAAGGAACCTTTCCGTCAGGGCAGAGCGGCGGCTACGGCAGCGGCTTTCGCAAGTGCTAGGTCAGCGCGCCGTGCCCCGCCGTATGGCTGTGGAACTGCCGCGAGGCGGCCTCGACATGGCGATGGTCCGACCCGCAACAGCCGCCGATGACCCTGAGATTGGGCAAAAGCCCGCCCAGATCGCGGTAAAGCGCGCCGAATTCCACCGGGTCGCCGGCGTCAAGCTCGGTCGCTTGGTCAAGTTCGGCATGGCTCATCCGCGAGGCATTGGCCCGGATCCCGCCGATGCGCCCGACCCAACCGCCGTGAAGCACGCCGCTGAAATGCGTCGGATGCGCGCAATTGACCATGTAAAACTCCGGCCCGCTGTCGGTGCCCGCGTCGGTTGCCGCAATGGCCTCGGCCAGGGTTTCGCCAGACGGAAGCCGGCCATCCGTCTCGACCGTAAAGGACAGCACGACCGGAACGCCCGCCTCTCGCGCCGCCCGTGCGACACCGATCGCCTCGCCGGAATGGGTCATGGTGACGGCGGTCACCAGATCCGCCCCGGCGTCCGCCAAGGCCCTCGCCTGTAGGCTGTGGCGTGCAAAGCTTTCGTCGGGCGACAGCGCGCTGTCCATCGCGTAGCCGTCACCGGACGGGCCGATCACCCCGTTCAACAGGATCGGCATCGCGTCGGTTTCCTGCGTGGCGCGCAGCTTTTGCGCGAAGGCCACGGCATCAAGATTGATCTGCCGGACCTGTGCCGGATCAAGGCCCATCACCGCGCCCCAGGTCTGCCCTGCCCTCCAGGTCGGGGTGTCCAGCACAAGACCGGTCCCGGCGGCCCGCGCAAGGCCCGCGAATTGCAGAAAATACCGGGTCAGGGCGGCGCGGCCCGCGTCGGAGTCAAGCAAGGTGAAGGCCGCGAAATTCGGCAGGTCCAGCCCTTCGTGAAAGATCATGACGGTTTCCAGCCCGCCGTCGGTCAACCAGGGCAACGGCGATGACAACAAGGCATTCAGTCGGTCCATGTCTGAAATCCTTCTGGGTAAGCGAACTTCGTCAGTCCGGGGCGTCGGGCGCAAACTGCCCTGGCCAGCCAGGATCCTACCACGACCGGGCGGACAAGTCGAAGGTGCCATGCCGGATGCCGTCTTGCCCAAGTCCCGCTTTCACGGCAGAAGGGCGCAATGGCCAGTTCCCCCGACATCCTGTGCATCGGTTCGGTCCTGTGGGACATCATCGGCCGTTCGCCGACGTCGATGCGGCTTGGGTCGGACGTGCCGGGCCGTATCACCCGCCTGCCCGGCGGGGTGGCGATGAACATCGCGATGACGCTGCGCCGGTTCGGGATGACGCCCGCCCTGCTGACGGCCATCGGCCGCGACGCGGAAGGCTGCGAACTGGCCGCCGCCTGTGATCTGATGGGGCTGGTCACGACGCATGTCTACCGCTCGGACGACCTGCCGACCGACCGCTACATGGCGATCGAGGGCGCCAACGGGCTGATCGCGGCGATTGCCGACGCGCATTCGCTGGAAGCCGCCGGCGACAAGATCCTGCGCCCGCTTGCCGACGGACGACTTGGCACCCCAGATGCGCCCTGGACCGGCCCGATCGCCCTTGACGGCAACCTGACCGAGGCCCTTCTGGCCGAGATCGCCACCTCTGCCCACTTTGCCGCCGCTGACCTGCGGGTAGCCCCCGCCTCGCCGGGCAAGGCGGGACGGCTTTTGCCGCTGCTGGCGCATCCGTCGGCGACACTTTACGTCAACCTCGAAGAGGCGAACATTCTGTCGCGCTCTGACAGTGCAACCGCGTCCGAGGCGGCGCAGGCCCTGCTGGCCCGGGGGGCGCAGCACGTGCTGGTCACCAATGGCGGCAAGCCCGCCGCCGAAGGCCGCCACGGCGAAGGCGTCATCGAGGGCGCGCCGCCGCAGGTGCTGGTCACCCGCGTCACCGGGGCGGGCGACACGTTCATGGCGGCGCATCTGGTCGCCGAACGCAGCGGTGCCCCGCGTCAGGCCGCGCTGAACGAGGCGTTGCGCGCCGCTGCCACCTATGTCTCGGGAGAAATCGGCGCATGACCCTGCCCTTCAGCTTTTCGCCGGATGTGATCAAGGCACAGGCCTTGGGCACGCCAATTGTTGCGCTTGAAAGCACAATCATCACCCACGGCATGCCATATCCGCAGAATGTGGAAACGGCGGCGCGGGTCGAGGCCGAGGTTCGCGCCCATGGCGCCGTGCCCGCCACGATCGCGATCATGGGGGGGCGGATCCACATCGGCCTTGACCCGGCCGAGCTTGAGGCGCTTGGGCAGGCCCGCGAGGTGGCGAAACTGTCGCGCGCCGATCTTGCGGCCTGCCTTGCCTCGGGGCGCACCGGTGCGACCACGGTCGCCGCGACGATGATCTGCGCGAAGCTGGCAGGGATCGAGGTCTTTGCCACCGGCGGCATCGGCGGCGTGCATCGCGGGGCGGAAACCAGCTTCGACATCTCGGCCGATCTGCGCGAACTGGCGGAAACCCCGGTCACCGTGGTTGCGGCGGGGGCAAAGGCGATCCTTGATCTGCCAAAGACGCTGGAGGTTCTGGAAACCCTTGGCGTGCCGGTCATTGCGTTCGGGCAGGATGATCTCCCCGCCTTCTGGTCGCGGTCATCCGGCCTTCGGGCGCCCTTGCGGATGGACAGCGCAGCCGAGATCGCCGCCGCGCACCGGATGCGCGCCCGGCTTGGGCTTGCCGGAGGGCAGCTGGTTGCGAACCCGATCCCGGTTGCGGCCGAAATACCGCGCGCCGAGATCATGCCCCATATTGAGGCCGCCCTCGCCGAGGCCGCAGCACAAGGCATCGCCGCCAAGGCGGTCACGCCGTTCCTGCTGCAGCGCATTTTCGAAGCGACCGCCGGCCGGTCGCTTGCCGCAAACATCGCGCTGGTGCTGTCAAACGCCCGGCTGGCCGCCGCGATCGCCACCGAACTTGCCGCCATGCCATTGTCTCGCCCCCAGACCGGCCGCTAGATTGGCCGCAAGACCGGCCGCCAAAGGAACCCGAACACCGTGACCGACCCTCACCACCTTCAGCGCCGGGGCTTTCTGGCCGGACTGCGCGCCAGCTTTCTGACCGGACTTGTCGTCGTTCTGCCCATCGGCCTGACGATCTACTTCGTCTGGGCGGTGATCGGCTGGATCGACGGCTGGATCCTGCCCCTGATCCCGTCGTCCTATCAGCCGAACGCGATCATTCGTGACGTGCTTGGTCCCGACTACGAGTTTCCGGTGCGCGGCGTCGGCGTGCTGGTCTTCCTGATCGTCACCATCGTTGTCGGCTGGCTTGCCAAGGGCTTTATCGGCCGCTCGGTGATCCGCTCGGGCGAGGATATCGTCAACCGGATGCCGGTGGTCCGGTCGGTTTACGGCGCGATCAAGCAGATTGCCGAGACCTTCTTTTCCAAGAAGGACCAAAGCTTCGACAAGGTGGTACTGGTTGAATTTCCCC
>JANOER010000134.1:0-2417 GCA_031441285.1 Rhodobacterales bacterium
GACCGGCCTATCGGCACAGGCAATGGTGCAGTCACGAGCTTTGCCCGTCTGAAGCGTTCCACCTCCGGCGCGCAAAGCTGGACCCGCGCCATCGCTAAGCCGGTGGCAGGGACCGTCCGTCTCGCCCTGAACGGCGTCGAACAGATGTCGGGCTGGAGCGTCAACACCACCACCGGCAGCGTCACCTTCACCACTGCCCCCGGCGCGGGCGTCGCAATCACGGCCGGTTTCGAATTCGACGTCCCCGTCCGCTTCGACACCGACATGCTTGACGTCACCCTCGATCTCGAGCGGCTCGGGTCGATCACATCCATCCCGCTCTTGGAGATCCGGCGATGAGCGAAGAAACCGGCTTTGTCGCGGCGGCTTTGCGCGATCTGGCAACCTCCACCGCCGTCATCCTGGCGGCCTGGGGAGCGCTCGGCGGGGCGACCAACGCTCTGACCACTCGGATGCGGTTGCGGGATGCGTTGCGCCACATCCTGCTTGGCGGTCTGATCGCGGCGGGGATGGGCAGCCTGTCCATGGCCATCATCACCGCCTTGCTCGGTCTGCCATCGCAGGCGATCCCGGCCGGGGGTGCGGCGGGCTCGGCCGCCTATCTCGTCGGCGTCTTCGGGCCCGCCTTCATCGAGGTCGTCCTCGCCCGGCTGCGCAGCGGCAAAGGAGACAACCCCGATGCATGAACTTCTCCGCCTTGCGCGCGCCATCCGTTGCGATGCCGCTGACCCGGGCCAGGCCTTCAGTCACCGCCTGCGGATCGGCCTTCTGATCGCCGCCCTGATCCTGGTCCTTTCCTCCATTTTCGGGTGATCCCATGCACATGACAGACCGGGGCCAGTTGGCCCTTGTCCGGCACGAAGGACTCGTGCCCGGACCCTATCTCGATGTGAAGAACTTCTGGACCTTCGGCATCGGCCATACAACTGCGGCGGGGCTCCCCGATCCGGCGCGGATGCCGCGTGGCATGCCCGCTGATCTCGATTCGGGGATCCGCGAGGCGTTTCTGCTCTTCCGCGCCGACATCGTGGCCTATGAGGCAGGAGTGCTGCGCGCGGTGAAGGTGCCGCTGGAACTGCACGAGGTCGATGCACTGGTCAGCTTTCACTACAACACCGGCGGCATCGCGAAAGCGTCGTTAACCCGCCATCTGAACGCGGGCAACCGCGCCGCCGCCGCGCAGGGCTTCATGGGCTGGCTTCGGCCCGCCGCGATCCGGTCGCGCCGCGAGGCCGAACGAGACCTGTTCCGCGATGGCCGCCATCCGACCGGCACCGTCCCGGTCTGGGCCGTGGATCGTAATGGCCGGTTACGGTTTCGCTGTAGCCCTCGGTTGATATGCATCAATATGGCCGGGCCGAAACCGGCCCATCTTTTCCAGAGAAAAGGAGTGGGACGCCATGATGCAGGGTTTTTTTCGCCCGCTGGTGCGGGTTGTTCGCTGGGCTTTGGCCGGGGTTCTGGCCATAGGGCTGTCGGCATGTCTTTGGAGCGAGGACCCGGCCTTTCCGGTCGGAACTGGCGAGGATCTGGGGCCGGTCTTCAGCTACACCGCCTATCAGCCGAAAGCCTATCAGACGCCCCGGGTCCGCATGGTCTTCACCCGGCAGAAAGGCGCGAGCTATGACATGCAGTTTGCCGAAACCGGCTTGGAGGAGGGCGCGCAGGAAGACGGCCCCACGCCGATGCCCTTGGTCCAGACGGCCGAATTCCGGCGGTTCGGGGTACGGGGTGCGAATCCGGTCTATCTGGTGCAGCTGGTATTGAAGGACGAGCAAAGCGCGACAGAGGGGTTCAAGCTGTATTTGCTGGACCTTGGCCCCGATGGATCGGGGCGGGTGGGGGCAATGGAATGCGCGGCCGACCGGGTGCAGGCCCTGGCCAGGGCGCAGGGCCTGACGCTGGAATGTAAAACGGATGAGTACCGGACGGCTGAACGCTATCAGGTGACTGTCCTTCCTCCCACCGCGCCGCAAGCGGTGTGGGCCTTTCTGGCCGAGGGACTCGCGTCGGGAACCGTCACTTGGGAGGACGAACTGGACCTTCAGTTTTTTTACGATCTGGGGGTTTAGCCTCTTCAAACTGGGAGTAGCGCGCTGCGGAGTCAATCTGGAGGCCCCGGCTTTCAACGGCACAGGCACGATCATCGACCTGCTGCGTGACCGCGCATTCACCGCCTCCAGGCTTGGCGGCTTCACCTCCGGCTGGTTCACCTTCGGTACGTCGACTGGACGAGCGAGGCCAATGCGGGACGGCGGGCCGAGGTGTTGGGACAGGACCTTGTCGACGGCGTCGCGATCCTTACCCAGCTGGAAGCCCCGGTGCGTGCCATAGCCGGGACCGACACCTTCACGATCCGCGCCGGGTGCGACAAGCGGATGGCGACCTGCGGCACGAAGGTCGCCAATGTCGCCAAC
>JANOER010000135.1:0-4876 GCA_031441285.1 Rhodobacterales bacterium
CGCAGGTTCTTCAGCGTGGTCAGAAGCCGGTCATTGTCGCGCTGGTGCAGGCCGATCGAAGGTTCGTCCAGCACGTAAAGCACGCCGGTCAGGCCGGACCCGATCTGGCTGGCAAGCCGGATCCGCTGCGATTCCCCCCCCGAAAGCGTGCCGGCGGCGCGGCTGAGCGTCAGATAGTTCAACCCGACATTCACAAGAAAACCAAGGCGTTCGCGGATTTCCTTCAGGATCGCCTTGGCGATCTCGTTCTGCTGGTTGGTCAGCGTCGCCGCAACACCGTCGATCCAGGCATAGGCCTCGGTGATCGACATCCGCACCACCTGGCCCACATGCACCTTGGCGATTTTCACCGCCAAAGCCTCGGGCTTCAGGCGGTAGCCGCCGCAGGCCCCGCAGGCGCGATTGGCCTGATAGCGCTCCATCTCCTCACGGCTCCAGGCAGAATCCGTCTCGCGGTAGCGGCGTTCCATGTTGGGGATGATCCCCTCATAGACGCGCTTGACTTGATAGACGCGGCCACCTTCGTCATAGCGGAACTGGATCTCCTCGCCCTTCGAGCCTTGCAGGAACAGATCCTTCACCGTGTCGGGCAGGTCCTTCCACTTGGCTTTCAGGTTGAAGCCATAGTGCTTGGACAAAGCCTCCATCGTCTGGGTCAGGTAGGGCGACTTCGACTTGGACCACGGTGCAATCGCCCCCTGCATCAGCGTCAGGTTCTGGTCGGGGACCACCAGGCGTTCGTCGAAGAACAGCTCCATCCCCAGACCGTCGCAGACCGGGCAGGCCCCGAAAGGGGCGTTGAAACTGAACAGGCGCGGCTCGATCTCGGCGATGGTGAAACCACTGACCGGACAGGCGAATTTCTCGGAATAGGTGATGCGCGGCGCGGCGTCTTCCGAATTGGGGGGGCCTTCCGCCATCTCGATCACCGCGATCCCGTCGGCCAGGTTCAGCGCGGTCCGGAAACTGTCGGCAAGGCGGGTCTCGATCCCCTCTTTTACCACAATCCGGTCAACCACCACGTCGATGTTGTGGCGGAATTTCTTGTCGAGTGTCGGCGGATCCTCCAGTTCGTGGAAGGTGCCGTTCACCTTGACACGTTGAAAGCCCTGCTTGCGCAAGTCGAGGAATTCCTTGCGGTATTCCCCCTTCCGGTCGCGGATGATCGGCGCAAGAAGATAGGCCCGCGTGCCTTCGGGCATCGCCAGCACCGCATCGACCATATCCTGCACCTGCATTGCGGTGATCGGAAGACCGGTGGCCGGGGAAAAGGGCGTGCCGACGCGGGCGAAAAGCAGGCGCAGGTAATCGTAGATCTCGGTCACCGTGCCGACGGTCGAACGGGGGTTCTTCGACGTGGTCTTCTGCTCGATCGAAATCGCCGGCGACAGACCCGAGATGTGATCGACATCGGGCTTGCCCATCATGTCAAGGAACTGCCGGGCATAGGCCGACAGTGATTCCACATACCGCCGCTGCCCTTCGGCATAGATCGTATCGAAGGCAAGGCTGGACTTGCCAGACCCCGAAAGCCCGGTGATCACGACAAGCTGGTCCCGCGGGATCGAGACATCCACGGATTTCAGATTATGCTCGCGCGCGCCGCGAACCTCGATGAACTTCTGTTCGGCCATGTCCACTCCTCGGTGCCGCGGCAAGAGATAGTGCTTAACCGCTGAGTCTCCAACCAGAATTTGTGAACGAAAGGGGAACGATCGTCAATCGGCGCGGCGGCGCGCCTGCAGCTGATGCAGGCCGATGCCGATCGCACAAAGCGCGGTCGCCGCAAGTGCCAGCGCCGGCGGACCCGACGCCGCCAGCAAGGCCGCCAGAACCGGAGTGCCGGTCGTGGTGCCAAGGTTGCCCAGCTGTGCCACGGCTCCGGCGGCGCGGGCGCGGTCCTCGGCTGTGGCGTTCAGTTCGGGGATTGCGGCGAAGCTTGCCCCCTGCACGATGCCAAGGGCTGCGGACAACCAGAACCCGGCGACAACCATCCCGGCGCCATTGCCCCACAAGGCCCAAAGCAAGAGAAAGCCGGGGATCGCCGCCAAGTATCCAAGCTGCACCAACCGGACGGCGGAGAGGTGCCGCAAAAGCTGCACCCCAAGGGTCAACGACACCAGGATTGACGCCAGAGGCATGCCCGCGGCGATCAGCGCGCGGTGGGTCACCGGCGTTTCGGGCGGCAACAGGGTCAGGATCGCGACATACAGGAAGGTATAGCAGCAGAACCCCATTGCCGGAGCGGCAAGGCGCGGCGAGGCATAGATCATCGCGTGTTGTCGCAGCAGGTTGCCCAGCGGGGCCGGGGAAACGCGCGGGTCAGCCGGCAGCGTCGCCGCCAGCACCACCGCCAACAGTGCCATGTAGCCGGCATGGCCCAGAAACAGCCCTGTCGGCGTGGCACTGGGGCCGACCAGTGCCAGAAGGGCATAGGTGACGCCGAAGAAGCTGGACCAGAGCGTCATCGCCAGCGGGCGTCGGGCCTCGGGCGCCAGAGCCGCGATCATCGTTGGCCCGACAACGACGATTGCCAGATGCGACGCACCCTCGACGATCCGGCTGGCCAGCATCAGGGGATAGGCCGGCATCAGGGCCTGCAAGGCCGACATCACTGCGCCCGCTGCCAGCGCCGCCACGATCGCCCGGCGCGGACCGATCCGGGCGACCAGCAGCCCCGCCGTGGTGCCGAACACCAGCCCGACCATGCCGACAATCGACACGACCAGACCCAAAGCCACCTCGCCATTGCCGCCGTAGACGCCGCGAAGGTCCTCATAGAGAATGGAAATCTTGCCAAACTGCGCCGCTGCCCCAAGGCCCGCACACCACAAGAGGACGACAAGAACCATGGGGGAAAGGGCGCGCATGTCGCTGTGGTAGACCGCCAGCCGGTTGCCCGCCAGCTTCAAACGCCGGTTCACTGTTGCGTGCGCACCATGGCGTCGAGGTGTCGGACATGGTCGTGCCACAAACTGGTGGTTTGCTGCGCCGTCGGCAGCTAACTGTTGCCAACCGTTGCAAACTCAGTCCTTGAGGCCGGACCGGATGAGCCTGCTTGACCGGATCAACACAGTTGCAAGCCACTTCAACGGGCCAGGCCTGCTTGTGATCTCTGCCTTGGCGACGGTTGCCATGTATGCGGTCCTGCGCCGAAAAGAAGAATTCAGCCTCCATGCGATCCGCAACATCGCTGCATCGGTCGTCGTCTACGGGCTGAACATCCTGGCCTTCATCCTGTTCATGGGCGACCTCGACCGTCTGTCCCGCGCAGGATATGCAGCGCTGAACATCCCGACGCTGCCGGCGGATTTCTGGCAAGGTCCGTGGCAGATCGTCGGGGCGCTTCTGGCCATCGCGATGATTGATTTCTGCGACTATCTTTCGCACCGGCTGATGCATACGCGCTGGGGTTGGCCAAGCCATGCCGCACATCACAGCGATACCGACGTGAACGCCTTTTCGGTCTTTCGGATCCATGCGTTTGAAGCGTTCCTGATGTCGATGACCTATCTGGTCGTCCTGACCTGGATGCAGCTGCCCCATCTTCTTCCGGTGGTGTTTCTGGCACGGCTTGTCCACAACATGTATGTCCATCTGGACCTCGACTGGGACCACGGCGTCCTGAAATACCTGATTGCATCGCCGCGCTTTCACCGCTGGCACCATGCCGACACGACCGAGGCCATTGGCAAGAACCTTGCCAATGTGATGCCAATCTATGACGTGATCTTTGGAACCTACTACGTCCCCGGGCCCTGTCGCGCGCCAATGGGCGCACAAAGCGCCGGGCTTAGCGACAAGAACCCGCTGCTGATCTGGATCTTCCCGTTCCAGGCCTGGGGCACGCTGCTGTGGCAGGCATGTCATCAGACAAAGCGCGCCACTCCCGCAGAAAGCCCGGTTTCGCCCGCCGAATAGCCGTCACATGTGCAGCGCGCGTCCGTAGGCGTCGAGGACAGCCTCGTGCATCATTTCGGACAGGGTCGGGTGCGGGAAGACGGTGTTCATCAGGTCTTCCTCGGTCGTCTCAAGGCTGCGCGCGACGACGTAGCCCTGGATCAGTTCCGTCACTTCGGCGCCGACCATGTGGGCGCCCAGCATCTCGCCGGTCTTCGCGTCGAAGATCGTCTTGATCATGCCCTCGGCCTCACCCAGGGCAATCGCCTTGCCGTTGCCGATGAAGGGGAAGCGACCAACCTTCAGAGTATAGCCCGCCGCCTTGGCCTTTTCTTCCGTCAGACCAACGCTTGCGATCTGCGGCTGGCAATAGGTGCAGCCGGCGATGGAGTTCGGCTTGATCGGGTGCGGATGCTTGCCGGCGATCAGCTCGGCCACCATCACGCCTTCATGGCTGGCCTTGTGCGCAAGCCACGGTGCGCCCGCGATGTCGCCGATGGCGTAAAGCCCGTCCACGCCGGTGCGGCAGTATTCATCGGTCACCACATGGGTGCGGTCGATCTTGACGCCCAAAGCCTCAAGCCCAAGGTTTTCCACATTGCCGACGATGCCGACGGCGCTGATCACGGTGTCGAAATCCTGCGTCTCCACCTTGCCGGCGATCTCGATATGGGCGGTCACACCCTGCCCCGGCTTGCGGTCCAGCTTCTTGACCGTGGCCTTTTCCAGGATCTTCATGCCTTGCTTGACGAAGGATTTCTTCGCAAAGGCACTGATTTCCGCGTCCTCAACCGGCAGGATGCGGTCCATCACTTCAACCACTGTGGTCTCCGCGCCAAGGGTGTTGAAGAAGCTGGCGAATTCGATGCCGATGGCGCCCGAGCCGATGACCAGAAGCTTCTTCGGCATCCGGCTGGCGACAAGCGCGTGCTTGTAGGACCAGACCAGATCGCCGTCCGCTTCCAGCCCCGGCAGT
>JANOER010000136.1:0-5382 GCA_031441285.1 Rhodobacterales bacterium
GCAGCGGCTGGCGCGGCAGGTGTGCCGATCACCGTCGTGGGCCAGTTCGGCGGCAGCGCGGTCCGGCTTGGCGGCGAGACCGCACCGCTGGCCGAACTTTCGGCGCATTATCGCGGGGCCTTCGCCAAGGCGGTCGGATGAACCTGCGCCCGGCTTCGACGGGCGACTTTGGCTTCATCCGCGCGCTGGTGCAACGGCCCGAGAACAAGCCCTTCGTTTCGGACGAAGACGAGGCGGCGCTTGCCGGCTACATCACCGACCCCGGGTGCCGCCTGCTGATCTGGGGCGAGGACGCTTCGCGCGGCTTTGCCATCTTCTGCGACATCGGCGACCCGTCAGGCACTGTATGCCTGATGCGGCTGGCGTTGACCGAGCCGGGGCGCGGCGAAGGCGCGGTCTTTCTGCGGGCCCTTCTGGACTACGGCTTTGGCGATCTGGGCGCGCGGCGGCTGTGGCTCGACACCGCCGGCCAGAACCTGCGGGCGCAGCGCGTCTACGCCCGTGCCGGCCTGGTGCTGGAAGGGCGGCAGCGCCAGCATGTCTTTCACGCCCCCGTGGGCGAAGTGCAGGACGTGGTCCTTTTCGGCATGCTGCGGTCCGAATGGGACGCCCTGCCGCGCTGACCACGCCCGCATCCGGGGCTTGCGGGCCTTGGGCCCCGGCCCTACATTCGCAGAAGAATAAGAAGGACCGATCCGATGGCGATGGACGCCCGTGACATCGAAGCCCTGATCCGGGCCGCTTTCCCGAAAGCCCGCATCAACGTGCAGGGCAATGACGGCCAGCACTTCGCGGCGGAAGTGGTCGACGACAGCTTTCGCGGCCTGAACCGCGTGCAGCAGCAGCGGGCGGTCTATGCGGCGCTTAAAGGCAAGATGGACGGCGCGCAGGGTGAACTGCACGCGCTGGCGCTGACCACCAAGGCGCCCGACTGACATGGCAACCGGCCCAAGCCTGGCCAGTCTCTTGCCGGTCGCGATGATGCTGGTCGGCGTGGTGTCGGTCCTGCGCACCCGGCGCAAGGGACCTGCCAAAGACGCGGACCGCGGCGAAAATACGGCGCGGCAGGACGCCGCGATGGAAATGGAACGGCGCATGGCCTCATATCTGGCGCAGCGCGACATGGGGCGGGTTCATGGCATGGCCGGTGACCGCAACGGACAGGAGAACGGACGATGAGCGCGCAGGACACGATCAAGACGACCATCGGCACGAATGATGTCGTGCTGTTCATGAAAGGCACGAAACTGATGCCGCAGTGCGGGTTTTCCAGCCGCGTTGCCGGGGTCCTGAACTTCATGGGCGTCGACTTCGCCGATGTGAACGTGCTGGCCGATGCCGAGATCCGGCAAGGGATCAAGGACTTCTCCGACTGGCCGACGATCCCGCAGCTTTACGTCAAGGGCGAATTCGTCGGCGGCTGCGACATCATCACCGAGATGACCCTCTCGGGCGAGCTGGACCAGCTGTTCGAGGCGAAAGGCGTGACCTTCGACAAGGCTGCGGCCGAAAAGATCCGTGAAGCCAACGCCTGATCGGGCTGAAGCAAAAGGTTACAGCAACCGCTGGCCGGAGCAGTGAAGGCTTCGGCCAGGTTTCTTTGAAAGACCAGACTTCCAGCCACCCCTGGCTCAGGCCTTTTCCTCGACCCGGTCGGCCATGGCTTCGGCCCTTGCCGCGATCTCGGCCAGGGTTTCGATCACCGCTTGCGGCATAACGGCCACATCGCGGGTGGTGACCGGGCGGGCCTCAAGCTCGGCCACGCGGGCGCGCAGGGTGCGAAGCTCGTCCTCGCCGGCGGCGGTCTTGTCGGCCAGCATCAACCCTGCCATCAAAAGCATCTTGGCCTCGGGCAGACGCCCCATCTGCGCGATCAGCGGCGCGGCCTCGGTGTCCAGCATCGCGGCGGCCGAGCGCAGGAAATGTTCTTCGCCCGGCTGGCAGGCGACCTGAAAGACCTTGCCGCCGATGGTGACTTCAAGCTCTGGCATGGCCGGTCTCCGCGATATGGGGTTCAAGGGCGGCGAGAATCTCGTCCATTTCGGCGACCTCGGCCAGCCGCAGCGCGCGCAGGGCGTCAAGTTCTGCCGCCATGGCCTTGTTGATCATCTGCGGCTCGGTCACCCCGTCGGTTTGCGCCGACCGCAACGCGGACAACTGGTCGCCAAGGGCGGCGGCCGTGCGGCGCATGCGTTGCAGTTCCAGGCCCTGAACGTCCAGCTGCTGGGTCAGCCGGTCGATCCTGTCCTGCAGGTCGCCCTTCGATTCCCGCTCTTTCGCGGTGCGCAACCGGTCCTGCAGCTGTGCGGTCAGCGATCTTTCCTCGTCCAGCTGGACCCGAAGTGCTGCTTCGCCGGCACCGGCCATGGGTTGGACTGCCGGCGCCGCCGCGCGCGGCGCAAGCGCGATCCGGTCAACCCCCTTGCCGATCCGCTCAAGCGCGGCGGTGATCCGCTTTTCAAGCTCGGAAATCTCCTGCATCGCTTTCCCCCGGACGCCGTCCCGCGCCCTTGCCGTTGTCTTGCCCTGGGCGAATCGGCCGTGACCGCCCCCGCGGCTGATCTTAGCGTGAAACGACGGAAAGGCGACCGGCCTTTCTTCCCAAGGCCTTGGGGTGCAAGCTTGATCTTGCCAGTTGGGCTGGGTAGACGCGTGTGAGCCTTTTTCGCCCCGCTTGCCAAAGGAATGCCGCCTTGGACATCCAGACCCTCCGCCAGACCCACCCCGATCACTGGATGCGTGCGACCGCGATCCGCGCTCTGACGCTGGATGCCGTTGCTGCGGCGAACTCCGGGCATTCAGGAATGCCGATGGGAATGGCGGATGTCGCGACGGTGTTGTTCGAAAAACACCTGAAGTTCGACCCCAAAGCACCGCGCTGGCCGGACCGCGACCGGTTCATCCTGTCAGCCGGGCACGGGTCGATGCTGATCTACAGCCTTTTGCACCTGACCGGCTACGAAGACATGACGCTGGACCAGATTAAGGCCTTCCGCCAGTGGGATGCCATCACCGCAGGTCACCCGGAATACGGCCATGTTGCGGGCGTCGAGACGACCACCGGCCCCCTGGGTCAGGGCATCGCCAATGCCGTCGGTTTTGCCATGGCCGAGGAATCCTTGCGCGCCCGCTGGGGCGCGAAGGTGCAAGACCACCACACCTGGGTCATCGCCGGGGATGGCTGCCTGATGGAAGGTGTCAGCCAGGAGGCGATCGGCCTTGCCGGCAAGCAGCAGCTGTCGCGGCTGATCGTGCTTTGGGACAACAACGGCATCACCATCGACGGCAAGGTGTCGATCTCGGACGTGACCGACCAGCAGGCGCGCTTTGCCGCGTCGGGCTGGGACGTGTTCGCCTGTGACGGCCATGATCCGGTGGACATCGACCGCGCGCTGACGGCCGCCAAGGCCAGCCCCCGCCCGGCGCTGGTCGCCTGCAAGACGCATATCGCGCTGGGCCACGCGGCGCAGGATACCAACAAGGGCCACGGCGCTTTGACCGACAAGGCGCAGATGGAGGCGGCCAAGGCCGGCTACGGCTGGACCGCCGGCCCGTTCGAAGTGCCGGCCGACATCAAGCGCTGGTGGGAATCGCTGGGCGCGAAGGGCGCGAAGGCCCGGGTCGACTGGGACGCGCGGATTGCGGCCCTTTCGCCCGCCAAACAGGCCGAGTTCGCCCGCATCTTCGCGCTGGAGGCCCCGGCAAAGCTGGCGGCCACGATCCGCGCGGTGAAAAAGCAGGCCGTGGCGGACATGCCGAAGCTTGCAACCCGTTCAGCGTCGGAAAAGGTGCTGGCGGCGGTGAACCCGGTCCTGCCCGAGACGATTGGCGGCTCGGCAGACCTGACGGGGTCGAACAACACCAAGACGTCGGATCTGGGCGTGTTCACCCCCGAGGACCGCACGGGCCGCTATGTCTATTTCGGCATCCGCGAACACGGGATGGCCGCCGCGATGAACGGGATGGTTTTGCATGGTGGAGTAAGGCCTTACGGCGGCACCTTCATGTGCTTTACCGACTATGCCCGCCCCTCGATGCGGCTGAGTGCGCTGATGGGCGTGCCGGTGGTCTATGTCATGACACATGACTCCATCGGCCTTGGCGAAGACGGCCCGACCCACCAGCCGGTCGAACATCTGGCGATCAGCCGCGCCACGCCGAACACGCTGGTGATCCGACCCGCCGATCTGGTGGAGGTCGCCGAAGCCTGGGAAATCGCGCTGACCGAAAAGACCCGGCCCACGGTGCTGGCCCTGTCGCGCCAGAACCTGCCGGCGGTCCGCACGGTCCATACCGCACAGAACATGGTCGCCAAAGGGGCCTATGTGCTGGCCGAGGCCGTGGCCAGGCGGCAGGTGATCCTGATCGCCACCGGATCGGAGATCGAGATCGCGCTCAAGGCCCGCGCCGCGCTGGAAGCCGACGGGATCGGCACCCGCGTCGTCTCGATGCCGTCGATGGAGCTTTTCGCCGCGCAGGACGAGGCATATCGCAAGCGCGTGCTGCCCGCGGGGCCGGTCCGGGTGGCGATCGAGGCGGGTGTCCGGCAGGGCTGGGACCGGTGGCTTCTGGGCGAGCGGGGCCGCGAGGCGAAGGCCGATTTTGTCGGCATGTCGAGCTTTGGTGCAAGCGCCCCGATCGAACGGCTTTACGCCGAGTTCGGCATCACCGCCGAAGCGGCGGTTGCCAAGGCCAAGGCGATGATCTGAGAGCGTCCGTCCCGATCTGCTGACAGGTCGGGCCGGTGTGTGGGGCGGTCAAGGCTGCGTCAGGTCTGGCCTGAATCATCCGCCTGGCGCTGGAGCAGGGCGGGCAGATTTTCCTCACCGTCCGCTTCATTCGTCTCATAGGTTTCGGACGTGTCGGAAGGCCGCTTCGGATCGATTGCGATGTCGACCTCTCCCGTGTCGTCCTCATCCAGCTCTTTATCGAGATCCTTGGCATCCGGCAGTCCGTCGTCGTTCAGATCCTCGTTCCGGGGATCGTCCTCGGCATTCTCCGAGCTTGTGGTCACGTCTGCATCTGCAAGCGACACGTCGGGAAAATCTTCCACCGCCACCCGCTCTGTCGGCAGAACGCCACCCTGGTCTGACGCATCGCCGTCGGAAAGGTGCATGTTGTCATCCGCGTTGCGATCGGGAAAGGTCTGTTCGTCGCCCTGATCGCGCAGGGTTGGAAATTCACCCAGATTGCGCTGGATGGAGGCTTCCTCGATCGCCGGACGGGCGGCGTCGGCCGGGTCAAGGCCGGGCAGTACCACCTCGGACATCGCGATCAGTTCCCGCGCCTGGTCGACATAGCGCGCAGCGCCGCCGTCCGGGCTGCCCGCATCCGACCAGAGCAATACGGCACGGGCGCTGACCCGGGCATCCAAGGCTTCGA
>JANOER010000137.1:0-2295 GCA_031441285.1 Rhodobacterales bacterium
CAGGATCCGGATGCCCGACCACTCGGTCCAGTAGGCCTGCTCGTCCAGCACTCCCGCCAGGGTGATCCGTGTCGTGCCATCCGGCATCCGTTCCCACCCGGTTTCACCGGCACCGGTGGCATGCGGCGACAGGTTGGCGATCAGCAGCTGACCCCCCGGACGCAGCACCCGAACCATTTCCGTCAGCCCCAGCCTTGCATCGGGAATGTCGATCAGGCTCAGGTAGCTGACCACCAGATCGAAGGAGCCGTCATCGAACGCCAGCGCCTCGGCCCGCGCCGCGCGATAGTCCCCGCCGGGATCGCGCGCCCGCGCCGCGGCGAGCAGGTCCTCGGTCGGGTCGATCCCGACCGTCTGCAGCCCTTCCGCCGCCAGCATCCGGCAAAACCGCCCTTCACCGCACCCGACGTCCAGCGCCGTCGCAGCACCACTGGCCCGCACCCGCGCCAGCATCGGCTGATCCAGGACATGCAACCGGCCGAAATCCCCCGCCGTGCCTTGCGCGGCCAGCCACGCCTGGGCAGAGGCCGCCCAACCGTCGTCCATCCGCGCGTTCCTTTACCCTACCGCTGCGCGACTATACGCCGCCGCACCGGCATGGGAAAGCGCCGCGGGCGCGTGGCAGTGCCCAGGACCGATCGATGAACCGGAGGCCCGGGGATGACCCCGCTGTCTGTCATGATCCCGGCGCGGGCTGCCTTCGGCGCTCTGACGCCGGTGCGCCTCCTGCGGGGACGCCGAACCGTCGTGCGCCGCTGCGCTTGCCGGCGCATTGGGCTGTCGTATCTGACGGCTCCCCGTCTCTGCCGGGCTGCCCCCACCCCCTTCCCCTCCCCACAGAGGGGGAGGGGAGGCGCTCGATCATCGCATGCGGCCTGCTGCAACCGGAGGGAGTCCGGGTGCACTGGGGCCGCCAGAGCCTCCCCTCCCCCTCGTGGGGAGGGGATGGGGGAGGGGGGCATCGGCAAAAGCCCTGTGCCGACACGCTTGCGCGCTTGACTTGCGGGTCCAACAGCGGTAAACGCGGCGAACAAATCCGGAAGTCGCCATGCTTCCGGTCTTGCTTTCATGCAAGATCGCCACCCGTCAGCGAGGTTTCGCCCGCGGGTGTTGACCGCGTTTGGTGTGATGGCAGGGCAAGACCATGGCAGGTCGGAGCGTCGGATCCCATATCCGGCAAGGTGCACCAAGGAGAGCCGCGCATGTTCGAGAACCTGTCTGAACGCCTCGGCAGCGTGTTCGACCGGCTGACCAAGCAGGGCGCCCTGACCGACGCCGATGTGGCCACCGCCCTGCGCGAAGTGCGCGTGGCGTTGCTGGAGGCGGACGTGTCGCTGCCGGTGGCGCGCGACTTCATTGCCTCGGTGCAGGCCAAGGCGGCCGGGCAGGCCGTCACCCGGTCGATCACGCCCGGCCAGCAGGTCGTCAAGATCGTGCATGACGAGCTGATCCGCGTGTTGGCGGGCGACGGCCCGGCGGATGCGCTGAAGATCGACAATCCGCCCTCGGCCATTCTGATGGTCGGGCTGCAGGGTTCAGGCAAGACCACCACCACCGCCAAGCTGGCCCGGCGGCTGAAAGACCGCAGCGGCAAGCGGGTGCTGATGGCCTCGCTCGACACCAACCGCCCGGCGGCCATGGAGCAGCTGGAGATTCTGGGCCGACAAATCGGGGTCGACACACTGCCCATCGTCAAGGGCGAGTCCGCCGTCCAGATTGCCCGCCGTGCCAGACAGCAGGCGACCTTTGGCGGATACGATGTGTTCATCCTCGACACCGCAGGCCGTCTGCATATCGACGACGTGCTGATGGACGAAGTGCAGGCGGTGCGCGACATCGCCAGCCCGCGCGAAACCCTGCTGGTGGTCGACGGCCTGACCGGGCAGGACGCGGTGAACGTCGCCACCGAATTCGACGGCAAGGTCGGCATCACCGGGGTGGTGCTGACCCGGATGGACGGCGACGGGCGCGGTGGTGCCGCTCTGTCGATGCGCGCGGTGACCGGCAAACCGATCCGCTTTGTCGGCATGGGCGAAAAGCTCGACGCGCTGGAAACATTTGAACCCGACCGGGTCGCAGGCCGCATCCTCGGCATGGGCGATATCGTGGCGCTGGTGGAAAAGGCGCAGGAAACGTTCGAGGCCGAACAGGCCGAACGGATGATGCGGCGCTTTCAAAAGGGTCTGTTCAACATGAACGACCTGAAGGGGCAACTGGAGCAGATTCAGAATATGGGTGGCATGCAGGGCGTGATGGGCATGATGCCAGGCATGGCCAAGGCCGCCCGGCAGATGT
>JANOER010000138.1:0-14686 GCA_031441285.1 Rhodobacterales bacterium
TGTAACGCTCGATATAGGCGTTCTGCTGGGGCTGGCCCGGTTGGATGTGCTGGATGGCAACCCCGTGTTTCTCGGCCCATTTCATCAGCTTTTCACTGATGTATTCCGGGCCGTTGTCCACCCTGATCGTGCCGGGCTTTCCGCGCCATTCGATGTTCCGATCAAGGCTCCGGATGACCCGTTCGGCAGGCAGCGAGAACCCCTGTGCGCAATCTCGCGGCTCAGGCGGAACGAGGCTGCGACGCCCTGCGAGACTGGGTGTTTATGTGTAGGGCAAAGCCCAGTATCGCATGAAAGGCGAACGCCGACAATTTCAGGTCAGACTGTAACTTGGTGCGCGGTTTGAACAGATCGTAGGGTAGTGTTGCGTCCGGCCCAAAAGGCTTATGCTGACTTCAGATGGGACCTACATTTTGATTTAAATGAACCAACGGAGTTCGGTCGGCCATGCCAAGGAAAGCCAAAGGTGCCCGTCTCTTCTGGCGTGATCGTAGCGCCGAAGGCTTTGCTTCGTTTTGGGAGATTCGTGACGGAGGCACGCGCATTTCTTGTGGCACAGACGATAGGCAGCAGGCTGAAGAAAAACTCGCGGCGTACATAGGCGAAAAGTATCGACCCACCTGGCCAGTATCTTCCCAGGGAATGACTGTCACTGGCTGCCTTATCATTTATGCCGAAGAGCATGCTATCCATCTCGCAGCCCCGCAGACCGTCGGATATGCTATGGACGCCTTGCTTAACTTCTGGTCGGACCGCAAGGTCTCCGAGGTCACTACCTCCACCTGCCGAGACTATGCGAAATCCCGGGTGACCAGGTTCGGAAAGCCGGCATCTCCCGGTACCGTCCGTCGCGAACTGAACGTCCTGCAAGCGGCCATCAACTACTGCCTAAGGGAAGGCAAGCTCACGACCACTGCCAAGGTGCTTCTGCCAGCGCAGCCCTCTCCGAAGGAGCGGTGGCTTACCAGACAGGAGTCTGCCTGGCTCTTGCGCGCTGCCCGCAAACTCAATGTCACCGGAAAGCACCTGGCCGATTTCGTCCTCCACGGACTCTATACGGGCTCCAGAAAGAGCACGATCCTTGCAATGCACCTCGACACCCCATCGATCTCTGGCGGCCACGTAGACACCGGCCAAGGCCTTCTATACCGCAAGCCCATGGGCAAGGTCATGACAAAGAAACGGCAGGGCACTTCTAGGCTCCCACCCCGCTATCTGGCTCACCTTCGGCGGCAGGCCAAAAACGGTCGCAAATACGTCGTCGAAGATTACCAGGGCCGCAGGGTGGGGGACATCAAGACCGGATGGTCGAAGGCTATCTTGCTTGCAGGACAGCTTGCCCGAACCAAGGGGATTGAGATTGATCTCTCCGACGTCACTCCCCACACCCTGAAACACACCGCTATCACCTGGGCGCTACAGAAGGGCGCTTCCCCCTGGGATGCGGCAGGATATTTTTCGACGTCGGTCCAAACCATCGAGAAAGTCTATGGCCACCATAGCCCCAATCATCATCGAAGCGCAGTGGATGCGCTGAACAAAAGGGCTTGATCCCTGCTGGCCAGGAAGATTCTGATTCCTATCCGCACCGGAACGGAACCGGACCACAGGTCGCGCGGCAAAGTCTTCAGGTAACTGATTGATTTAATGGTGCTGCAAGAGAGGATTGAACTCTCGACCTCTCCCTTACCAAGGGAGTGCTCTACCACTGAGCTACTGCAGCGCCGATTGTGGCGGGGTGGATAGACGCATTCGGGAAATGGCGCAAGGGGGATTTCCCGCCGCGGCGCTTGCCCTTCCTCTTGTGGCGCCGGGTCTCTGGACCCCCCTGCCTGGCTGCGCTATTGAGGGCGGCATGCGCAGCCCGTCCGACCCGTCATCCGGCGACAGGACCGGTTCTCCCAAGCCGGCGAAGGCTCGGGAGGGCCGTCTGAAGGCGGCCCTCAAGGCCAACATGGCGCGCAGGAAGGCACAGGCAAAGGCCCGGACCGGCGACAAAAGCGCGGACGGGACAACCGACGACACGAACGAGGGCTAAGGCAGATGGATTCAATTCTGGTACGCGGCAACGGGGCGCTGTCCGGCGCGATCCCGATTGCGGGGGCGAAGAACGCCTGCCTTACGCTGATGCCCGCGACGCTTCTGTCGGACGAGCCCTTGACGCTGACCAATGCTCCGCGGCTTTCGGACATCGCCACGATGACCCAGCTTCTGCAATCGCTGGGCGCGGAAGTGGCGTCGTTGCAGGACGGGCTGGTGCTGGCGCTGTCCAGTCATTCGATCACCACCTTCAAGGCCGACTACGACATCGTGCGCAAGATGCGCGCGTCGATCCTGGTCCTTGGGCCCATGCTGGCGCGCTATGGCCATGCGGTCGTGTCACTTCCGGGCGGCTGCGCCATCGGAGCGCGTCCGGTGGATCTGCACCTTCGGGCGCTGGAGGCGATGGGGGCCGATCTTGACCTGCGCGACGGCTATATCCATGCCACGGCCCCCGGCGGGCGGCTGAAGGGCGCGGTCGTCGACTTCCCCTTCGTGTCCGTCGGGGCCACGGAGAACGCGCTGATGGCGGCCACATTGGCCAAAGGCACGACCGTCCTGAAGAATGCCGCGCGTGAGCCTGAGATTGTCGATCTTGCCCGCTGCCTGAAAAAGATGGGCGCGCAGATCGAGGGCGAGGGGACCAGCACCATCACCATCGAGGGCACCGACCGGCTGGGTGGCGCCACGCATCAGGTCGTCACCGACCGGATCGAGCTTGGCACCTACATGCTGGTCCCGGCCATCTGCGGCGGCGAGGTGGAGTGCATCGGCGGCACGCTGGAGCTTGTGGGCGCGTTCGCGGAAAGGCTGGACGCAGCAGGCGTTTCCGTGACGCAGACCAACCGGGGGCTGAAGGTCAGCCGCAAGAACGGCCGGGTCCGCGCGGTGGACGTGATGACCGAACCCTTCCCCGGCTTCCCGACCGACCTGCAGGCGCAGATGATGGCGCTTCTGTGCACCGCAGAGGGCACCTCGGTGCTGGAGGAGAAGATCTTCGAGAACCGTTTCATGCACGCCCCGGAATTGATCCGGATGGGCGCAAGGATCGACGTCCATGGCGGCACCGCCACGGTGACCGGGGTCGAACGCCTGCGCGGCGCCCCGGTGATGGCCACCGACCTGCGCGCCAGCGTCAGCCTGATCCTTGCGGGCCTTGCGGCGGAAGGCGAGACCGTGGTCAGCCGCGTCTACCACCTTGACCGGGGCTATGAGCGGGTGGAAGAAAAGCTCCGTGCCTGCGGGGCGCATATCGAGCGCATCCGCGCATGACCGACGCTCGTTTCGAAGACGGGGGCGAGGCTCCGCTGCGGCTGGTAGCACAGGACGCCGAGGACCTGCGCGTCGTCTCGACCCTTGTGCAGGACGCGGTTCTGCCGGTCACCGAGATGACCCATGACGCGCGACGCCGCCGCTTCGCGCTGATCCTGAACCGGTTCCGTTGGGAAGACAGGACCGAGGCCGAACGGGTCGGCCGCCCGTTCGAACGGGTCCGGTCGCTTCTGGTCATCGAGGACGTGGTGCGGGTGCAAAGCTACGGTTTCGACCGGACCGACAAGGATCTTGTGCTGTCACTTCTGGCACTGGACTTTTTGGCGGGAAAGGACGGCGGCGGCCGCTTGACCCTGACGCTGGCCGGAGACGGCGCGGTGGCCCTGGATGTCGAGGCGCTGGACCTGCGGCTGGACGACGTGACCCGCCCCTACCGCGCGCCCTCGGGCAAGGTTCCGTCGCACGGGTGATGCCGCAGCAACCTGCCGGGGCCGATGACGCGGGGCCAAATTCCTTCGAAGGAATTTGCAAAAGTTTTCGAAAACTTTTGGCGCCGGCCATCGCCGCTTGAGCGCAGGTGGCCCCCGCGCTATCTGGTCCACGACCAGTTAGCCCGGAGGCCAGCCTTGCCCGTCGTCCTGAACACCTCCGACCCGGACTTTGACGCTGGCTTTGCGGCGCTTCTGGGCCAGAAGCGCGAGGTCTCGGAAGATGTCGATCAGGCGGCGGCCGCGATCATTGCCGATGTCCGCGCCCGCGGCGATGCTGCGGTGATCGAGTTGACCGCCCGTTTCGACCGTCTTGCTCTTGCCCCCGGCGGGCTTGCCTTCACCGCTGACGAGATTTCGGCCGAGATCGCAAAGGTCAGCCCCGAGGACCGCGCGGCGCTGACCCTCGCCGCCGACCGCATCCGCGCCTATCACGACCGCCAGAAGCCGCAGGACGAAAGCTGGACCGACCCCGCCGGCGCCATGCTGGGCTGGCGCTGGACGCCGGTTTCGGCGGCGGGGCTCTATGTTCCGGGCGGGCTTGCCTCTTATCCGTCCTCGGTCCTGATGAACGCGATCCCGGCGCGGGTCGCGGGGGTCAGGCGGCTGGTCATAGCCTGCCCGACGCCGGGCGGGGTGGTCAACCCGCTGGTGCTGCTGGCCGCCGAAATTGCCGGGGTGGACACGGTCTACCGCATCGGCGGCGCGCAGGCGATCGCGGCGCTGGCTTACGGGACCGAGACCATCGCGGCGGTTGACAAGATCACCGGGCCGGGGAACGCCTATGTTGCCGCCGCAAAACGCCGGGTGTTTGGTCAGGTCGGTATCGACATGATTGCGGGCCCGTCCGAGATCCTGATCATCGCCGACGCCGAAAATGAGCCTGACTGGATCGCGCTGGATCTCCTCAGCCAGGCCGAACACGATGTAAGCGCGCAGTCGATCCTGATCACTACTGATGCCGCTTTCGGCAAGGCCGTCGCCGCCGCCGTCGCCGCGCGGCTTCAGACGCTGGAGCGTCGTGCCATCGCCGGAGCGTCCTGGGCCAACAACGGCGCCATCATCATCGCCCGCGACCTTGCCGAGGCCGCCCGCCTGTCGAACCGCGTTGCCCCCGAACATCTTGAGCTGTGCGTGGCGGACCCCGAGGCGCTGTCCGAAAAGATCACGCATGCGGGCGCGATCTTCCTTGGCCAGTGGACGCCCGAGGCGATCGGCGACTACATCGGCGGGCCGAACCACGTGCTGCCAACGGCGCGCTCGGCTCGGTTTTCGTCCGGCCTCTCGGTTCTCGACTTCATGAAGCGCACCACGCTGGCGAAAATGACGCCCGAGGCGCTGAAGGCCATCGGCCCCGCTGCCGAACGGCTGGCGAACAGCGAAAGCCTGCAGGCGCATGGGCTGTCGGTCCGGGCAAGGCTGGACCGGCTGAACGGTTGACCCCAAGCCGCCGAAGCGTCAGGCTTTGGCCTTGTCGGGTGTGTCGGGGGCGGTGGGCAGCATGACGTTGAAGGAAGAACTTCAGTCCTTGGGCGACGCCTATGTCGCCGCATACCGCGCCGGCGACACCACGGGCTGCGCCGCTGTGTTCACGGCGGATGCAATCTTGTGTTCGGCCTTCGCGCCGGCGGCTGTCGGACGCCCGGCGATTGCCGCATTGCACGCGGACTGGACCATTGAGGGGCAGGGCAAGACGCTGACCGTGGTCGAAGCCGCCGGGTCGGGCGACATCGCCTGGGCGCGGGCCGACTTCGCCGAACGGGGCGAGACCGTCGAGGGACACGCGCTATGGGCCTGCGTCCGCCAGCCAGAAGGCCCCTGGCGGATCAAGGTCTGCAGCCTGACCGCAGCCTGACCGCAGCCTGATCCTCAGTCTGATACTCAGTCTGATCCTCAGCGTGACCGGGCACCGGCCCGGCCCTGCGCCACACCGGTATCGCTTTACCGAATTCCGGCCCGGCCACTGATGCCACCCTTGCGCCCCCGCAATGGCTTTGGCATCACGGGGCCTGACGCCTTTTGCAAAGCTCCGCCCATGAACCGCATCTGCCATATCGAGATCGACGAGCGTGGCCTGATCCGTCCCACACCCGAGATCGAACAGGAACGCCGGGTTGCAATCTATGACCTTCTGGAGGAAAACTCCTTCGGCCTGCCGCCCAAGCCCGACCGTGAATCGCTCGAAGGGCCGTACCGCGTGACGCTTGCGATCCGCGATAGCCGGCTGGTCTTCGACATCGGCACCGAGGACGGCGGACCTGCGGCCGAGTTCCACCTGTCGCTTGGTCCGTTCCGGCAGGTTGTGAAGGACTACTTCCAGATCTGCGAAAGCTATTTTGACGCGGTGAAGCGCCTTCCCCCGTCGCAGATCGAGGCGATCGACATGGCCCGCCGCGGCATCCACAACGAGGGGGCCTCGATCCTGCGCGAGCGGCTTGGGGGCAAGGCGGATGTCGACACCGACACCGCGCGGCGCCTGTTCACCCTGATCTGCGTCCTGCACTGGGGCTGATGACCTTGGCCGAATTCCCGCAATCGGTGCTGTTCTGCTGCGACCACAATGCCGTTCGCTCGCCCATGGCCGAGGGGCTGATGAAAAACCTTTACGGCCAGCGCGCCTATGTGCAGTCGGCCGGAGTAAAGAACGACATGGAGATCGACGGCTTTTCCGTCGCCGTCTGCATGGAAATGGGGATCGAGCTTTCCCGCCACCGGTCCCGCAGTTTCGAAGAGATGCAGGACTGGGGCGATGACCTTAGCCAGTTCGACCTGATCGTCGCGCTTAGCCCTGCCAGCCAACGCATGGCGCTTGAGCTGACCCGGTTCCATCACCTGGAAATCGAGTATTGGCCGATCCTCGACCCCACTGGCCTGGGTGAGACCAGGGACGCGAAGCTGGCCGCCTACCGGCAGGCACGCGACCAGATCAAGGAGCGGATGCTGGCAAGATTCGGGGCTCCGGCCACATAGGGCGCGGCACAGGGCTGGTCCGACGGGTATCGTCCCGCTTGGCGACGCATGGGCCCGGACTCAGACCGTCCAAGACCTTAGCCCAGCCCTGACCTTAGCCCGGCCATGGCAAGCCAAGGTAAGGATGGATGACCCAACGCCACCAGGCGTAATCAAGGAACTGGCCTGAAAGGATCAGGAAACACAGGGAAAGGGCTATGCCCATGGCGAGGAGATACCAGAGCAGCGACAAGGCTCGCGCCGGCGCACGCGCCGGGATGGCCGCCTCGGTCGCTTCTGCGCCGTCCCAGAGGCCGGGCTTCAGGCCGGCTGCCTGCGGGGCCGCACGAGCATAGATCAGGGCGGCAAGGCTGCGAAGAAGCCAAAGTGACAGAAAGACCCAGGCGGCAAGGCCAAGAGAGATCCAGCCGCTGATGGCTTCGATCTCGTCGGCAGGCATGTCCTGCAGCCAGGGTATCCAGTCCGTCGCCGTTGTGATCAGACCCCGGGCCGCGGCCAGGGGCAGGGCGAAGGCGGTTGTCAGCAGCATCAATGCGGGGGTTCGCCAGCCGGACACAGCGACCAGAGAGCGGATCCGCCGAAGCTCGAAGGCAGAGGAAAGCCGGAGTTCGGTTGCAAGGTGGGCCAGCATCATCGGCAGCATCGGCAAGACCGCCGCTGCAAGGACCGCTGCGAAAAGGAAAACGGACGGGCCTACGAAGGCTTGCTCGTAACCCTTGTTGAACGAGTTCTCCCAGCCCGCCCACCAGGCGCCAAGCCACAGAAGCGTGAAAGGCAGGGTCCAGGCGAACAACGCCGTCAGCGCCATGAGCCCGGTGCGGACGTTCGCTGCAAGACCGCCCAACGCGCGGGCGATGCGGCCGGTCTCGCGCCCGTGCTGCTCTCGCGGGCCGCCGATCCAACGCGGCGGGGCCTCGTCCGCGCCAAAACGGCTGCGGGCAAGATGTCCCGACCGGCGGGTTAGCCAGCCAAGCGCGATAACGGCGCTGACCGGGCCGGTGCATAAGAGCGTGCCGATGGTCCCGTTCAGGACAAGGCGACCAAGCCGGGCCAGGCGGCCGGGGGTGCCGGCATAGCCGGTCGGAGCATGATTTTTCGGCGAAAAATCGTGGGCGCGCGGAAGGTCAGTGCGCGGAAGGTCAGTGCGCGGAAGATCGGTGCGCGGAAGGTTGGGGGTCACAGGAAGATCTCCCCGATCGCCTGGCCTTCGGCACGCGTGGCCGCAAAGCCCATCGCGGCGGCGATGGTGGGGGCAATGGCGGATTGGTCGATGGGCCGGTCGATCACGCCCTTGCCGATCCCGGGGCCGAAGAGGACGGCCCAGACCTCATGCGCCGAGCGCGAGTTGAAATGGTGCTGGAACGGCACGTTCGCCAGTGGGTTGGCATCGCGGCCGCAGTCTGGGGTGATCACGAAGACGGTGTTGTCGCGGTAGAACGGGTCGGCGTCGGCCAGCGAGACCAGCCGCTGCAACCCGTCGTCGATCACCGCGATGGCCCGGGTGTAATGGCTGGGATTGCCCCAGTGGACATAGTCGGGGTCCTGATAGTTCACCATCATAAACCGCGGCTTCAGTTCGGCCATGGCCCGGGTGGCAAGTTCGGTCAGCAGGCGGTCGCCGCGCGGATTGCGCAGCCCGTCGTCGCCGAAGTTCTGACGCCAGCGGGCCCAGAACGCCTCGACTTCCGGTGACGGATCGGGCGTGGCGCCGCGCGGGTCTTTGGTCAGCAGCCGGGAGCGTTCCTCGGTCAGTGCCTGGCGGGCGGCGTCGGTGAGGTCGCCGTCGCGAAGTGCCTCGCGAGTGCGGAACAGCTTGTAGCGGTGCAGGCTGAGCATTTCCGAGCGGAAGTCGATACCGAAATGATCGCCGGCGCCGAAGGTGAAGAATTCTTCCTGCGGACGGTCCTCGCCATTGACCAGCAGGACCTGGTGCGATGGGATGTCGAAGGCTGACCGCAGGTATTCAAAGAGGGTGGGTTCGGTCGGCTCCAGCCGGTCGGACAGCACGTCGCTGGCATCGCGGTAGGCCAGGTAGCGGCCGGTCAGAAGGTTCAGGGTTCCTTCGGCGTGGCTGGTGTTGACGCCCTCCAGCCGGTCGATGCGCAGGTCGGGAATGAACGTGCCGCGCGGGGCAAGGCTGTGGCGCAGGTAGGGAGCCCAGGTTGCGGCCTCGTCGATCGTCTCGGCCCTGCGGACGCCGCCTCCGAAGCGGACCAGGATGACATTGGGGCCATGGTAGGGCTGCCCTTGCGCAAAGGCCGGGAAAGGTGCGGCAAGGCCGGTCGCAAGACCAAGCGTGCCCAAGGTAAAGCTGCGGCGGTCCATTGGCTGCCCTCCATTGTTAACAAGATTAACATCGCATGTTCCGAAGCGATTTGCGACCGATTCGTACCGGTCGTGCCGGAACCTGCCGCGGGCGCGCCTGCACCAAAGCGCAGAGCCAAGACGCAGCCATGGCATTGGCCAGATCGCCGCGGTCCGAAGGCAGCCGGGGCAGGCGATGCGAATTGGGCTGCCGGCTTTTGCTGTTGCGGCTTCCGGGCCAATGCCAGCGTCGGCGAAGCCAGCGCCGGTCCACGCCGCGCGCAAGGTCGGATCGGTTTGCCTGGATGGGGAGGTTTCTGCGAGACACCGGTTCGGCTGGGCCGGCACATGGTTGGCGACCCTGCCACGAGATTTCCACGTCGAACTCACGTCATCCCGCGTCAAACGCCCGGTAAAACAGGAGTTTCGGGGTATTCGCCGCCGGAGGAATATCGACAGGACAGGTCTGCGCGCGACCCTCCACGACACCGCCTTCGGCCTCCCGCAGGATCGCGATGATCTGAGGATCAGTGTATCTGCTTGTCTTCAATCAGAAACTCTTCGTCGATCTTGCCGAGAAAGCTCTACTTGTGAAGCGCGTTGCTTTCGCAATGGATTGCCGAGCCTTCGGACCAGTCAAGGTCATAGGCCTCCCAGAGGGTGCAGGATCTGGTTTGCTCCTTGATCAAGGATGTCCAGGCTGTCGCTGAAGAAACCGCTGTTTCCGTCCGAGTCGTTCAGAATTGGGACACCGGTTTCGTTCAGACCCTTTACTAGCGCGATCACCGAAGGCGACGATCCGGCCGAGAAGTGGCGCAGCGGGTCACCCCCTCCCACATCGGTCAGGTCGATAAGCCTGACGTTGTAGCCCGCGGCTTCCCAAGGGTTCTGGCGCAGGGCACCCAGCCGTGCCCGCTCGCCTCGCAAGCGTGACGAGATCTGAAGGGCCTCGTCCTTGCCGGACACAACGATGTAGATCGGCAGATTGTAGCGGGCGATCTCGCGCAGTTGCGCATCGAAAAGATCAACGTTGACGTCAGGAGACAACAGGACCACGTCCCTGATCTTGCGAAAGGCCGAGGCGTCGCCGCGCACCGCCATCTGGTGCAGCGTTTCCATCAGCACCTGACCGCCCATCGAATGGGCAACCAGCGTCATGCCGGTAATTCGGGACCCGGCCAGCCCGTTGATCGTTGCCTCCAGACCGGTTCTTGCGAAAATTGCGCTTTCAATGTCGTAGACATAGAACCGCGCGGCCGCCGCGGATGGCCATGAGTAATTGACCGAAACGCCCGGATCGGCGTAGTCCGCGTGCAGCTGGGCCTGCCGGAACAGGCCCTCGGCAAAGTTGGTGTTGTAGCCATGGACAAAGACGGTCGCCGTCGATTTGCGCCGTGTTGCAAGTTCGCCATTCACCGCCTCGATGAACCCTGCCGGTCCGTCCAGATGCCGGGATGACGCAATCAGGAAGTCGGTTTGGGGGTCCGGTGATGCCTTGCCGGGAAACCGGACTTTTCCCGGGCTGCGATCCGGCGGAACCGATACCTCGAAACGGGCAAAGCCAAGCACCGCGGACCGGCGCGACGAAAAGTGGTCCGGGGCGGCCGTGGGCGCGCGTGACGTGGCGACAATCACCGGGACGCTTGTGCCCACGGCCGCTGCCGGGGCGTGGATCACCCCGGTCCCTCGCGCACTACAGGCCGCAACCGCCATGCCGAAAAGCAGGAACGCCACGAAGCGCAGGCTGCTGTTTCGGGCCGTGGACCACGCTATGCGGCCCTGGTCAATGTCAGGTCGCACGTTGCTTTCCTTTGCAGGGGCGGCGTTAACTGACCTTGCTGCCAGAAAACAGCCGACCGGTCGATCCCGCGACGTCGAAATTTTGGCCAATGAGCGGCGCTTGCTTTCTGCACCCGCAGGCATCGGCGCTGCTCTCAGCAGCGCTGCGACCTGAGATAGCCGATCACGCCCTCGATTCGTGTTCCGTCCAGGTTTCCCGGCAATGGGCCTGTCATGGCACGGACCTCGGTTGGGGTGCAGCCGAACCGCTGCCGGAACGCGCGGTTCAGCGTGGACGGGCTGTGAAAGCCCCGCGCCTCGGACAGGACGGCAAGCGACTTGTGCTGGTTGCGCGGATCGACCAGATCGTCGCGAAGGGTATCAAGACGTCGCATCCGGATGAAGCTGGCGACGCCATTGTCGGCTTCGAACAGTCGAAAAAGCGCAGATCGCGAAACGCCGGTCTGGTCGCTGATCCGCTTTACCGTCAAGCGCGCCGACGACAGCTCGTGACCTATCAATGCCACGACCCGGGCGCGGTCCACTGTCTGGCGGCCAGTCGCGGGCAGACGTGCCGGGCCGGACGATACCGTGCTTCGCGCCGCAGAATACAGGCTTAGCAGCGCCTGTTCGATCGGCGGCATGTCACTTGCGGCCAAGTTGGGCAACTGCTCGGCGACAGCAGAGATAAGCTGGCCAAGGAGCCGGACTTGCGGTGTTTGCGGTGTGTCGCGCCTGGGTTGGCCGTCACCGAATTCGCCCGGCTGGACGCTGAGATCGCAAGGCACAATCAGCTCATGCCAGGCAGCCGTATCCGACGTTACCTGAAAGTCATAGCCGTCGCGCAGGCTGGCGAACGCCACGTTGCCAGCACAGAGCGGATAAGACTGGCCGCGCACCCCGCTTGCGCTTTCGCCCGCGGCAAAGACCACGACCACGTCATGGTCCAACTGGTCCCGCGCGGCCGTGGCGGTCCCGCGGACAAGGCGCAAGCGTGACGCGGTGCTGTTGACCAGAACAAGTCTGCCAATTTGCCAGTAATTGGTCGTGGCCTGAAAGCGGGGCCGCAGGTCAACCGGAACCACAACGCCATTGAACCCGCTGACCGCCGGATGCCAGGCGTCGAACCGATCCGCTTGGGAAAAACCGTCGCTCGGCTGCTGCCAGGTCGAACCTATTGAGGGGGATTTGGGGAAAGCGTTTGGCATCCACGAGTTCCCTTACCCTACCACGGTCTGACCCATTGCGGCGACAACACGGTACTTCTACGCGAACGCCAAGGGTTTTGCACCTGTGCGTTTCGTCCCGGAAATTTGCCCATGGCGTCCCAAGTGCAGGTTGCGGCGGAATTGAACATTGCCCTGAAGCCTTGGAACGATACCCTTTAAGCTCAGACAGGCTGACCGAGAGTCGGTTCCAGACCTTGAACCAGATGTTGGGTACACAGCCCGCATTGGATCAAATTGCGAACGCAGGGATGGCGTGCAGCCCCCCCGGCACGACCCGGCGTGGGGAAAGCGCGGAAATCGGCATCCGCCGACCAAGACTGACGGAGAACATGCGGTGACGAACTGGCTTGTTGAAACGCTTCGCGCGCATCCGGAGCTTGCGATTTTTGTGGCCCTGGCGATCGGGTTCTGGATCGGCCCGAAGAAGATTGCCGGCTTCAATCTTGGAAACGTCACGGCGACGCTGCTTGCGGCGGTCGTGATCGGGCAGTTGGGGATCGAGATTCCGGGGCCGATCAAGGCCACCTTCTTCATGCTGTTCCTGTTCGCCGTCGGCTACGGCGTCGGGCCGCAGTTCTTTGCCGGCCTTGGCAAGGACGGGCTGAAACAGATCGTGTTCTCGGTCGTCGTGCTGGTGTTCTGCCTGGTGGTTCCCTTTGTCTGCGCGCGGCTTGCGGGTCTGGACATCGGCTATGCAGCGGGCTTCTTCGCCGGCTCGCAGACCACCTCGGCGGCAATCGGCGTGGCTACCGACCAGATCAACCGTCTGGGGTTGTCGGCAGAACAGGCCAAGGCCTACGCCGATGCAATACCGATCGCCTATGCCGTCACCTACATCTTCGGCACCATCGGGTCTGCTTTGATCCTGGCACAGATCGGTCCGCGCTTGATCGGCGTCGATCTGGCCAAGGAATGTGCGGACTATGAGGCCGCGTTGGGCGGCGTGTCTGGGCAGGATGCCGAGGTGTTCTCGGCCTATCGCAGCGTCGAGGCGCGGGCCTACCGGGTTGCTGCGGGCGACCTGACCGGCAAGTCGGTGCGCGTTCTCTTTCCCGGCCTGCGGATCTTTGTCGAACGCGTGCGGCGGAGCGACCAGATCATTGAGGCGGATGCATCGACCGTCCTGAAACCCGGCGATGTGGCGGTGATTTCCGGCCCCCGCGCCGTGCTGGTCGATCAGGTCGAGACGGTGATGACCGAGGTTGATGACCGCGCCCTGCTGGATATTCCGGTCGAGCAGGTCGATATCTTCGTGCGCAGCAAGGCCATCAGCGGCAAGGCCCTGCGTGACCTGGCTGATGAGCCGGCAGCGCGTGGCATCTATCTGCGCAAGATCATGCGCAACCTTGTGGAAATCCCGATCCTGCCGGGCACCGAGGTGCTGCGGGGCGATGTGCTGACCGTGCAGGGCAGCCGCGCACATGTCGACGCGCTGACCAAGGCCGTGGGCCACGCCGACCGCCCGGTCGAGGCGACCGACCTCAAGGTCGTGTCGGCGGGCATCGTCGTGGGCGGGCTTGTCGGCGCGCTCAGCGTAAGTGTCAGCGGGATCCCCATCGGGCTGTCAACCTCGGGCGGCGCACTTCTGGCCGGGTTGCTTCTGGGTTACTTCCGCGCGGTTCACCCGACCTTCGGCAGTATTCCCGGCCCGTCGCTGTGGCTGTTGAACACGCTTGGCCTGAACGTGTTCATTGCTGTCGTCGGCATCAACGCCGCCCCCGGCTTTGTCGCCGGATTGCAGCAGGTCGGCATCAGCCTGTTCCTGTGGGGCGCGGTGGCCACCAGCCTGCCGTTGATCATCGCGGTTCTGCTGGGCCATTTCGTGTTCAAGTTCCACCCCGCGATCCTGTTCGGGGTCTGCGCCGGGGTGCGCACCACGACTGCCGCCCTGGGCATGATCCAGGAGAAGGCCCGCAGCAAGGTTCCCGCCCTTGGCTACGGCATGCCTTACGCCGTCGGCCAGATGGTGCTTACCATCTTCGGCATGATCATCGTGCTGATGATGAACGCCAGCTGACCCTTTCGCCATTACCGCCATTCAACTTATCTGGAGAAGATCATGGACGGACGTTCGCTGGAACAGTACGAAGGGCTCAGCCCCTTTGAAATCAAGGACTTCCTGGCCAAAGCGGCGCTGAAGACCACCGATGCCTCGGCACTGACCTACATCAACGCCGGGCGGGGCAATCCGAACTGGATCGCCACCGCCCCGCGTGAGGCGTTCTTCACCCTCGGCCATTTCGCCCTGACCGAAAGCAAGCGGGTGATGGATCTGCCGCCGGGTATCGGCGGGATGCCGAAAGCGCCGGGGATCGCCGCGCGGGCCGAAGCCTGGCTTGCGGCCAACGCCGCCCTGCCGGGGGCATCGCTGCTGTCGGCAATGCTGCCCTGGGCCATCAACCACTTCGGCTTTGATCCCGACCGCTTCGTGCACGAGCTGATCGACAGCATCATCGGCGACAACTATCCGGTCCCCGACCGGATGCTGGTGCACAACGAACAGATCGTGCGCGAATACCTGCAATGGGCGATGTGCGGCGACCCGGCCCCTGCGGGCAAGTTCAACATCTATGCCGTCGAGGGCGGCACGGCGGCGATGTGCTA
>JANOER010000139.1:0-17946 GCA_031441285.1 Rhodobacterales bacterium
GATCTTGTGCTGTGGCAGGCCTTTGCCGCAGCGACCCTTGGCGCGATCGCGGGGGACCAGCTGGGGTTCTGGGGCGGGCGCAGCTACGGATCCACGCTGATCGCCCGGCTGCGGCAGGATCCGGCACGGGGCCGGCTTCTGGACCGGACCGTCGGCCTGATGGACCGGCGCGGCATGTCGGCGATCTTCCTGTCGCGCTGGCTGGTCAGCGCGCTGGGGCCTTACGTCAACGTCGTGGCCGGCAGCACCGGCTATTCCTGGCGGCGGTTCACCCTGGTCGCGGCGATGGGCGAGGCGTTCTGGGCCGGGCTTTACGTCGGCACCGGTTATGTCTTTGCCGGCAACCTCGAAGCGGCGGGCGAGATGCTCAGCTCGGTCCTCGGGCTTGTTGGCGGCGCTGCGGCGGTCATGGTGCTGGGGTTCTGGCTGGTCTCGGCGCGGCAGGGCGATGTCGCCGAGACCTTGCCCCTGGAAGAATTCTGACCATATCGACAGCATGATCAAGTTCCTGCCCCTGATCCTTGCCGTCGCCTATGCGGTCCTGATGCTGCGGTTTTCCGTCTGGCGGACGGCCAAGATGCTGGACGCGCAGTCACAGCCCCTGACCGACCCGTCGATCACCCGGCTGGCCGACCGGATGGCCGCGGCGATGGACCTGCCCGAGATCCGTGTCAGCGTCTTCGACGTCGAGCCGGTCAACGGCCTTGCCGCACCTGACGGCCGGATCTTCCTCACGCGCGGGTTCATGAACCGCAAGATGCGCGGCGAGGTGACGGCGGAGGAACTTGCCGGCGTCATCGCGCATGAGTTGGGCCACGTGGCCCTTGGACACATGCGGCGGCGGATGATCGACTTTACCGGCCAGAACGCGGTTTTCGTCCTGTTGTCGGCGCTCTTGAACCGCTTTCTGCCCTTCGTCGGCATCTGGATCGCGAACCTGATCTCGACCGCGCTGATGGCCCGTCTGTCACGGCGCGACGAGTTCGAGGCCGATGCCTATGCCTCGGCACTGCTGATCAAGGCGGGGATCGGGACCGGGCCGCAGAAAACGCTGTTCCGCAAGCTGGAAGCGCTGACCGCGAACCGGGCCGAAGGCGTGCCGGCCTGGATGCTGAGCCATCCCAAAGCCGAGGAACGCATCGCCGCGATCGAGGCGAACGAAGCACGCTGGCTGGGGACAAGGCGGACGTCCTGAGGCCAGCCCTTGCCCGCTGGCAACCAATGCAGGCCGTCCGGCGGCGGCCTTGCCCCGGCAGCCAACCGAACCCCGCTTCTCTCTTGACAGGACCGGAGATCGCCCGAACCCTCATTCCCAGGCATTGAGGATTTCAAACATGAAAATTTCCGCAGCAGCCCTGTCGCCCACCAAGATTTCTGGCAACATCATCAGACCGGACCACCCGGATTATGACCGGCTCAGGCAGGTCTGGAATGGCTCATTCGACCGCTATCCGGCCCTGATCATCCAGGCGCGAAATACTGAAGACGTGCGCAATGCCATCCGCGTCGCGGTCGCCGAAGCCAAACCCCTTGCAGTTCGCGGTGGCGGTCACAGCATCCCCGGCTTTTCCACCTGCGATGGTGGCATCGTGCTGGATCTGTCGTTGATGAACGCGGTTGAGGTCGAGCCCGCGACCCGGGTGGTGACGGTCGGCGGCGGGGCCCTGCTTGGCCAGATTGACGCTGCTGGCGCGCCGTTCGGGCTTGCCACCCCGGCTGGGGTGATCTCGCACACCGGGGTCGGAGGCCTTGCACTGGGTGGCGGGATGGGCTGGCTCAGCCGCCGTTTTGGCATGACAATCGACAGCCTCCTGGACGCAACGGTCGTCACGGCCACCGGCGATATCGTGGAGTGCAGCGCCGAAACCGAGCCTGAGCTGTTCTGGGGCCTGCGTGGCGGAGGCGGAAATTTTGGCGTCGTGACCCAGTTCCGGTTCAGGATGCATGATCTGGGGCCGGTCGCCATGGCGAACTGGACCTATCCCCTTTCTGCGGCGGCCACGGCGCTGCGCGCCTACCGTGACCTCGCCCGCACCGCGCCCCGTGTCGTGGCAACCTCTTTTTCACTGTCGTCCGCGTCTCTCAGCCTGACGGCCTTTTCCAGTGGAAACGCGGCCCGGACTGCCGACCCCATCCAGCCCTTCGGCCAGCTTGGCCCTGCGGCAGAAGGTGGCGTGCTGGGCCTGTCCTATTGCGACTTCCAATGCCGGAACGATGCGTTCGTACCTTGGGGCCGGCGCTACTATTCGCGCGGTGGGTTCCTGCACGATCTGGAGGATGCGACGATTGCCGAGATGGTGGACGCCGCGGCGCAGGCGCCCACGGCAGAGTCCGAGATCTACGTCCTGCAACTTGGCGGTGCGATCAGCGACCTGCCCGAGGAGGCAACGGCCTATTCCGGTCGCGCCGCCGGCTACTACTGGGTTGCGAATCCGATCTGGGACCTGACCTTGGACGATGCTGCGTGCCTTGGCTGGGGGCGGGCGACCGCGCGCCAGCTCATGGCGCGGTCAATGGACACGAACTATGTGAACGAGCAGGGCGACAGCGGGTCGGACGTAGCGGAAAAAGCCTATGGCGCGACCAAATACCGCCGCCTATCGGCGCTCAAGGCGCGGTTTGACAGCCGAAACCTCTTCCGGCTGAACCAGAACATCCTGCCCGATCCGGCGCCCTCAAGCCCCCAGCGCCTTAGCCAGCCGGAATAGCCGCGCGCGCTTCATCAGACCCTTCAGCGGCACCGGCTGGCCCGAGATCGCCTCGGCTTTCGCCCGCACGGCCTCGACAATCCCTGCCATGGTTTCGGGGTGGTGGGATTGCAGCTCCCACAGGAATCCGTCCGGATCGCGCCGGAAGATCCCTTCGGCGGCAAGCACATGGCCGGGGAAGTCCTGGGCGTTGAAGGTCACGATGGCATCGGCCCCGCTGGCAATGGCCGTGGCCAGAACATGCCGGTCATCGGGGTCGGGCAGGATCAGCCGCGCCTCGATCTCGGGCCGGTCACGGACCAGACCGCGCGGGAAGGCAGCCTTCAGGACTGCCGCCTCGCCCGCAGCGATCAGCGGGGCGCCGGGACCAAGCTTTGCGGTCGCCAGAACCCATTCGCGCAGGATGCGGTCAGAAAAGACCGGCTGGAACAGCCCGGCCTCGCCGGCGGCCTGCAACAGTTCGCGCAGCACCGTCGGGTAAAGCACGCAGGCGTCAAGAACCGCTTTCACCGCCGCTTCTCCGCCCGGACGGACGTTGTCGCCTGGTCCAGCGCGGAGCGCCCGCACGGGAGCGACAAGCGGCCCGAATGGCTGCGGTTCATCCGTCCAGCCGGAATGCCAGCGCCTTGAGGTAGGAACTTTCCGCCAGCTGCGGCAGGACCGGGTGATCGGGACCGGCAAAACCGGTGTAGATGATCTCGGACCGCCGCCCGCCCCGCCCGATGCCGCGTGCGCTGGCATTGCGGAACGCCTGCAAGTCGGCGGCATGGCTGCAGGAGCACACCACCAGATACCCCCCCGCTGCCACCAGCGGAGCAGCCAGCCGCGCCAGCCGTTCATAGGCCCGCAGACCTGCCTCCAGCGCAGGCTTTGCCGGGGCAAAGGCTGGCGGATCGCAGATCACCAGATCAAAGCGGGCGCCTTCAGTGCCAAGCGCCTCGAGCACCGCGAAGGCATCGCCTTGCCGGGTGTCGAGCCGCGCGCCGAACCCCGAGGCCGCAGCCCCCTGCCCAGCCAGCGCCAGGGCCGGGGCCGAGGAATCCACCGCCAGCGCATGGTCCGCGCCACCGGCAAGGGCTGCAAGGGCAAAGCCGCCGACATGCGAAAACACGTCCAGCACCCGGGCGCCCCGCGCCAGTCGCGCGGCAAAGGCATGGTTGGGGCGCTGGTCAAAGAAAAGCCCGGTCTTCTGGCCCCCCAGAAGGTCGGCCATGTAGATCGCCCCGTTCATCGGCACCGGAACCGGCGCATCGGGTGCCAGGCCATGCACCACCGCCGTCTCTTCGGGCAGGCCTTCCAGCCCGCGCGCCCTGCCCTGTCCGTTCTTGATCACCGTCGTGACCCCGGTCACCGCCACCAGCGCGGCCACAAGGTCCGGCAATGCAGCCTCGGCCCAGGCGGCGTTCGGCTGGATCACCGCCACATCGCCGAACCGGTCGATCACCACTCCGGGAAGGCCATCTGCTTCGGCATGGACCAGCCGGTAGAACGGGCCATCGAACAGCCGCGCACGCATCGCCAGCGCCCGCGTCAGGCGCGCGGCGAACCAGGCCTGCCCGATCACCGCCTCGGGATCGCGGTCCAGCATCCGGGCAATGATCTTCGAGCGGGTGTTGACGGTCACCAGGCCCAACACCTGCCGCTCGCCATCTTCAAGCACCGCCAGCGCACCCGGCGCCAGGGCCTGCGTTCTGCGGTCGGTCACCAGTTCGTCGGCGTAAATCCAGGGAAAGCCGTGCCGTATCGCCCGGGCCTCGGCCTTGGGTTTCAATCGGACGACAGGCAGGCTATCGACAATGCTCATGACAGGATCCTTCCCTGACCCCCTCTAGGTCAGGGAAACGGTCCTGCGCAAGCCCCGGCCTGTGCAATCAGCCGGCGACAGCCATCAGGTAGGCAGCCGCGCGGTTCGCTACGCCGCCGTGGGCGAGGTCGGCAGTCGGGGACTGCGGGGCGGCAAGCACCGTGGCCGCAACCAGAGCCGCGCCAAGGGTAAGGGTCATCAGAAGGGGCTTTTTCATTTGGGCTTCTCCATCAGGGTGAACTTGTTCCACCTTGATGCGCGGGAACTTTGGCCGCATTCTGCCCGTCGTCTGCTTGGGAACAGGCGATTTTGCGGCATTGTTGTGCCTTCAGGCGTGTCTGGCCGGGCCAGATCCCGACACGGCCAAGTTTGCTGCATTTGTCATCCAGGATCTTGTTAGCGCTAACATGATTTGCTATGGAGACCGAAGTCACCACCGGAGGATGCGATGCCGCTGAACCTGACCGTTGCCCGCGTCACGAACCGGATCCGCGCCCGGTCCGAGGCAACGCGCGGCCCCTACCTTGACCGGGTGGCTGGCGCTGTCGCAAAGGGTCCGGTCCGGGCTCATCTGTCCTGTGGCAACCAGGCGCATGCCTATGCGGCGATGGACGCGGACAAGGCGGCGCTAGCCGCTGCAAGAACCCCGAACCTCGGGATCGTGACCGCCTACAATGACATGCTGTCGGCGCACCAGCCCTTTGAACGTTATCCCGACCTGATCCGCGCGGCGGCGCAAAAGGCCGGGGTCACGGCGCAGGTCGCGGGCGGCGTGCCTGCAATGTGCGACGGCGTGACCCAGGGCCAGCCGGGGATGGAGCTGTCGCTCTTTTCCCGCGATGTGATTGCCCTGGCCGCCGGGGTGGCGCTAAGCCACAACTGCTTTGACGCGGTCCTTTACTTTGGCGTCTGCGACAAGATCGTGCCCGGCCTGATCATGGCTGCCGCCACCTTCGGCCATATCCCGGCGGTCTTCGTTCCCGCTGGCCCGATGACCTCGGGCCTGCCGAATGACGAAAAATCCCGCGTCCGCAACGCCTGGGCCGAAGGCCGGGCGACGCGTGAGGACCTGATGGCCGCCGAAATGGCCAGCTACCATGGCCCCGGCACCTGCACCTTCTACGGCACGGCGAACACCAACCAGATGCTTATGGAGTTCATGGGCCTGCACCTGCCCGGCACCAGTTTCGTCAACCCCGGCACGCCTCTGCGCGACGCGCTGACCACCGCCGCCGTGGACCGCGCCGCTGCGATCACCGCGCTTGGCAACGACTTCCGCCCGGCAGGCGAGATCCTGGACGAGCGTGCCTATGTCAACGGCATCGTCGGACTGATGGCGACGGGGGGCTCGACCAACCTGGTGCTGCACTTGCCGGCCATGGCGCGGGCAAGCGGCGTGATCCTTGATCTGCAGGACTTCGCCGACCTGTCAGAGGCGGTGCCGCTGATGGCCAAGGTCTACCCGAACGGCCTTGCGGACGTGAACCATTTCCATGCGGCAGGGGGCCTGCAATTCCTGATCGGCCAGCTTCTGGATGCGGGCCTTCTGCACCCCGATGCCAAGACTGTCGCGGGTGACGGGCTGGCGCACTACCGGCAGGAACCGATGCTGGACAATGGCCGCCTTGCCTGGCGAGACGGTCCGACGACCAGCCTGAACGACAAGATCGTCCGCCCTGCCGCCACTCCCTTCGCCCCTCAGGGCGGGCTGAAGCAGTTGACCGGCAATCTTGGACGCGGCGTGATCAAGGTCTCGGCCGTAGCACCTGACCGCCATGTGATCGAGGCGCCCGTGCGCATCTTCCACAGCCAGGATGCGGTCAAGGCTGCCTTCAAGGCCGGGGCCTTCACAACGGACACTGTCGTCGTGGTCCGCTTCCAGGGACCGCAAGCCAACGGGATGCCGGAACTGCATTCGCTGACCCCGACCCTTTCGGTCCTGCAGGACCGGGGCCTCAAGGTGGCACTGGTCACCGACGGCCGGATGTCGGGTGCCAGCGGCAAGGTGCCGGCTGCGATCCATGTCTCGCCCGAAGCCGCGGCTGGTGGCCCGCTTGCCCGCCTGCGCGACGGCGACATCGTGCGGCTGGACGCCGTGGCTGGCACGCTGACAGCGCTGGTCCCGGATTTCGAGACGCGCGCACCGGTGACCGCCGATCTGACCGGCAACGAGCACGGCATCGGGCGCGAGCTTTTCGCCGCCTTCCGCCGGTCCGTCGGCGCCGCAGATACCGGGGCGGCCGTTATCCTGTGACGGCCACCCCGGCCGAACCGTCGCTGCCTCCGGCGGGGATATTTTAGCAAAGATGAAAGGATAAGGCGGATAGAGTGAAGCTGCGGTACAGGCGGGGACGCCGATGACCGTCAAAGGTGAAAGCCCCCTGCCTCCCCCCGCAAAACGGGCCCGGGGCGGGGGGCCGGCACCGCTCTTGCCGTTTCATCTTTGCCAAAATATCCCCGCCGGAGGCTCCTGCATCATCCGAATCCCCGCCGCCGGGGCCGATAGGAGCCTGACATGACCCCTGCCCAACAATCGCAGAAAGCTGCCGAGATCTGCCGCCTTGCCCCGGTCGTTCCGGTGCTGGTGATCGACGATCTGGCCCAGGCCCGGCCCCTGGCCGAGGCGCTGGTCGCGGGCGGGTTGCCGGCGCTTGAGGTCACGCTGCGCACGCCGGCCGCGCTGGACGCCATCCGCGCCATGTCCGAGGTGCCGGGTGGTGTCGTCGGCGCGGGCACGCTGCTGACCCCCGCCGACGTGAAGGCCGCCAAGGCCGCCGGCGCGCGTTTTGGCGTCTCCCCCGGTGCCACGGACCGGCTGATCGCCGCCTGCGAGGACGAAGGCCTGCCGCTCTTGCCCGGGGCCGCCACCGCCTCCGAGATCATGGCGCTGCTGGAACGGGGCTTTACCGTGCAGAAGTTCTTCCCGGCCGAACAGGCGGGCGGGGCGGCCTACCTGAAATCCATCGGATCACCGATCCCGCAGGTCAGCTTCTGTCCGACCGGCGGGATCAGCCTGAAGCTTGCTCCGGAGTATCTCGGCCTGAAGAACATCCTCTGTGTCGGCGGCAGCTGGGTTGCGCCGAAGGACGCCTTGGCGCGGGGCGACTGGGCCGAGATCACCCGGCTTGCGCGCGAGGCGGCGGCGCTTAGCCGCTAAGCCCCACGCGGGCCGCTCGACCGCCGCGCCGTTTGGGGTCAGCGGGGGTGTTCAGGGCCTCGGCCAGAACCGCGGTCATCGGATGGCCGGGCTCCGTGCTGCCGTAGACCGCGATCAGCGTCCGGGCGGCTTCGGCAAGCGGGGCTCCGACCGGCATCGACAGCGCCCAGTCCAGAAAGATCGACCGGCATTCGTCGGAGGTGATCCCCTCGATCAGATAGCTTTCCCGCACCAGCCCCTTTGGATCAGCCGTTCCCAGGTCCATCACCCGTCTCCCCATCTTGCGTTACCCCCAGAAGCCGGTCCACCGCCCCTGCCGCCGCCGTCACCGCCTGATCCAGGGCCGCGCTCAGCGCCTTGGCGTCGGCAAACCCGGTCTCGCGCAGCACGAAAGCCCGAGCGCCTTGTCCAAGCGCCGCCAGATCAAGCGCGTTTTCGGTCAGAAGCCGCGCGGCCGCGTGCAGTCGCCATTGCAATCTGTAGCCCGACAGCAGCGCCTGCGCATCCTTTTCCGGCAAGACAGGAGCTTTCCCCGTCGCATCCGTCACGGCCGCGCTGATTTTGCCAACCGCAAGCGCCATAATCTGGCGCTCGACCTCGCGCGCGGGACTGCCGGCCAGCAGCGCCACCGTCTGCGCGGCAAGTTCGATGTCCATCGTCCGCCCTGGCCCGTTCCGTGCGTCCCAGGCCCCCTGAACCGGCTTTGCCGCTTGCAGACGCGCCCGCATCGCGGCCACATCGGCGCGGACCGCCGTCCCCTGCCCCTTCAGCCGCAGAAGGTCGCGCCGAAAGGTCTCGACCGCGTCGGCAAGCCCGGCATCCCCCACCAGCACCCGCGCCCGGGTCAGGGCCAGATGCTCCCAGGTCCAGGCTTCGTTCAACTGGTAGGCGGTGAAGCTTTGCACGCTGGTCGCCACCGGCCCCTGCCGGCCGGATGGGCGCAGCCGCATGTCGACCTCGTAAAGCCGGCCCTCTGGCATCTGTGCCATCAGCGCGGTGACCAGGCCTTGGGTCAACCGGGCGTAGTAGGGCCGCGTCGCCAGTGGACGCGGGCCGTCCGAGGTTTCGACCCCGGCGGCATCATAGATCACGATCAGGTCAAGGTCCGAGCCGGCGTTCAGCCGCCGCGCGCCCAGCGACCCCATACCAACCACCACGGCACCGCGCCCCGGCATCGGCCCGTGCTTGCGCGCGAAATCCGCCGTGACCTCGGTCCAGATCGCGGCGACCACCGCGCCGGCCAGATCGGCGTATTGCGTGCCGGCCTCAAGCCCGTCGGTCAGCCCGCGCAGATGGTGCACGCCCACACGGAAATGCCATTCCTTCAGCCAGCGCCGCGCCGCCGCAAGCCGCGCCTCGTAGTCCGGAGCCTGCGCCAGCAGTTGCGTCAGATCTGCCTTTAGCCCCGAAGGTCCGGGCCAGTCACCCCAGAAACTGCCGCCGATCACCCCGTCCAGCACCGCGGCATTGCGCGACAGGTAGCGTGCGAGGCCCGGGGCGGACCCGGCAATGTCGACGATCAGCTCGATCAGGGCCGGGTTCGCCTCGAAAAGCGCGAAGATCTGCACCCCGGCGGGCAGCCCCGACAGAAAGCCGTCCAGCGCGGCAAGCGCCTCGTCCGGGTTCGCCGTCCGCCCAAGTTCGCGCAGAAGCCGGGGCTTCAGACGACGGAAGATCGCCTGCGCCCGGTCCGACCGCAGCGCCGGATAGCTTTCCCAGCCCCGCGTGATGGCTTTCGCAGCATCCGATAGATCGGGCGAGGCTTCGGTTTCAGCAGGGGCGAAGAAGCCCTCGGTCAGCCGGTCGGTGCGGTGCAGCCGGTCCAAGAGGTCGCGGCGGAAGTCGGCCTCGGTCTGGCCGCAGAAGGCCGCTATCCGCGCCACACCCTCTGCACTGGTCGGCAACGCGTGGGTCTGGGCATCGTTCACCATCTGCAACCGGTGCTCGACCTCGCGGTGCGCGCGGTAAAGCCCGGTCAGGTCCGTGGCTACGTCCTGCGGCACCCAGCCCTTCGCGGCAAGGGCTGCCAGCGCGCCGACCGTATCCCGGCCCCGCAAGCCCGCGTCGCGCCCCCCGGCGATCAGCTGGCGGGTCTGGGTGAAGAACTCGATCTCGCGGATGCCCCCGGCGCCAAGCTTGAGGTTGTGGCCTTCGACCGCGATCCGGCCATGCAGCCCCCGGTGGTCGCGGATGCGAAGCCGCATGTCATGCGCATCCTGGATCGCCGCGAAATCCAGATGCTTGCGCCAGACGAAGGGGGTCAGCGTCTTGAGGAAGCGTTCACCCGCGCCGATGTCGCCGGCGCAGGGCCGCGCCTTGATGTAGGCCGCGCGCTCCCAGGTGCGGCCTTCGGCCTCGTAATAGGCCTCGGCCGCCGCCATCGACAGGCAGACCGGGGTCACGCTGGCATCGGGGCGCAGGCGCAGATCGGTGCGAAAGACGTAGCCGTCGGTCACGTCCGACAGGATTGCCGTCATCCGCCGGGTGACCTTGATGAAGGCGGCCCGGGCCTCGTGTTCCTCGCCCGGATAGCGGGTTTCGTCGAACAGGCAGACCAGGTCGATGTCCGAGGAATAGTTCAGCTCCCCCGCCCCCATCTTGCCCATGGCCAAAGCGACCATGCCGCCGGCGGACGCGGCATCGTCGGGGACAGCGCCGGGCAAGCGGCCGCGCCGGATTTCGGCGGCGACGCCTCCGGTCAGGGACAGTTGCACCGCCTGATCGGCAAACCGGGTCAGCGCCCCGGTCACCTCGGCCAGCGTCCAGACCCCGCCAAGATCGCAAAGCCCCGCCAAAAGCGCCACCCGCCGTTTGGCCTGGCGCAGGGCGGCGGGCAGGTCGTCCCACGCGGCCGCGGCCGGTGCTGCAAGCGCGCCCTCCAGCGCGGCCTCAGGGTCGGTCGCGGCTCCCTCCAGCCACAAGGCCTCGCGCAGCATCAGCCCGCGCAGGTAGGGGCTGCAGCCTGCGGTCGCGGCCAGAAGCTCCATAGTCTCCGGGCCGAGTCCGGGCAGGCTTGCCCGCAGGTCTGCGGCCGCCGCGGGATCGTGCGCCAGGGGCAGTCGGCGGATGCGGGCGGCAAGGGTCATGCCCGGACTTTGCGGCGCTGGGCCGATCGGGTCAATGCCATCACGTGCTGGCGAAGTCGTGACTGGAGTCTTCGCCCCGGACATGTGAGACTTCTGTGCGATATGGAAACCATCAGGACCTTCCGCTCGTCGATCAGCCGGCTTTGCCAGGCCCTTGCGGTGCTTGCAGCTGTGCTTGCGGTCCCGGCCCAGGGTGTGGCCGGATCGCCGCATTGCTGCCTGACGGTCGACAATGACACACCCTGCCACATCGCGGCTTCGGACGCCTGCTGCGCCCTCTGCGGGCTGGCTTGGACGCAAGGCAGTCTTGCCGTTCGTTCCGTCAGCCGCCTTGCCTTCACCACTGCGGATCCGCGACCGCTGGGCGCGGGGTCCACCGATCAGATCAACGACCAGCCTGCCCTGCCGCCTCCCCGAGCCTGAACACTGGTCCTTCCCATCCATCAATCATGTGTTCAATGGAGACCCGAAATGAAACGACTGATCCTGGGCTTTGCGCTGCTGATCGCGCTTGGCGGTTCGGCCTATGCCGCGACCTGCTGTGACGGCGGGCCGTGCTGTGACGAGCCGATGCCCTGCTGTGATGACTGATCCAGCCGGATGAAACCGGGAAAGGGCCGCAGGATTTGCGGCCCTTTCTTCCCGGCATCGGCAACGCCGCCGGGGTCTGTTGGATGTCGATGTAAATTAACTTCACTTTCCTCTTGAAACCGGCACGGGGACAGAGCATCTTCCCAAATGTGAAACGCCTTCACATCAACTGGAGACCGCCATGTACAGCACCACCGACACCGCCCGTCCTGGCGGGATCCGTACTGCCTTGCGCCGCGCCGAAGCCTGGCTTGACGCACGCGGCAAATGGGCCTGGATCGCGACTATGGTTCTGGGCTTCGTCATCTTCTGGCCCGCAGGCCTTGCGCTTCTGGCCTACTTGATCTGGGGAAAACAGATGTTCTCACGTTCCTGCGGCCACAGCCGCCATCACGATCGCCACCATGACCAGGCCGGCCAAGCCTGGGGCCGCCACGCCCATCGCGCCGGACTGACCACCGGCAACACCGCCTTCGACACCTACAAGGCCGAGGCTCTGCGCCGGCTTGAAGACGAGCAGGAGGCGTTCGAGGCGTTCCTGCAACGCCTGCGCAACTCGAAGGACAAGTCCGAGTTCGACGCCTTCATGGAAGACCGCGCCCGATCGAACGCCGCCCAGGATGCGACCGAGTCCCCTGCCGCTTCTGCAAGCGCGGCGGATACTCGCACCGGCGAATACTGACCTTTCCTGCGCCCCTGCCCCATCCCGCTGCACGCCGGGTGGGGCATCTTTCGTCTGTCGGCGCAGCCCCACACGGCGCTTGGCGGGACGCCAATGGCTTGCTAGGGTTCCACACAAAGCTTGCGACCCGGACCCGATGCGCCACACCCTTCCCCTTACGCCCCAGTTCTATGTGACGGCGCCCCAGCCCTGCCCCTACCTGCCGGGCCGGATGGAGCGGAAGCTTTTTACCGCGCTGCAGGGCGAACAGGCGCAAAAGCTGAATGACAGTCTGTCCAAGCAGGGCTTCCGCCGCAGCCAGAACGTGCTGTACCGCCCGTCCTGCGCCGAATGTTCGGCCTGTCTGTCGGCGCGGATCAGGGTTGCGGACTTCACCCCCTCGCGCACGCAAAAGCGCATCCTGAAACGCGCCGAGGCCTTGCGCCGCAACGCGACCAGCCCTTGGGCGACCGAGGATCAGTTCACCCTCTTTCGCCGCTACCTCGACCAGCGCCACGCCGATGGCGGGATGGCCGACATGGACATCTTCGAATTCGCCGCGATGATCGAGGAGACGCCGATCAAGTCCCGCGTGATCGAATACACCAAGACCGCCGAAGGGCGGGACCGCACGCTTGCCGCCGTCTGTCTGACCGATGTCTTCGACGACGGGCTAAGCATGGTCTACAGCTTTTACGATCCCGATCTCGCGGCTCTCAGCCTTGGAACCTATCTGATCCTCGATCATGTCGCCATCGCGCGGGAGGCGGGTCTGCCTTACGTCTACCTCGGCTACTGGGTGCCGGGCAGCCGCAAGATGGGCTACAAGGCCGGTTTCTCGGCGTTGGAGATCTTCAAGAACGGCGCCTGGGAACATCTGGGTGATCCCGACCGGCACGATGCCGACCTGCACCCGCTGTCGGTCGATCCGATCGCCGAACAGGTCGCGCGGATCAGCCTGCCCGACAGCCGGTCCTGACCCGCGTGACAGCCCGGATCACCGCCTTGGCACTGGTGGTTCCCGACTATGACGCGGCAATCGCCTTTTATGTCGGCACGCTGGGCTTCCGGCTGACCGAGGACATCGACCAGGGCGCCAAGCGCTGGGTCACGGTCGAGCCACCGGGCGGCGGGGTGCGCCTGCTTCTGGCCCGGGCCGAAGGGGTGGAACAAGCCACCGCTATCGGCAATCAGGCGGGCGGACGGGTGTTCCTGTTCCTGCGGACAGACGATTTCGCCCGCGACCATGCCGCGATGCTGGCGGCCGGCGTGCAGTTCGAGGAAGCGCCCCGCCACGAGGCCTATGGCAGCGTCGCTGTCTGGCGCGATCCGTTCGGCAATCGCTGGGACCTGCTTGGCCCTGGCCCGGCGAGCTAAGCTCCCGGTCCGAATGGCAACGACCGCGCCTAGGGGCGCGGTCGTTCCCGGTCTTGCAAAGGCCTTGATCAGCCGCGCGGGCGGTTGCGGATCATGAAGGTGTCGAAGGTGTATTCGGCCACCTGGTTCCACAGGTTCGCCTCGTTGCGGTAGGCTTCCTGGCTGGCCCAGATCGCCTTGAAATCGGCATTTTCGGCCGAAAGCGTCGCGTAAAGCGCGGTTGCTGCCGCGAAGGCTGCCGTCATCACGTCATCGGGATACGGACGCAGCTGCGCGCCGCCCGCGATCAGCGACCGCAGCGCCGCCGGGTTGCGCGCATCGTATTTCGCCAGCATGCTGACGTTCGCGGTCGCCGAAGCCGTGGCGAGGATCGCCTGATAGGCCTTCGGAAGCTCGTTCCACTTGGCCAGGTTGATCATGAAGTTCAGCGTCGGGCCACCTTCCCAGAAGCCGGGATAGTAGTAGAAGGGGGCTACCTTGTTCAGGCCCAGCTTCTCGTCGTCATAGGGGCCGACCCATTCCGCCGCGTCGATGGTGCCGCGTTCCAGCGACGGGAAGATCTCGCCGCCGGGGATCTGCTGCGGCACGACACCCAGCGCCTCCATGACCTTGCCGCCCATGCCGCCGATGCGCATCTTGACGCCCTGCATGTCGGCAAGGCTGTTGATCTCCTTGCGCCACCAGCCGCCCATCTGCGCGCCGGTGTTGCCGCCGGGGAAGCTGTGCAGGCCCTGGGTGTTGTAGAATGCGTTCATCATGTCAATGCCGCCGCCATGGTAGTACCAGGCATTGATCCCGCGCGCGTTCAGGCCGAACGGCACCGCCGTTCCCAGCGCGTAGGCGGCGTTCTTGCCCCAGTAGTAGTAGCTTGCGGTGTGGGTCATCTCGACCGTACCGGAGGCAACCGCGTCGGCGGCTTCGGGCATCGGCACGATCTCGCCGGCCGGGAAGGGCTGGATGGTGAAGTTGCCGTCCGTCGCCTCGGAGACGATCGTCGCAAGCTCTTCGGCACCGCCATAGATGGTGTCCAGCGTCTTCGGGAAGCCCGAAGTCAGGCGCCAGTTGATCTTCGGCATCGACTGCGCCAGCGCCGGCGCGGCCAGCCCTGCTGCAACCGAACCCACGGCGGCGGTCGTCAGAAAGTTCCGTCTTTTCATAGGTAGTCCTCCCATTTTATTGCTGAAGTCTTCTTGTTGATGTCGTTCAGGGCGTTGCCGGAGCCGGCGTCACGACCGGACCAAGATCTAGGTCCAGCGCCGGCAGTTCAAGGTCCGGCATCGGCAGCGCGTCCAGTTGTTCGCTGACAACCGAGGCGTCCAGCAGCACTTCCTCGGCGATGAAGCTGTCGACGATGCCGGGGAAGGTGATGATCAGCGCGACCAGGATCAATTGCAGGATGATCCACGGGATCGAGCCAAGGTAGATGTCGCGGCTTTTGACCTCGGGCGGGGCGATGCCGCGCAGGTAGAACAGCGCAAAGCCGAAGGGCGGGTGCATGAAGGCGGTCTGCATGTTCACACACAACAGCACCCCCAGCCAGACAAGGTCGATGTCCAGCGCCACCGCCGTCGGAATCAGCAGTGGAACGACGATGAACACGATCTCGAAGAAGTCGAGGAAGAAGGCTATGAAAAAGATGAAGATGTTCACGAAGATCAGAAAGCCGATCCGCCCGCCGGGGATGCCTTCCAGCATGTGCTCGATCCACTTGCCGCCGTTCACGCCCTGAAACACCAGGCTGAAGACCGTGGCGCCGACCAGGATGAAGATCACCATGGCGGTGATCCGCATCGTGCCGTCCGACGCCTGCCAGACCATGTTCCAGCTGAACCGCCGGTGGGCTACGGCCAGAAGGATCGCGCCGACCGCGCCCATCGCCCCGGCCTCGGTCGGGGTGGCAAGGCCCATGAAGATTGTGCCAAGGACCAGGAAGATCAGCACCAGCGACGGCACCATGCCCCAGGCCAGCTTGGACGCCAGTTCCATCCCGCGCAGGGTGCGCGCTTCGGGCGGCAGCGCCGGCACCTTGTGCGGCTGGAAGATCGACACCAGGAAGATGAACCCGGCGAAAAGTGAGACCTGTGCGATCGATGGCCCGATGGCGCCGATATACATGTCACCAACCGGCACGCCCAGTTGGAACGCCAGCACGATCAGCACCAGGCTTGGCGGGATGACCTGCGTGATTGTCCCCGAGGCCGCGATGACCCCGGTGCCGATCTTCATGTCGTAGCCGTATTTCATCATGATCGGCAGCGAGATCATCCCGATCGCGATCACCGACGCCGCAACGGTGCCGGTGATGGCCCCCAGGATCGCGCCAACAAAGATCACGGCATAGGCAATGCCGCCCGGAACCGGGCCGAACAGCTGCCCGAAGCCTTCCATCAGATCCTCGGCCAGCCCTGATTTTTCCAGGACCACCCCCATGAAGGTGAAGAATGGAATGGCTAACAGAAGGTCATTCGACATGATGCCAAACACCCGCGCCGGCAGCGCCTGCAGGAAGGCAAGCTCGAAGTAGCCGATCTCGATCGCGATGAAGCCGTAGAACAAGCCAAGCGCAGCAAGCGAAAAGGCAACCGGAAACCCTATCAGCAGGAACGCGATCAGGCCCGCGAACATGGCCGGGGCCAGCCATCCGTATTCCAGCATCAGGAAATCCTTCCGATCATTGATCCGGGGCCTTGTAGTCGACGTCCAGCTCGATCACCCCGCTCAGGGCCGCGATGCGGCGGATGAATTCGGCAATTCCCTGCAGGAACAGCAGGCTGAACCCCAGCGGCAGCAGCGCCTTCACCGGCCAGACCGGCAAGCCGCCGGCATTGGCCGAGCGTTCGCCGGCGACAAAGCTTCCCCAGGCCCATGGAAAAGCCATTTCCAGCATGATGATGCAAAGCGGAAAGAAGAAGGCGACGAAGCCGAACACATCGACCCACAGCTTCTTGCGCGCCGAAAGCCCGCCATAGATCAGGTCGACCCGCACATGCTCGTTCAGCCGCAGTACATGCGCCGATCCCAGAAGGAAGATCCCCGCGAACATCTGCCACTGGATTTCCAGAAAGGCGTTGGACGACAGATCGAGCGCATAGCGCGACAGCGCATTCAAGGCCGAGATCAGGCAGGCAACCGCCACCAGAATGGCGGCCAGCGCACCGAAGGCGCGTGTCACGCGGTCAATGCCCGATGCCAGCGACAAAAGTGCCTGCACGCTTACCCCTCCCCTGAGCGCGGCCGTCTTTTGCGACCACTTGTCGTATGTGTGCGACATGCGGCGGATCATTGCAAGCCGGACGACAGCTTGCCCACCCCGATACCGAGCCACATTTCTTCCTGGTGCCAGGCCCCTTCGAGGTTTCGCGGCAATCCTCGCGATCCGGGTGAACTGGTAAGATTTTATTACCAATACCTCTTATCCGTTGTCAATCCCTTCCTTTGGCGATCCCGGATTGACCGTCAGACCGCGCCGGGAAAGACTGTCGGGCGACAAAACCTTGCGGATCGAGGGGGTGCGGATGTTCAGTTATATCTCGCTTGGAACGAATGATCTGGCGCGGGCGATCCGCTTCTTCGATGCGGTTCTGGCGCCCCTTGGGCATGTCAGGATTGCGGATCATGACACCGACGCCACCTCCGCCGCCTGGGGCAAGGACGATCCCGGTCCGCACCTGTGGGTGACGCGGCCGTTCGACGGCAACCCGGCCGGCGTCGGCAATGGCATGATGGTTTCGTTTCTGGCTGAAAGCCGCGCGGTGGTCGATGCCTTTCACGCGGCGGCACTTGCCATGGGCGGCCGCGACGAGGGCGCTCCCGGCCTGCGCCCGCAGTATGGCAAGGATTTCTACGCCGGCTATGTCCGCGATCCCGACGGCAACAAGCTGAACGCGGTGTGCTACGGGCTGCCACCTCGCTCGGAACCCTGACGGAAGGCACCACCCTGCCCTATCGACTTGAAAATCGAATGTTGCGCAGAGAGCCCGGCAATCGCAAGAAAAGTTCAACTTTGCCCGGTTGAAACGACATTTTCTGTTTGCAAATCCGGTTGACGCCCGGCATACCCCACCCTACTGTCCCAACCGAACATGAAGGAAGCGCCAGATGGCCGCTATTCTAGTAATCGTAGGAAGGACGCGCATGGGCCGGTGACGGTTTGACCCATCCAGGTTCCCATGCGCCCCCGAGATGAACTCCGGGGGCTTTGTGGTGCGCTGAAAGGAAAGACCGATGTCGATGCAGATGACCGGAGCAAGGATGGTGATCCAGGCCCTGAAGGATCAGGGGGTCGAGGTCGTCTTCGGCTATCCGGGCGGGGCGGTGCTTCCGATCTACGACGAGATCTTCCAGCAAAACGACATCCGCCACATCCTTGTCCGCCATGAACAGGGCGCGGTCCACATGGCCGAGGGCTATGCCCGGTCGACAGGCAAGCCCGGCGTCGTGCTTGTGACCTCTGGCCCCGGTGCCACGAACGCCGTGACCGGCCTGACCGATGCCCTGATGGATTCGATCCCGCTGGTGGTTCTGACCGGCCAGGTTCCGACCTTCATGATCGGCACCGACGG
>JANOER010000140.1:0-33805 GCA_031441285.1 Rhodobacterales bacterium
GGGGCGCCATGCGGATTTCGGGTCAGATTGACACTCATACTGTCAATTAAACATGACACTTCGAGTCGGGCAAGGGCCCATGCCGCGCCGCGCGCCGTTGTGCGGGCCGTTGTCATGTGCAGAATTGACGCAGCGGGGCCGGGGCCGGCAGGCGGACCCCCGCGCTAGTCGCTGTCCTGGTTGATGAGGCCGTACTTGCGCAGCTTGACATACAGCGACTGGCGCGACACGCCCAGCATTTCGGCCGCCGCGACGCGGTTGTTGCGGGTCAGTTCCACCGCCGTCTCGATGCACATCTTTTCCACCACATCGGTGGTCTCGGCGACGATGTCCTTCAACGTGGATGACCCGACGAGTTCCATGATCGACTTGCCGCCATCCTCGCTGACACCAAGGCCGGGGCGGCGCAGCGCATCGGCGCGGCTGGTGTCGCGCACCACGAAGACGAAGAAGGGGGCGGGCCGGTCGTTCAGCCAGGTCGCCGCGATCTCGACCGAGGTCTGTCCTTCGAAGGCGGTGTTGACCTTGGTCGCATACATCCGCATCTGCCCGACACGTCTGGCGTTTTCGGTCAGCACGCGCAGATCGACCGCACCGCGCGCCAGGAACTCGGCCAGCGACCGCCCCTTGACAGCAGCCACGTTCGACGCGTCGGTCAGGTTCAGGAAGGCCTCGTTGGCGGCACGGATAACGCCCTCGGCGTCGGCAAAGACGATTCCGTCCGCGCCTTCATGATAAAGCCGCTGCAGGTTTTCCGAAAGATCGTCGGCGGCCTTGGCCTGCTTGTCTGCCGGATCGATCAGACACAGAAGGATCCGCTCTCCCGCCGCGCGGAACAGGCGTGGTGACACCAGCACGCGCCGCTGCGACCGCCGCGCAGTCACCTCGACCGGACCGGCCGCGTCGATGGCGGCGACATTGGCCAGCGCCTCGATGAATTCGCCCCTGCGGCGCCCGTCGAATTCCTGCGCCACCGCACTGCCCACCAGTTCGGGGCGGGTGCCGCCCAGCAGGATCGCCGCGGCGGGATTGAGATCGGCGATCCGGCCCGTCGACATCGACACCAGCATCACCGGATCGCGCGTCATTTCCATAAGCACCCGGTAGCGCGTATCAATCTCGCGCTGGGCCTCATAGTCGCGTTCCAGGGCAAGCTGGGCCGTAATCAGCTGCTGCTGCACTTCGGCCAGTGGGCGCAGGTCGCGCCCCAGCATCAGAAGCGATCCGTCCTGACCCAAGCGATGCATTGCATAGCGGATTGGAAAGTCCCAGCTGTGCTGGCTGCCGTGGTTCAGTTCCACCATCGACGCACTGCGCCCGGCGTCCAGATCGGCCAGCCGAAGTTCAAGCTTGCGGCGACTTTCCAGGGTCAGGATGTCGGGAAGGGCCCGCCCTTCCCAGTCGGACAACTGACTGAAGTCCCGATGAGCCGGATTGACCAGAACCGACACGATCCGCAACGTCGGACCGACCAGCAGGGTGATATCTGCCGACGATGCCAGGATCTCGGTCAGATGATCGGGAGCAATCATGGGTAGATTGCCCGCAGTCATGATATGGCGGCCGTCTGTGCTCACGTCAGGCCCGATCTTCTGTCTGGCAGCAAAAATCAGTCCGCAAATGCTTCACCCGATACTACCTTTTTCCGCCGAACTTCTGACCTGCGCCCCAAGCAAGACCTGCAAGGGATCATTCGTCACGATATCTGCCTGGGTTGCACCGCCAACATCCACCGGACGATCCAGAACCGCGCCACCGACCGCCACATGCAGCCGCCCGACACTTCCGGCCCTGAGGGCATCCACCACCTTGCGGCAATGGTCAAGCTTCTCTTCACATGCAATCGAAATCATCGCGCAGTCGAAGTGCTGTTGCCGCACGATCTGGCGCAACAATCCCGGAGGGCTGCCGATTTCCAGCCGCACCGAGATGCCCTGCCGCCGCATCTGGCCGGTCAGGACCATGGCCCCGAAACTGTGCTGCTCGCCATCGGGCAGCACCATCAACACAGTGCAGCTTTCAGGTCCGGCCTCGACATTGCTGGTCCAGTCGCGCCCGACCTGGCGCAGGATCGCCTGCATCCGCGCGACGCCGATCGTCACCTCGGTAAAGGGGGCGCTATCTTCTGCCCAGGCACAGCCCAGAAAGCGTGCCACGGCGGGGAAATACCCGTCGACAAGGTCGATGTCGCTGATCCGCGCCCGCCGCAGGTCCGGGCGAAGCGCTTCGAAAACCGCAAGGTCCGGCGCCGCAACCGCCCGGGCGATGCTGGCCACCAGGTCAGGGTCCACGGCACGTGCAACGGTGCCGTCGCGCGCCGCCACACGGGCAACGATCGACCGAGCCAGAACGGACAAACCGTCGCTGCCGAGATCGCCTTGACCGCCATGCTGGCTGTCGCGCATTCCACCTCCTGCTGGGGCCACGCTGCGCCAGGATCGGCTCGCCGGCGGGGCTGACGGCAGGCCAAAGGCCGGATTGCCGCTCTGGTGCAGTTTCCCTTATGGGCCCGGCATTGTCAAAGCAAATTGACACTTGCGGCACAGGACTGTCACGCAGCGTGCAATCGCAGGAGCATCGTCTTGTATTTTAGCATATTTTTAGGGCAAAGGCGGAAACATGCGCCCACTCAAGCGAGGAGTGCGTCAAGTCACAGGCTGTAAGTTTTGATTGACACTCCCTGCGGTCGGGCTACGCTGACCGGGATCGATACCACCTTGGGAGGGGCCTTTCGCCGATGCAGACGACCCTTGCGCCAAAGCGGACGACGCAGCTTTACACCGTTGAAGAACGTGCCCGCCGCGACGCGTCCCCCTGGACGCTCGTGCAGGGCGTTCTGGCGCCGGCACAGTTCCTGGCTTTCGCCGTGTCGCTGGTTCTTGTCGTTCGATTTCTGCTGACCGGTGAGGGGTACCAGGCCGCAACCGTCTCGATCCTGATCAAGACCGGCTTGCTGTTTCTCATCATGGTAACCGGCGCGATCTGGGAGAAAGTGGTCTTCGGCCAGTATCTCTTCGCCCCCGCCTTCTTCTGGGAGGACGTGTTCAGCTTCGCGGTCATCGCCTTGCATTCCTTGTATGTTTTCGCGCTCTGGACCGGGGCCTTCCCGCCCGAGGGCCTGATGTTCGTCGCCCTGGCCGCCTATGCGACCTATGTCATAAATGCCGGCCAGTTCATCCTGAAGCTGCGCCGCGCGCGGCTGGACGCCGGGGCGCCGGCATGAGCCTCGACGCCCCGCACAAAGGTTGCCGCGACACGCCCGTCCTGAAGGAACGCGGCCAGCGCGAGGTGTTCTGCGGGTTGACCGGGATCATCTGGCTGCACCGCAAGATGCAGGACGCCTTCTTTCTTGTTGTGGGCAGCCGCACCTGCGCGCATCTCTTGCAGGCCGCCGCCGGGGTGATGATCTTTGCCGAGCCGCGCTTCGGCACCGCGATTCTCGAAGAGAAGGATCTTGCCGGTCTGGCGGACGCCAACGCAGAGCTTGACCGCGAGGTTGCGCGCCTGTTGTCACGGCGCCCTGACATCCGGCAGCTGTTCCTTGTCGGATCCTGCCCGTCCGAGGTGATCAAGCTTGATCTCGCCCGCGCGGCGGAACGCCTGAACGCCACCCATGCCCCGCATGTGCGGGTGCTGAACTATTCCGGCTCGGGGATCGAGACCACCTTCACCGAAGGCGAGGATGCCTGCCTTGAGGCGATGGTTCCCGGCCTGCCCGCGTCGCAGGATGAGGGACTGCTGGTGGTCGGGGCCCTACCCGATGTGGTCGAGGATCAGATGCTTGCGCTTCTGTCGGCCATCGGCATCCCAAATGTCCGCTGCCTTCCCGCCCGCCGGTCGTCCGACCTGCCTGCCATCGGCCCGATGACCCGCGTGGCCCTGGTGCAACCGTTCCTTGGTGCGACCCATGCTGCCCTGGTCAAACGGGGCGCGCGTCCGGTCGCGGCCCCCTTCCCGTTCGGCGCGGAAGGCACCACGCTTTGGCTTCACGCCGTCGCTGCAAGCTTCGGCATCCCGCCCAGCCGGGTCGACACGGTGATCGCAGCCCCGCGCGCCCGGGCAGAACGCGCGCTGGCCAGCGTCTCGCAGACCCTGCGCGGCAAGCGCATCTTCTTCTTTCCCGACAGTCAGCTGGAAATTCCCCTCGCCCGGTTCCTTGCCCGCGAATGCGGCATGGTTCCGGTCGAGGTCGGCACGCCCTACCTGCACCGCGAGCTGATGGGTCCGGAACTGGACCTGTTGCCCGAAGGCCCGGTCCTGTCCGAAGGCCAGGATGTCGAACGCCAGCTTGACCGCGTCCGTGCGGCCCGCCCTGACCTCACCGTCTGCGGCCTTGGCCTCGCCAACCCGCTCGAGGCGGAAGGTCTGGCCACCAAATGGGCGATCGAACTGGTGTTCACCCCGGTCCATTTCTACGAACAGGCCGCCGATCTTGCCGGCCTTTTCGCTCGGCCCCTGCGCCGCCGCGCCCTTCTGACACCGGAGGCCGCAGAATGATCCCCGACCTGACCCCTGACATCCTTTCTGCCCAAGCATCCTCGGGGGTCCGGGGGCAGACAGCCCCCGGGTGCCGGCCATGAAGCTGACGCTCTGGACATATGAGGGCCCTCCGCATGTCGGCGCCATGCGCATCGCCACGGCGATGAAGGGCCTCCATTACGTCCTGCACGCACCGCAGGGCGATACCTATGCCGACCTTCTGTTCACGATGATCGAACGGCGCAACCACCGCCCGCCGGTCACCTACACCACGTTTCAGGCGCGCGACCTTGGGGCCGACACCGCGAACCTGTTCAAGGATGCCGCCCGCGACGCCTATGCGCGCTTTCAGCCGCAGGCGATGATCGTCGGAGCGTCCTGCACGGCGGAGCTCATCCAGGATGACCCGGGAGGCCTTGCCGAAGCCCTGGGGCTGCCGGTCCCGGTGATTCCGCTGGACCTGCCGTCCTACAGCCGCAAGGAAAACTTCGGCGCTGACGAGACGTTCTTCCAGATCGTCAAGGTGCTGGCAAAGTCCCTGCCCCGCACGGAAAGCGTCAGCTGCAACCTGCTTGGCCCGACGGCCCTTGGCTTTCGCCACCGCGACGACGTGGTGGAGTTGACCAGATTGCTTGCGGCGATGGGGATCGCCGTGAACGTCTGCGCGCCACTTGACGCAACCCCCGCCGACATCGCGCGGCTTGGCGCCGCGCATTTCAACGTGCTGATGTATCCCGAAACCGCCGAGACCGCCGCGCGGCATCTGGAAAAGACCCTTGCCCAGCCCTTTACCAAGGTCGTGCCCATCGGCACCGGTGCCACCCGCGATTTTCTGGCCGAGGTCGCGGCGCTGACCGGACTGGTGGTCCCGGACGAGGCCGGCCTGCGCCAGCCCTGGTATGCGGCTTCGGTCGACAGCACCTACCTGACCGGCAAACGCGTCTTCATCTTCGGCGACGGCACCCACGCCATCACCGCCGCCCGCATCGCCGCCCGCGAGATCGGGTTCGAGGTGGTCGGCCTTGGCTGCTACAACCGCGAACAGGCCCGCCCCCTGCGCGCTGCGGCCGCCCTTTATGGCGTGACACCCCTGATCACCGACGACTACCTCGAGGTCGAGGACGCGATCACCCAGCTGCAGCCCGAGCTGATCCTTGGCACGCAGATGGAACGCCACATCGCCAAGCGCCTTGGTATCCCCTGCGCCGTGATCAGCGCGCCGGTGCATGTGCAGGATTTTCCCGCCCGCCACTCGCCCCAGATGGGGTTCGAGGGTGCCAACGTGATCTTCGACACCTGGGTGCACCCTTTGGTCATGGGTCTGGAAGAGCATCTTCTGACCATGTTCCGCGAGGACTTTGAATTCCACGACGCAGCCGGTGCAAGCCATCATGGTGGCAAGGCAAGCGCCCGGCCGGAGGCTCCTCTGGCTGCGGTCGATGCCTCCGGCGGGGATATTTTTGCAGAAAGGATGACCGCAGAGGCCGTCACGGGCGAGGTGATATGGCTGGCCGATGCCGAGCGCGAGTTGCGCAAGATCCCGTTCTTCGTGCGCGGCAAGGCCCGGCGCAACACCGAGAAATTCGCCGCTGACCGCGGCATGACCGCAATCTCGATCGACACCCTTTATGAGGCAAAGGCCCATTATGCGCGATGACCGCCATATCGGGATCGAAGTGACAGCCAGATCGCCCGGGAAGGCGAAAGGCTACAGCTTTGTCATCCTGACCCTGGACGCCCATGCCGCTGGCCCCGCGGCCCGGATCGCGCCGCGCCTTTCGCGCGACTTTCCCGGCATCGTGGTGTCCGTCCACGCCGCCGCCGAATGGGCCGAGAACCCCGCGGCCCTGGCCCGGGCCCGGGCCGCTGTGGCGGGGGCGGATCTGGTGGTGGCGAACCTTCTGTTCATCGAGGAACACATCACAGCGATCCTGCCGGCGCTGACAGAGGCCCGGCCGCGGCTGGATGCGATGGTCGGCATCATCGCCGATCCCCAGATCGTCAAGCTGACGAAGATGGGTGATCTCGACATGTCGAAGCCGGCATCTGGGGCAATGGCCTTCCTGAAAAAGCTGCGCGGATCGAAGGAGCCTTCGGCCAATTCGGGCCAGAAGCAGATGGCGCTTTTGCGCCGGTTGCCGAAGATCCTGCGCTGGATCCCCGGCAAGGCCCAGGACATGCGGGCGTGGTTTCTGTCCATGCAGTACTGGCTGGGCGGATCGGACGACAATCTTGAAGCGATGATCCGTTTTCTGGTCTCGCGCTACGGCGCCAATCCGGCCTGGCACGGCGTGAAGGCCGCAGCCCCGCTCGACTACCCCGAGGTCGGGCTCTATCACCCGGCCCTGAAGGCCCGGATGACAACCGACATCCGCGACCTGCCGCGCCCGAAGGGAGCGACCGCCACGGTTGGCCTTCTGATGCTGCGGTCTTACATCCTGTCAGCCGACACCGCGCATTACGACGCCGTGATCCGCGCCTTCGAGGCGAAAGGGATCGCCTGCATCCCCGCCTTCGCCGGTGGCCTTGACGGGCGCCCCGCGATTGACGCCTACCTGCTGGGCAAGGTGGATGCACTGGTCTCGCTGACCGGTTTCAGCCTGGTCGGTGGCCCGGCTTACAACGACAGCCCCGCAGCCGTGGCTGCGCTGAGCGCGCTGGACGTGCCTTATGTCGCGGCCCATCCGCTGGAGTTCCAGACACTGTCGCAGTGGCAGGCGTCAAGCGGCGGCCTTGGCCCGGTCGAGACGACGATGCTGATCGCATTGCCAGAGCTTGACGGCGCGACCAACCCCACCGTTTTTGCCGGCCGCGACGGCAGCACCGAGGCCGGGGGCGGGACTGGTGGCGAGACCCGCTCCATGCGGCCTTGCACGGAACGGGTGACGGCCCTTGCCGACAAGGTGGCGCGGCTGGCCCTGCTGCGCCGGTCGGCCGCGAAGGACCGCAAGGTCGGGATCGTGCTTTACGGCTTCCCGCCGAACGCCGGCGCTGCCGGAACCGCCGCCTATCTTGGGGTTTTCGAAAGCCTTTACAACACGTTGCATGCTTTGGCCGCGGATGGCTATGACCTGACGCCCCCCGAAAGCGTCGCGGCGCTGCGCGAAGCCGTGCTTGGCGGCAGCGCCGCCCGCCACGGCCAGCCGGCGAATGTCCACGCCACCGTCCCCGCCGCCGAGATTGTCGCCCGCACCCCCTGGCTTTCCGAGGTCGAGGCCGCCTGGGGCCCTGCCCCGGGACGCCACCAGACCGACGGGCGCGGCGTGCATGTTCTTGGGCAGCGGTTCGGCAAGGTGTTCGTCGGCCTTCAGCCGGTCTTCGGCTATGAGGGCGACCCGATGCGCCTCTTGTTCGAGAAAGGCTTCGCGCCGACCCATGCCTTCACCACCTTCTACCGCTGGCTGCGCGAGGATTTCGGAGCCGACGTGCTGTTGCACTTCGGGATGCACGGCGCGCTGGAGTTCATGCCGGGTAAACAGGCCGGCGTTTCGGGCGACTGCTGGCCGGACCGGCTGATCGGCAACCTGCCAAACGTCTATCTTTACGCCGCCAACAACCCGTCCGAGGCCACGCTGGCCAAGCGCCGGTCGAACGCGGTCACGGTCACGCATCTGACGCCGCCTCTGGCGCGGGCGGGGCTTTACAAGGGGCTGGTCGATCTCAAGGACACGCTGACCCGGTTGCGGGCTTTGGCACCCGACGCGCCCGAGCAGGGCGATCTTGAGGCGCTGGCAGCCGACCAGGCAAGTGCTGTCGATCTGGCTGGCGATCCGGGCACGCTTTGGCTGAAGCTTCTGGAAACCGAAGGCGCGCTGATCACCGACGGCCTGCACGTGCTGGGCCGCAAGCCCGACCCAGATGCGCTGGCCGAGCTTCTGTCGCTGATCCCGGCCGAGGCGCGCGAGGACGCCGCCCGCCATCTGGAACATGACAGCGAAATCCCCGGCCTTCTGCGCGCGCTGGCGGCCCGCTTCATTCCGCCGGTTCCGGGCGGCGATCTGATCCGCAGCCCGGCAATCCTGCCCACAGGCCGCAACATCCATGCCTTCGATCCCTTCCGGATGCCCACCGCCTTTGCGCTGGCTGATGGCGCGGCGCAGGCGCAGCGCCTGCTGGACACACATCCGGTGCTGCCGCGCACTGTGGCGCTGGTGCTGTGGGGAAGCGACAACATCAAGTCGGACGGCGGGCCGATCGCCCAGGCTTTGGCGCTGATCGGGGCGAAGCCGCGGTTCGACCACTATGGCCGGCTGTGCGGCGCGGACCTGATCCCGCTGGCCGACCTTGGCCGGCCGCGCATCGACGTGGTGATGACCCTGTCCGGCATCTTCCGCGACCTTCTGCCCTTGCAGACCCGGATGCTTGCCGAAGCCGCCTGGAAGGCCGCAACTGCCGACGAGCCGCCGGAGCAGAACTTCGTGCGTGCCCATGCGCTTGCCTATGCCAAGGACATGGGCGTCGACATGGAGACGGCGGCGCTGCGGGTGTTCTCGAACGCCGAAGGTGCCTATGGGGCGAACGTGAACACGCTGGTCGGGTCCTCGGCCTTCGGCGACGAGGACGAGCTGGCCGATGCCTACGAGTCGCGGAAGAGCTTTGCCTACGGGCGGAACGGCAAGCCGGTGAAAAACGCGGCCCTTCTGCAAAAGGCGCTGAAGGATGTCGATCTGGCCTACCAGAATCTGGAGTCGGTAGAGCTGGGCGTCACCTCGGTCGATCATTACTTCGACACCCTGGGCGGCATTGCGCGGGCGGTAAAACGGGCGCGGGGGGGCGAGAATACCCCGGTCTATATCGGTGACCAGACGCGGGGCGGCGGCAAGGTGCGCACTTTGCAGGAGCAGATCGCGCTGGAAAGCCGGTCCCGGACGCTGAACCCGAAGTTCTACGAGGGTCTTCTGCGCCACGGCCCGGAAGGCGTGCGGCTGATCGAGGCGCATGTGACCAACACGATGGGTTGGTCGGCCACCACCGGCCATGTCGACCCATGGGTCTACCAGCGCCTGTCGGAAACTTTTGTGCTGGACGACGCCATGCGCCGGCGTCTGGCCGATCTTAACCCGGAAGCCTCGGTAAGAATGGCGGGACGGCTTCTGGAAGCCTCGGACCGCAACTATTGGCAGCCCGATCCCGAGACGCTTGCCGCATTGCAACGCGCGGCGGACGAACTTGAGGACCGGATGGAAGGGATCGCGGCGGAATGACCCGTTCGTGCGCCAGACTGACCCGTCGGAGTGGGGGCCAGCCCCCACACCCCCGGGATATTTTCGCAAAGATGAAAGGGGATCAGAGATGAGCCCGCGTGATGACATCCCGAACCTTCGGGGACTGGACGGAGACGGCTCGGTGCAGGTTCACCTGGACCCGACCCAGAAGATCGAGGGCGCCAAGGTGTTCTCGGTCTACGGCAAAGGCGGGATCGGCAAGTCGACGACATCGTCGAACCTTTCCGCCGCGTTTTCGGTGATGGGCAAGCGGGTGCTGCAGATCGGCTGCGACCCAAAACATGACTCGACGTTCACATTGACCGGAAAGCTGCAGCCGACGGTGATCGACATCCTGAAGGAGGTCGATTTCCACGCCGAAGAGCTGCGCCCCGAAGATTTCGTCACCGAAGGCTTCGGCGGGGTGAAATGCGTCGAGGCCGGAGGGCCACCCGCCGGGACGGGCTGCGGCGGATATGTCGTGGGCCAGACGGTGAAGCTTCTGAAGCAGCACCACATGCTGGACGATACCGACGTGGTGATCTTCGATGTCCTCGGCGACGTGGTCTGCGGTGGTTTTGCCGCGCCCTTGCAGCACGCCGACCGGGCGGTGATCGTGACCGCGAACGACTTTGACAGCATCTATGCGATGAACCGGATCATCGCCGCCGTGCAGGCCAAGTCAGCGAACTACAAGGTGCGGCTGGCCGGATGCGTCGCCAACCGCAGCCGGGAGACCAACGAAATCGACCGCTACTGCGCCAAGGTCGGCTTCAACCGGCTGGCGCACATGCCCGACATCGACGCGATCCGCCGGAGCCGTCTGAAGAAGAAGACGCTCTTTGCCATGGACAACGACGAGGATGTCGTCATGGCTCGGGCCGAATACATCCGTCTGGCCAACGCCTTGTGGCAGTCGGTCAGCCTGCCGGAGAGCTTTCCCGAACCGCTGCCCGACCGCGAGATCTTCGAACTTCTCGGGTTCGACTGATGACCGACTACACGTCCAGTAACTATCAGGGCACCCGCGCCCGGGTCGAAACCTATTTCGACGCCACCGCCACCAAGGCCTGGGAGCGGCTGACCTCGGACGCTCCGGTAAGCCGCATCCGCCAGACGGTGCGCGAAGGGCGCGACCTCATGCGCGCGCTGATGCTGGCGCGGCTGCCTGCGGACCTGCGGGGCGCGCGGGTGCTGGATGCCGGATGCGGCACCGGCGCAATGTCGGTGGAGCTGGCGAAACGCGGGGCAACGGTGGTGGCGGCCGATATCTCGCCAAAGCTGGTGGCCATCGCGCGTGACCGGCTGCCCGCAGCCCTGCGCCATCAGGTCAGCTTTCACGCCGGCGACATGACCGAGCCCGCGCTTGGGGCCTTTGATGCCGTGGTCGCCATGGACAGCCTGATCTACTACAGCGCCGACGACATTGCGCGCACGCTGCACGGGTTGGCACGGCGCAGCGGGCGGGTGATCTTTACCGTCGCCCCTCGCACGCCGCTGCTGATGGTCATGTGGAACGCGGGCAAGCTTTTTCCACGGGGCGACCGCTCGCCGGTGATGATCCCGCACAGCCTGAAGGCGCTTTCGCGCGCGACCGGGCCTGGACTTGCGCCGGTGGGACGCGTTGCGAAGGGGTTCTACATCTCGGACTGCATGGAGTATTGCCCGTGATCCTGCGGCGGAAGCATCTGATGGCGCTGGACGCCTCCTGGCTTCCCTTCGCGGATGCGGCTTCGGACGGGCTGCCGATCCGGCAACTGTTGCGGCTGTCGCTGTTTCAGGTGTCCGTCGGCATGGCGACGGTCCTGCTTCTGGGCACGCTGAACCGGGTGATGATCGTCGAGCTGGGAGTCCCCGCGATGGTCGTGGCGCTGATGATTGCCATTCCGGTGCTGGTCGCTCCGTTCCGCGCCTTTCTGGGCCACCGGTCGGACACGCACCGCTCGGCGATCGGCTGGAAGCGGGTGCCCTACCTCTGGTTCGGCTCGCTTTGGCAGATGGGCGGGCTGGCGGTGATGCCTTTCGCCCTGATCGTGCTGTCCGGTGACCAGAGCGTTGGCCCCGCCTGGGCGGGCGAAGTGCTGGCGGCAATGGCGTTCCTGATGACCGGGATCGGGCTGCACATGACCCAGACCGCGGGCCTTGCACTGGCCTCGGACCGTGCGACGGACGAGACACGGCCGCGGGTCGTGGCGCTGCTTTACGTCATGTTCCTGGTTGGCATGGCGCTTTCGGCCGTCATCGTCGGCTGGCTTTTGCGCGACTTCACGCCGCTGACGCTGGTGCGTGTCGTGCAAGGCTGCGCCGTGGTGACGCTGGTCCTGAACCTGATCGCACTTTGGAAGCAGGAAAAGGTCCGGCCGATGACCTGCGCCGAGCGTGAGGCTCCGCGCCCGCGCTTCCGCGATGCCTGGGCCGACCTGATGGCCGGCGGCAGTGCCGGGCGGCTTCTGGCGGTGGTGGTCCTTGGCACGCTGGCCTTCAACATGCAGGACGTGCTCTTGGAGCCTTACGGCGGCGAGGTGCTGGGGCTGTCCGTCGGCAAGACCACGCTTCTGACCGCGGTCTATGCAACAGGCGCACTGGCGGGCTTCATCCTGGCCGGGCGCTGGATGGGCAAGGGGCGCGACCCCCACCGCATCGCCGCGCGCGGCATCCTTGCCGGTATCGCCGCCTTTACCGGCGTGATCTTCGCGGGGCCGTTTGGCAGCGCCGCACTTTTTTACGCCGGGGCCGCGTTCATCGGCTTCGGTGCCGGGCTTTTTGCCGTCTCGACCCTGACCGCCGCGATGGCGCTGAAGACCGGCGGTGCCGGGGCCGGCCTCGCACTTGGCGCCTGGGGGGCCGCACAGGCCACTGCCGCGGGCCTTGCGATCTTCCTTGGCGGTGCCATCCGCGACATCACCGGACACCTTGCCAAGTCCGGCGCGCTTGGACCGGCGCTGACTGACCCGACCCTGGGCTACAGCTTTGTCTACCACGCCGAAATCGGCCTTCTGTTCCTGACCCTCATCGCACTCGGGCCGCTGGTCCGGGTGATCCCGCTTGCCCACACCCCGACCACCGGCGACCGCTTCGGCATCGCCGAATTCCCAACCTGATCCCTACGGAGGACCTTACAATGGTAGGTGTCAACTTCTTCAGCAACTTCGATCTGGCCAGCCTGGCGATCTGGAGCTTCTGGCTGTTTTTTGCGGTTCTGATCTACTATCTGCAGACCGAGAACATGCGCGAAGGCTACCCCCTTGAGACCGAGGACGGCCAGCCCGCCCCGAACCAGGGACCGTTTCCGGTGCCGAGGCCCAAGACCTTTCGGCTTCCCCATGGCAAGGGTGACGTGACCATGCCGTCCACCGCGAACGAGGCGGCCCACCGCCGCGCGGGCCTGGCTTTGGCCCGGACGGCCGTATCGGACGGCTTTCCCCATGCGCCGACCGGCAACCCGATGACCGATGGTGTCGGTCCCGCCGCCTGGGTGCCGCGCCGCGACGAGCCCGAACTGGACGGCCACGGCCACAACAAGATCGTGCCGCTGGCGCGGGCCGAGGGCTTTATCGTCTCAGCCGGGCGCGACCCGCGCGGTCTGCCGGTCCAGGCCGGCGATCTCGAGGTTGTCGGCCGGGTGTCGGACATTTGGGTCGACGTGCCCGAACAGCTGGTGCGCTACATCGAGGTCGAACTCAATTCGGGCAAGAAGCGGCTGGTGCCGCTGACCCTTGCCCGCATCCAGGAAGACCGCGTGCGGGTGAATTTCCTGGCCTCGGACAGCTTCGACGCGATCCCGGCCACGAAATCCGCGACGGAAGTGACCAAGCTTGAGGAGGACAAGATCTCGGCCTATGTCGCCTCGGGCTGGATGTATGACGCCGCCAAGCGCAAGCGGGGCTTCTGATACCTGACAGGCGGGGGCCCGCGCCCGGGCCCCGCCTTTCACACCTGAATGGAGGGTTGGTGATGTCCAGCCATGACGACTTTGCTTTCGACCCCCTGCCCGGGCTGCCGGAACGGCCCCCGCAGGGAGAACTGATCCTCTGGCAGGGACGACCAGACCCCTGGGCCTTGGCGCGCGATGCCTACAAGATCCGCTGGATCGCCGGATACTTTGCCCTGATCGTCCTTTGGCGGGCGGGCACCGGTCTGGCTGATGGCGGTGCGGGCCTGGCCCTGGCCATGGGGCTGCCCTATCTGGCGCTTGGCCTGCTTGGACTTGGCATCATCTACGGGCTTGCCTGGGTCCAGGCCCGGACCACGACCTACACGCTGACCACCGCCCGCGTGGTGCTGCGCATCGGTGCCGCCCTGCCCGTCACCTTCAACCTGCCCTTCGCGCAGATCGGTGCTGCGTCGCTTGACCTGCGCCGTGACGGCACCGGCACCATCGCGCTGGAGACGCTGGGCGAGACGCGGATCTCGGTTCTTGTCGTCTGGCCGCATCTGCGTCCCGGCCATTGGTCGAAGACCCAGCCCGCACTGCGCTCGATCGCCGATGCGGCCCCGGTCTCGCGCCGGCTGGCCGAGGCCGCCGAAGCCCGGCTCAACCTGCCGCAAGTGGCCCGCAGCCCGGCCTTCGCGCCGGTTGCGGCAGAATAGGGGGGCGCCATGACCAGACGTTCCATCCTCGAGCATGCACCGGGCTACCGCAGCCATGATGCGGACCTTGTGCCGCGCACCCTGCTGCGCGCCATGCTGGCGCTGGCGTTGTCGACGCTGGCGATCACCACCTTCGCCGTGGTCACCGGCCGCGAACCCACCGCCCAGCCCGCCTCCGCCGAGATGCTGCGCGAGCGCTGGATCGTGCTGGAAGGCCATGACGCGCAAGCTGTCACCGTGCGCAATACCGACGGCTCGGTGATGCTCGATCTGCCGCATGGCGGCTTTGTCACGGTCGTGCAAAGTGGCCTTGCGACCGAAAGAAGAAAGCATGGGGTTGACCCGCTGCGCCCAGTGCGCATCGTGGAATACGCCAACGGCAGACTTGCCGCCGAAGACCCCGACACCGGCTGGAGCGTCGAGCTGTATGCCTTCGGGTCCGACAACAAGGCCGCGTTCGAACGGCTGCTCGATCAGAAATAGGGAGCCAAGATCATGGGACTTTTCACAAGGCTGACCGAACGGGTGCCCTGCACCGTCGAAGTCAGCCACCGCTTCGAAAGCCTGCATGCCCACGTCCGCTTCAACAACGGCGCCGTCGTCTATCCCGGCGATGAAGTGCTGGTCCACGGCGCGCCGGTGATGGCTGCCTTCGGCGAGGTCATCGTCGAGGACCGCACCGCCACGATCACCCGCGCCACGGCGCTGGAACGGCTTTGGACCCGGGCAACCGGCGATTTCGGCTTCATGGAACTGTGCGAGTTTTCCTTTTCCGAGGAGATCCGGCTATGAACGCAACCCCGATGGACCTTTACCCCGACTCTGGCGCCGAAGTCGCCGCCGGGATGGCCCCGCCCGACACGACCGCGATGGCGACGGAAACCACCTTGCTGAACCCGCGCTTTTACACCACCGACTTCGACGAGATGGACCGCATCGACGTGACACCCGTGCGCGCCGATTGGGACAAGCTGATTGCCCAGATGAAATCGGACCCGAACAAGGGCCATTTCAAGAAGACCGAGGCCTGGGACACGGTGGACTGGGAGGGCATGGACCCGCCCCTGAAGCGTGAGCTTATCGATTTTCTGGTCTCAAGCTGCACCGCCGAATTCTCGGGCTGCGTGCTCTACAAGGAAATGAAGCGGCGCGGGTCGAACCCCGACATCTGCGAGCTTTTCAGCTACATGTCGCGCGACGAGGCGCGCCACGCCGGCTTCATCAACGACGCCCTGCGCGAGGCGGGGGTGGCGGTGAACCTGGGCTTTCTGACCAAGGCGAAGAAATACACCTACTTCCGGCCGAAGTTCATCTACTACGCTACCTACCTGTCGGAAAAGATCGGCTACGCCCGCTACATCACCATCTTCCGCCATCTTGAGGCGCATCCCGAACAGCGGTTCCATCCGATCTTCAAGTGGTTCCGCGAATGGTGCAACGACGAGTTCAGCCACGGCGAGGCCTTCGCGCTTTTGATGAAAACCGACCCGAAGCTGACGGAAAGCTTCGTGAACAAGCTGTGGATCAAGTTCTTCCTCACCGCCGTCTATTCGACGATGTGGGTCCGCGACCACGCACGGCCCGAGTTTCACAAGGCCCTTGGCGTCGACATTGCCTGGTATGACCAGGAGGTGTTCCGCAAGACCTCGACCATCAGCCGGCAGATCTTTCCGATCGAGCTGAACATCGACCACCCGCGCTGGATCCCCCGGCTGAAGCGGCTGAACCGCGCGTTCCTTGCGATGGATGCGGCAAAGCGGCAGGGCGGCGTTTCTGGCACGCTGAAAGGCTGGGCGGCAGGGGCCAAGGCCGCGCTGACCTTTGCCACGCTCTATGTGATCCCGGTCAAACGCCACGACCTGCCCGCCAATGTGCGGCTTGAACCAACGTATTGACCAGCACCTCTCATACCGCTGTTCCGGCAGCGGGTGGTCTGGCGGAATGGGCGCGTTCCCCGGGCCGGTGCGGTCTTCCCTTCGGGGGGGGCCGCACATGACCAATTCCTGGACCGCCGCGTTGGTCACGCTTTTTCTGTGGTGGTTCTCCACCGGCGCGATCCTGTGGCGCGTCCGGCATGCCGACCGGGCCGGGGGGGCAGCGCATGGCCTGTCGGTCCTGCTTGGCCTGCCGCTGCTGATCGCGGGCCTCGCCGGTCTTGGCTTTACCCGGGACCAGAGCTCCATCGGGGGCACCTATGCCGCGTTCCTGTCGGCGCTGGCGCTTTGGGGCTGGATCGAACTCGCGTTCCTTTCCGGCATCATCACCGGGCCGAACACGCAGCCCTGCCCGCCGTTCGTGCGCGGCTGGGATCGGTTCTGGCGCGCGGCGACCACGATCCTGTGGCACGAGGCGCTGCTGGTCGCGGCGCTGGTTCTTCTGGCCCTTGCCTTGCGCGGGGCGGATAACTCCATCGGGCTGTGGACCTTTGCGGTCCTCTTTTTCGCGCGGCTGTCGGCCAAGCTGAACCTCTTTTTCGGCGTGCCCCGAATCCATACCGAATTCCTGCCACGACCGCTGTCGCACCTTGCCAGCCACTTCCGCCATGCCGGCATGAACTGGCTGTTCCCGATTTCGGTGTCGCTCTTGACCTTCGCCACCGGCTGCTGGCTGGAGCGCGCCTACAGCGCCCCGACCGATGCGGCGCGGGTCGGCCATATCCTGCTTGCCACGCTGACCAGCCTGGCCCTCTTGGAACACTGGTTCATGATCCTGCCCCTGCCCGACCAGAAGCTCTGGCGCTGGATGCTGCCCGAACCCGCCGCCGCCGACCCCACCCTGACCGTAAGAAAGTGACCCTGATGGACTTTGCTCGCCATTTTCAAAGCCAGCTCGATACGCTCAAGACCGAAGGCAACTATCGCACCTTCGCCGATCTTGAACGTCTACGCGGGTCCTTTCCGAAGGCGAACCGCCACGGTGACCGCGTCGAGGAAGTGACCGTCTGGTGTTCAAACGACTATCTCGGCATGGGCCAGCACCCCGAGGTCGTGGCCTCGATGATCGCGACGGTCGAGGCTTGTGGCACCGGCGCGGGCGGCACGCGCAACATCGGCGGCAACACGGTCCAGCACCGCGCGCTTGAGGCGGAACTGGCGGATCTGCATGGCAAGGCGGCGGCGTTGCTGTTCACCTCGGGCTATGTCTCGAACTGGGCGGCCCTTGGCACGCTGGGCGCGCGGATCCCGGGCGCGGTGATCCTGTCGGACGAAATGAACCACGCCTCGATGATCGAGGGCATCCGCCACAGCCGCGCCGACAAGGTCTTGTGGAAGCACAACGACTGGCGCGACCTTGACCGCAAGCTGCACGCCGTGGGCGACCGCCCGAAGATCGTGGCGTTTGAAAGCGTCTATTCGATGGACGGCGACATCGCCCCGATCCGCGAGATCGTCGAGGTGTGCGAAGCGCATGGCGCCTTGTCCTACATCGACGAGGTCCACGCGGTCGGGATGTATGGCGACCACGGCGGCGGCGTGACCGAACGCGAGGGCCTGGCACACCGCATCGACGTGATCGAGGGCACGCTTGGCAAGGCCTTCGGCTGCATGGGCGGCTACATCACCGGAACCGAGGCGCTGGTCGATTTCGTGCGCAGCTTTTCCTCCGGCTTCATCTTCACCACCGCGCTGCCCCCCGCAGTGGCCGCCGCGGCCGCCACGTCGATCCGGCATCTGAAAGCGTCGGGCGACGAACGCGCCCGCCAGCGCGACAATGTAGCGAAGGTTCGCGCGCGGCTGGACCGCGCCGGCATCCCGCATCTGGCCAACGACAGCCACATCATCCCGGTGATGATCGGCGATCCGGTGAAGTGCCGGATGATCAGCGACATCCTGATGGCCGACTGGGGCATCTATGTGCAGCCGATCAATTACCCCACCGTCCCCAAGGGCACCGAACGGCTGCGCATCACGCCGGGACCCCAGCACAGCGATGCCGACATCGACCGCCTGATCACCGCCCTGACCGCTTTGTGGAGCCGGTGCGCGATTTCCCACGCGGTTGCGTGAATTATCACAGGCCGCCCTTGCCAAAATCGCGCCCAAGACCACAATGTTCCTGAAGAAACCCGGAGGATACCGATGCGACTGACTCTGACTGCCCTTGCCCTTGCCAGCCTTGCAGCACCTGCCGTAGCACAGGACATCGAGGCCGGTGCCAAGACCTTCAACCAGTGCCAGACCTGCCACGTTGTTGCCAACGAGGCCGGCGAAGTGCTGGCCGGCAAGAACGCAAAGACCGGCCCGAACCTCTTTGGTTTGCCGGGTCGCGTCGTTGGCACCTACGAGGGCTTCAAGTACGGCGAGTCGATCGCGGCGCTTGGCGCGACCGGCGCCGTCTGGGACGAAGCCAGTTTTGTCGAATATGCTCAGGACCCGGCCAAGTTCCTGAAAGCCAAGCTGGGTGACGACAAGGCCAAGTCGAAGATGGCCTTCAAGCTGAAAAAGCCGGAAGATGCGGCAAACGTCTGGGCTTACATCGTTTCGTTGTCGCCAGCACCCGCGCCCTGACCGGCGCAAGGCAGGCTTTGGCCTGAACGGCAAGGCCGCGCCCTCTTGTAAGGGGCGCGGCTTTTTTATGCCTTGGCTTGCCGGGTCGCCGCCCGGCCGCGCCGCTGTCACGCCGTTCCGTCAAGCCGCAACCCGCCTTCCGTCTCCAGAAACGTCACCACCTCGGCGATGCCGATGCCATGGCCGACCCGCGCCATGACATAGGGCCGGTCGCCCCGCGCCCGCCGGGTATCCGCCTCAAGCAGCGTCAGGTCCACGCCGACATGCGGGGCAAGGTCGGTCTTGTTCACCACCAGAAGATCAGACCGGGTGACCCCCGGCCCGCGCTTTCTTGGGATGTCCTGCCCGGCCGCCGTGTCGATCACATAGATCGACAGGTCGGCAAGCTCGGGGCTGAAGGTTGCGGCCAGATTGTCGCCACCGCTTTCGATCAGGATCAGGTCAAGGTCCGGATGCAGCGCCCGCAGGTCGGCCACGGCGGCAAGGTTGATGCTGGCATCCTCGCGGATCGCGGTATGCGGGCAGCCTCCGGTTTCCACCCCGCGGATCCGGTCCAGCGGCAGCACCTGCGCCCGCATCAGGTAGTCGGCATCCTCACGCGTGTAAATGTCATTGGTGATCACCGCCATCGAGCAGCGTCCCGCCAGCGCCCGGCACAGCCCTTCGGTCAGTGTGGTCTTGCCCACGCCGACCGGCCCGCCGATCCCTACTTTCAGGGGTCCGTGCTTCGATGCGGTCATGTCTTGAAAATCCTTACATCCATGGTTTCATGCCGCATCGCTGCAAGATCACCGCCCAGCGCCGCCGTGCCGATGTCCTCGGGCAGCGCCGCAACAGCCTGGTCCGCAAGCCGACCGATCACGGGGTGAAGGGCTGCCAGCATGCCTTGCGCCTCGGTCTGGCCAAGGGGCGCGAACCGGGTGGCAGCGGCCACAAGGGTCGCGGCGAAGGCGTGCAGATAGACCGCCACCACGTCGTCGGGCGGCAGGTCCAGGTCCGACGCAGCCTCGCCGACCGCAACGGGAAGCGCGCGCGGCGGCAGATCGCGTCCGGTCAAGGCCGAGACTGTCCGCGCGAAGGCGGCCCCCTGTTCGGTCGTCTCTGACAACCGCTCTGCCGTCGCGGCCATCGCCCGCGCCATCCGGTCCAGATGCGCGAAATCCGCCCCTGGCCGCAAGGCCGCCGCCAACAGGATCGCGTCAGCCTGCCCCGCGCCGAACCGCAACACGCCATCGATCCAGTGGGACAGCCCGGGCGCCCCGCGCACACCCTCGTCGATCACTGACTCCAGCCCGTGCGAATAGGCAAAGCCGCCGGTCGGAAAGGCCGGGGACAGCCATTGAACGAGGGACAGCAGATCAGTGCGCATGGCCCATCGTGCGCCCCAGACCGTAAGCCCCGCCTTCGGGGGTGAACGGGGCCTGCGCTTCGGCCACGATGGCGCCCAGACCGCGCAGCATGTCGGCCAGAACCGCATCGGCGCGGATCACGAGCCGGTCGGCCTCGATCTGGCAGGGCGTGTGGCGGTTTCCGATGTGCCAGGCCAGACGCACCAGATCGCCCCGGATCACCAGCACCGCCTCATCCGCTGCGGCGATCTCGACCAGCCGGCCGTCGTCAAGTTCCAGCGCATCGCCGGCCAGAAGGTTTGCCGTCCCGGGCAGGTCAACAAGGAACGGCTCGCCCGAAGCCATGGTCAGCCGCTTGCGCCGCAGGAAGCGGTCGTCATAGCCAAGCACCACCCGCCCGGTTGCCAGGCGCGGCCAGTCTCCGGCGCGGTGCAGGGTCTGAGCCACGGGCAAGGTCTTGGCTGCGGGCAAGGTCTGGGCTGCGGGCTGGGTCATTGGCACACCTTAGCGATTCTTTCAGGTTTCGAGTCGATCCTGACTTCAAGGACCAAAGGAGGATCATGATGACAACGCCCCGCCTGTCGCTGGCCGACGAACTGGCCGAGATCCGTGCCGAAATCGACCGGCTGAAGCGTCGTGAAACCACGCTCGCGTCGATTGAACACCGCTTTCCGGTGATCCCGGTCTTTCGCCGTGGCTGGACAACGCAAGGGGGGCCAACGCAAGCGGGCGGCCAGCAGGCTGTGGCGCCCCGGGTTCATGCCTGAAGGCTCAGTACAGGAAATATCGCTGCGCAAGCGGCAACTCCCGTGCGGGTTCACAGGTCAGAAGGACACCGTCCGCCCGTACTTCGTAGGTTTCGGGATCAACTTCGATGGATGGCGTGGCATCGTTCAGTTTCATGTCGCGCTTGGCCAGCCCGCGCGTGCCTTCGACAGCCAGCGTGTCCTTGGCCAGACCATAACTGGCCCGGACGTCCGCTTCCGCGCCGGACTTCGAGACGAAGGTCACCGCATTGCGCGTGACGCTGCCGCCAAAGGCCCCGAACATCGGACGGGTATGCACCGGCTGCGGCGTCGGGATCGACGCGTTCGGATCGCCCATCTGCGCCACGACGATCACTCCGCCCAGAAGCACCATCTCGGGCTTTGCGCCGAAGAAGGCCGGTGACCAGAGGACCAGGTCGGCGCGCTTGCCCGCCTCGACCGATCCGATGTGGCGGCTGATCCCGTGGGCGATGGCGGGGTTGATGGTATATTTCGCGATGTAGCGCCGGACGCGAAGGTTGTCGTTCTCGCCTTGCTCGCCGTCCAGCCGCCCGCGCTGGACCTTCATCTTGTGCGCGGTCTGCCAGGTGCGGGTGATGACCTCGCCCACCCGGCCCATCGCCTGACTGTCCGACGAGATGACCGAGAAGGCGCCGAGATCGTGCAGGATATCTTCGGCCGCAATCGTCTCGCGCCGGATCCGCGATTCCGCGAAGGCCACGTCCTCGGGCACCCGGCGGTCAAGGTGGTGGCAGACCATCAGCATGTCGAGGTGTTCCTCGATCGTGTTCACCGTGTAGGGCATGGTCGGGTTGGTGGAGGACGGCAGGATGTTCTGGCTGCCCACAACCTTGATGATGTCCGGCGCATGGCCGCCACCGGCGCCTTCGGTGTGAAAGGCGTGGATCGTGCGGCCGGCAATGGCTTTCAGGGTGTTCTCGACAAAGCCGCTTTCGTTCAGCGTGTCGGTGTGGATCATCACTTGGACGTCCATCGCATCGGCCACGGTCAGGCAGCAGTCGATCGCGGCGGGGGTGGTGCCCCAATCCTCGTGCAGCTTCAGGCTGGACGCCCCGGCGCGCACCTGTTCCTCCAGGGCAGCAGGCAGCGACGCGTTGCCCTTCCCCGCAAAGGCCAGATTCATCGGAAACGCATCCGCCGCCTGCATCATCCGCATCAGGTGCCAGGGGCCGGGGGTGCAGGTTGTGGCAAGCGTGCCATGCGCAGGGCCGGTGCCACCGCCCAGCATCGTCGTGATCCCCGAATGCAGCGCGTCATCGATCTGCTGCGGCGCGATGAAGTGGATGTGGGCGTCCATGCCGCCCGCCGTGAGGATGCGCCCTTCGCCGGCAATGATCTCGGTCCCCGGCCCGATGATCACGTCGACGCCGGGCTGCGTGTCGGGGTTCCCGGCCTTGCCGATCTTCGCGATCCGCCCGTCCCGCAGGCCTACGTCGGCCTTCACGATGCCCGTGTAATCGACGATCAGCGCATTGGTGATCACCGTGTCCATCGCCCCTGCGGCGCGGGTCACTTGCGACTGCCCCATCCCGTCGCGGATCACCTTGCCGCCGCCGAACTTGACCTCCTCGCCATAGCGCAGCGCATTCGCCCCGCCTGCGCTGCGTTCGGCGATCAGGTCACGTTCGACCTCGATGATCAGCTCGGTATCCCCAAGGCGAACCCTGTCGCCCACCGTGGGGCCATACATGTCGACATAGGTGCGGCGGGAAATCGTGGCGGGCATTGTGGCTCCTTCAGGCCTTGAACCGGTCGTCAACCGGCACGGCAAGCGCCGTCGCGAGGGCGTTGGTCTGCGCGGCCATGGCAATTACCGCCAGAAGCTCGCCGTGCTGGGCGGGGGTCATCCCCTTGGCAGTCGCCGCCGCGGTGTGCGAGTGGACGCAGTAATCGCAGCCGTTGGCGGTCGAGACGGCGATGTAGATCAGCTCTTTCACCAAAGGGTCCAGCGCGCCGGGGGCCATGACGGTTTGCACCCTGTCCCATATCGCCTTCAGCGTCACCGGATCATGCGCCAGCGCGCGCCAGAAGTTGTTGACGAAGTCCGTTTGCCGCTTTGCCCGGATGTCGTCGAAGACGGCGAGGGCCTCGGCCCCCGCCTCCTCGTCCCGCAAAAGGGGAACGGTTGCCATCAGACAACCGCCATAATGCGCGCAGGCCCGCCGGTGCCGCCCTTGTGCTTTGGAGCGCCGATGAACACCGTGGCACCCGTCGCCGGCATCTGGTCGAGGTTCGCCATGTTCTCGATCCCGAAGCGACCGCCCGGCAACCACGAGAAATGCACCGCGAAATCGGCCGAGTTGCCGGGATCAAGCGACAGCGTGTCCACACCGATGGAGGCAACATTCAACCCGGCCAGCATGTCGGTTGCCGCTTTGGAAAAGCCGGGGAAGGCCAACTTGCCATCGGGCGCGTTGCGAAACTCCGGGCTTGCCACTTTCGCGGACCAGCCAGAGTTCATTGCGACGCAAGACCCCGCCGGTATCTCGCCGTTGGCGGAAACCCAGGCCTCGATGTCCGCAGGCTCGACCACCGCGTTAGCATCTTCGGCGGCCTTGGCAGTGAGGTCGATGACACAAAGCGGGCAGATCAGCTGTTCGGGCGCAAGGTCGGCAACCGACGTTCCGTCCGCGCTGAAATGCAGCGGCGCGTCGATATGGGTGCCGGTGTGTTCGAAGATCGTCAGCTTCCAAAGCTGGTAGCCATTGCCTTCGAACTTCACCGCCGGTTCGTAAAGGATGCCGGGATTGCCGTCGAAGGTCGGAAAGGCGCCGTCATAGGCATGGGTCAGGTCCACGACCATGCCCGCCGCCTGCGCAAGCGCGGGCCGGGCCGTGGTCAAGCCAGTGGCGATGACCGCCGCCGTGGTCGCCGCAGCGCCGCTGAACAGCGATCGGCGAGACAGCATATCGGCTTTGATGTTCTCGATCAGGCAGGCGTCACACATCGGTCAGTCTCCCTTGTTGATGGTAGGGCGAGCGTCCACCCCTTGCGGCCCTTGCGTCAAGCATCATCCAAGCGGCCCCATGACCGTCCCGTTGAAACCGTAGACCACCCGCGCGCCCGCCAGTGGCACCAGCCGCACATCGCGGGTCTGCCCCGGTTCGAACCGCACCGCCGTGCCCGCGGCGATGTCCAGCCGCTTGCCCCGCGCCGCGTCGCGGTCGAAGTCGAGCCCTGCGTTCGTCTCGGCAAAGTGATAGTGGCTGCCGACCTGCACTGGCCGGTCGCCGGTGTTTGCGACCATCAGCACGGTCACTTCGGCGCCCGCATTCAGGACCAGATCACCTTCGGCGGGAAAGACCTCGCCGGGGATCATTTGCGCCGCCGCAACAGGGCAAAGACCGCACCGCCGCCAAGGATCGAGCCCAGCAGGGCCGACAGGACCCAGCCGAACTCGATCCCGTGGGGGTGGTGGTGCAGCCCCGCGTCCGCAAATGCCGGGAAGGCCAGCGGCAACAGAACAAGGCAGAACAGACGGGACATGGGATTACCTCAACGGATCGGATGGTGGACGGTGACAAGCTTGGTGCCATCGGGAAAGGTCGCCTCGACCTGAACGGAATGGATCATCGACGGGATGCCATCCATGCACTGCCCGGTGGTGATGACATGGGCGCCGGCCTCCATCAGGTCGGCAACGGATCGTCCGTCGCGCGCGCCTTCGACGACAAAATCGGTAATCAGCGCAATGGCTTCGGGGTGGTTCAGCTTCACGCCGCGCTCCAGGCGGCCGCGGGCGACCATGGCCGCAAGGCTGACCAGAAGCTTGTCCTTTTCACGGGGGGTCAGGTTCATGCCGGTTCCTCAGAGTTGCCAGACGCGCGGCAGAGGGCGGCCTTGCCGCAGGACGTGCAGGGCGCGGATGATCTGGCGGCGCAGCGGCCAGCCATCGGCTGCGCGCATCCGCACCACGCAGCGCCCCGCGAAGGCCGAGGCGGCAGCCTCGACCCCGGGTTCGTCAAGAACGGCGCGCAGGGGTGCCAGCGGCACCTCGCCCGTCTGGACGATGCTGGCAAAGGCGCGCGCTTCGCCAAGGCAGGCCGGGCCGCCGCGCAGGTTGTCCGCGTCCAGCGCCAGCGGGTCGATCCACAGGGGCGCGCCCTCGCGGCGGATCTCGCGCCAGTCGCGAAAGCGCAGGTCGCTGACCGTTTCGCCCATCGCCGCTCGGCCCAGAACGACCACCTCCAGCGCCAGACACCCGGCCCCCTGCGCAAGATCGATCACGGTCCGGCGGTCCAGTGCCGCCCGGTCGAAAAGGATGGTTTCCTGCGGCAGCCAGTCCAGCCAACCGCCGCGACCGACCGAAAGCTGCACCTCCATCCGCGCCGGGGGGCCTTCTGCCCGGTAGGCCCGTTCGGCGGTCTGGGTCGTGGCCACGGCCCGCTGGCCCTGCAGATCAAGCCGGTAGCGCAGCGCGTCGCCCGAGGTCAGCCCGCCCGAGGTGTTCAGGAACACCACTTCCGGCACCGCGGCACCGCCCGGCAGGATCGCCTTGGCCGACCCCTCGCAGCGCAGGCGCTGCAGCTTTGCGTCAGGCCCAAGCGTCACCAGCGCCGCGCCATGGGCGCGTTGCAGCATCGGCATTGGCTGGAAAGCAGTCATAGGCGCCCCTTTGGCCCAAATCTGGCGGCGCGCGGCCCCCTTTGAACAGCAAGGAGGCATCATCCGGGCCGGGAACCCGTCAGGCCGGGGGCAACTGCCGCAGGACCGGGCAAGGCGCCCGCTTCTTGGGCAGTTTGCGAATTCAGCCGATGATCAGTTCCTGCAGCCGCGACACGCCCGCCTGAACCAGACCCCGGTCACCGCGCGCCTCGACATTCAGCCGTAGAAGGGGTTCGGTGTTCGACGCCCTGAGGTTCGCCCGCCAGTCGCCGAAATCCAGCGAAAGCCCGTCGGTCCAGTCCACTCCCCGCGCCTCGGGGGCCAGAACGCGCGCCACCCGGGCGACCGTCGCCGCTGGATCGGGGACCGAGAAATTGATCTCACCCGAAGAAGGATGGTCCCGGCGCAAAGCAGCGGCCATCTCGTCCAGGCTGCGTCCGGTCTGCGACATCAGGCCCGCGACCAGCAGCCAGGGGATCATGCCGCTGTCGCAGGCCATGAAATCGCGAAAGTAATGATGCGCCGACATCTCGCCACCGTAGACCGCGCCGGTCGCGCGCATCGCGGCCTTCAGGAAGACATGGCCGGTCGGGGCCAGCACCGACCGGCCGCCGCCGATGCGGACCGCTGCCTCGACCGCCCAGAGAACCCGAGGGTCATGCACGATCGCGGCTCCCGGATGCAGGGCCAGCTGCGCCCGCGCCAACAGGGCTATCACATGCTCGCCGTCCAGAAACCCGCCCTGCCCGTCAAAAAGGAAGCAGCGGTCGAAATCGCCGTCGAAGGCCACGCCCAGATCCACCCCCGCCGCCCGGACCGCGGCTTCGGTTCCCGGGCGGTTTTCGGGCAGCAGCGGGTTTGGAATGCCGTGCGGAAAGGCTCCGTCCGGCGGGTGATGCAGGCGCTGAATATCCAGCTTTGCACCGCGTGCCGACAGACGCTCGGCCAGGGCATCCAGCGTCGGGCCGGCCGCTCCGTTGCCGCTGTTGACCAGCACCCGCAACGGGCCGATCCGTTCGGGTTGAACCAGGTTTGCAATGCAATCGACATAGGCGTCACGGACTACCGATGCATCCGTGCGACCCCCGCCGGGAAGGCGGTCCGGCCGGGTTGCGGACAGGGAGCACAGCCGTGCGAACGCTGCGTCGGACAGGGGCACCGCGCCGGGGCCGACCAGCTTCATCCCGTTGTAGTCGCGTGGATTGTGCGAGGCGGTGACCATGATCCCGCCATCCGCGCCAAGGTTGGAGGTTGCAAAATACATCTCCTCGGTCCCGGCCAGGCCAAGGTCCAGCACCTGCACGCCGCCGGCAATCAGCCCTGCGGCCACCGCGTCCGCCAGCTCGGGCGAGCTTTCGCGGCTGTCGCGCGCCAGCACCACCGTCCCGGCCCCGGTCACAGCGGCAAAGGCGCGGGCAATTGCCTCGGCCACCGCCGCGTCAAGATCCACCCCCAGCCGCCCGCGGATGTCATAGCGCTTGAACGGGCTCATGCGGGCGGCCGTATCACCCGCGCGCCCCCCCGGCTGCACCGTAGAATAGTCCCACGACATGTTCGGCCTCGGCGAAGAACAGCCAGCGCGCGGCCAGCGCCCCGGTCAGGTGCAGGCTCGCCGCCAGCGCGATCCCCGGCCCGCCCAAGGGCAGCAAAAGGACCAGCGCGGGCAAGACCGAGGCCAGCAATACTGCGATGATCCGCAGCTTCGCCGCATGCTTGCGACCGACGACGAAGATCATCTCGCGCATCAGGTAGTTCCCCGCCGTGTGCGCCGGGTCAAAGACCCAGGGCACGCCCAGCCGGTCAAGCCCGGTCGCGCTGCCGGTCGTCTGCCCGGCGCGCGCGAAGGCGCCGTCGCCGGTCCGCCAGACCGCAAGAAGCACCACCCCGACCGCCAGAAGTGCTGCGGGCGCCCAGACAGCACCCGCCAGCATCGCCCCGCCGGCAAGAGCAAAGCCCATGAACATCAGCGGCGTCAGCCAGTGGTGCCAGCGCGGCACGGCCTTGATCTGGGCATAGATCATCCCGGTGGTGAACACGGTCACCAGCGCCAGGGTTGCACCTGCCTGCCCGACAAGGCGCGGCAGGCCAAAGCTAAGCCAGTCCGAAAGCGCCACCGGCGCCAGAACCACCAGAGCAGCGACCGAGGCCCAGGCCTCACGGCTGAGCCAGCTTGTCCGCCATTGGGTGAAGGCCATTGGCGCGTTCTTGGGGTTTCCAAGATGGAACGTCGCCGCCAGCAGCCCCGAGACAGCCAGCGCGTAGCCAAGCCCCCACAGAAGGAACGCCGCCCATCCGGTCGCGACCGCTGGTCCGGCGCCAAGAAACGCAAGGAAGCCGAATCCAAGTCCGGACAGGACCGAAAAGAGAATGACCGAGGGTGCCGGATGCATTCAGAGCTTCCCCAGCATCCGGTCAAGCCAGCCGGCAATCCCGTGGGCCTTCACGTCCAGAAGCGGAGCCAGCGGGCTGGCGTCGCCCGGCCCCTTCCGGCGCGGCGGCAGGTACTTGTTGGTCGGGCGCGTTCCCATGTCCGGCATCAGGTCATAGCCCCCCCGGTCGGCGACAAGTTTCGACACCGCGCTGTCCGGATCGGCGAAGTCGCCGAAATGCCGGGCATTCGTCGGGCAGGTGCGCACGCAGGCGGGCTCACGGTCCACTTCCGGCAGGGCGTCGTTGTAGATGCGATCAACGCAGAGAGTGCATTTCTTCATCACGCCCTGATCGGCATCAAGCTCGCGCGCGCCATAGGGACAGGCCCAGGCGCAGAGCCCGCAGCCGATGCAGGCGTCCTCGTTCACCAGAACGATCCCATCCTCGGCCCGCTTGTAGCTGGCCCCGGTCGGGCAGACGGTGACGCAAGGCGCGTCGTCGCAGTGCAGGCATGAGCGGGGGAAGTTCACGATCTGCGGCGGGGCATCGGGCACGGTGACCTGATAGGAATGGACCCGGTTCAGGAACGTGCCCGATGGGTTGGCGCCATACGCATCCTGATCCGACAGCCCCTGACCTTGATCGTTCCAGCCCTTGCAGGCGGTCACGCAAGCCTGACAGCCGACGCAGGTGTCGAGGTCGATCACCAGACCCAGCCGTTTCTCGGTCGCCCCCGGCAAAGCAGTCATTGCGGCTTCTCCCCAGGCGCCATGAATTTTCTGCGAAAATTCCGCACGAAATTCTTCGCAGAAGAATTTTTGCCCCGGGGTCCGTCTGCGCGCGGCGGATCGGGCAACGGCTTGAAAGCAGGCTCAGACCCCCTGCCCTCCGGATGGTCTAAGGCTGCGACACGCTCCACCCTCACCCGGCAATCGAACCAGGCCGCCTGGCCCGTAACCGGATCAGAATTCGACAACCGGATGCCTCCCTTGTCCGGCAAAAGCTCGGAAATCAGGTGGTTCAAGAGAAACCCTGTCGTTGCCTCTGGTGCATCTGCGTCAAGACCCCAGGCACCCTTGCGCTTGCCGATGGCGTTCCAGGTCCAGACCGTGTTTTCGTTCAACGCCGCCATATGCGCCACCGGCACAACGATCGTCCCCGAGCGCGACGAGACCCGCGCCCAGTCACCGGCATGAAAACCCTGAGCGTCCCAAAGTTTCGTCGGCAGATAGAGAACGTTCGTGCCCCGGATCTGCCGGAGCCAGGCGTTCTGGCTGCCCCAGGAGTGATACATATCCATCGGCCGCTGGGTCAGCGCGTGAACCGGGTAGCCGAAGGCCGCGTCCTCGTCCCCATAGGGCGCGTACCAGATCGGCAGGGGGTGCATCGCCTGTTTCAAGCGTTCTCTCAGATGGTCGGGGGGCTGACGCGGGCCAAAGCCTTCGGCTGCAAGCTGGAACCGGCGCATCGGTTCGGACCAGATCGAGAACAGGTAGGGCTGCGGCGTCTCGTAAAGCCCAAGCTTCACCGCCCAATCCTGATACGCGGCATTCCAGGGCTTCATGAAGGCCGCATCCTCGGGCACATGCGCCTGACAGAATGCCCCGTTGTCGATGTAGCGCTGCATCTGGTCGGGGTTCGGGGCGCCACGGCCCGTCAACGTGCCATCCCCGCGAAATCCCATCAACGGACCGACCCCGGGTCGGCGCTGGTGACTGACGATGTAATCGGCATAGTCCTTGAACTTCGGGCTGCCGTCCTCGTTCACCATCCCCGGCAAGGCCATCCGTGCGCCAAGGTCCAGAAGCACCGTCTGGAAGCAGCGCACCTCGCGGTCGGGCTCGACCACCGGCCAGCGGATTGCATCGCCTGCCGCATCGGGTTCCGAAATCGGGCGGTCCAGAAGACTGATGCAGTCGTGCCGTTCCAGATAGGTGGTGTCCGGAAGGATCAGGTCGGCATAGGCAACCATCTCGGATGCATAGGCGTCGGAATAGATGATCCGGGGGATCAGATAGTCCCCGTCCGCCCCCTTTTCGGTCAGCATCTCCATCACGCGCGTGGAATTCATCGAGGAATTCCACGCCATGTTCGCCATGTAAAGAAACAGGGTGTCGATCCGGTAGGGGTCGCCCGCATGGGCGTTCGGGATCAGCATGTGCATCAGGCCGTGCGCCGAGAACGGGTTCTCCCATGAAAACGCCTTGTCGATCCGCGCGGGCGAGCCGTCCGCAAGCAGCGCCAGATCGTCGGGCGAGCGCACATAGCCCAGGTGCGGGCCGGTCAGGGGCTTGCCGGGGGTGGTGACGAAATGCGGGGTCGGGTGCGCCTCGATCGGTTTGGGGTAAGGCGGTTTCAGCCGGTAGCTGCCAGGAGACTCCACCGCGCCCAGGATGATCTGCAACAGATGCAGCGCGCGGGCGGTCTGGAACCCGTTGGAATGCGCCGAAATCCCGCGCATGGCGTGGAAACTGACAGGGTGGCCGGGCATGTCGGCATGGCTATTGCCGCGAAAGTCCACCCAAGGACGCTTCAGTGCGATCGCCTGGTCAAAGGCGACCTCGGCCAGTTCCGCCGCCAGCGCCCGGATCCGCGCTGCGGGAACCCCACAGCGGGCGGCCACGGCCTCGGGGGCGTGTTCGGGCTTCAGGTATTCTTCTACCATGTGCCGAAACACCGTCCGGTGCCCCTGCCATTCGGCGCCAAGATCCGGCTGGACCCCCTTGCCGTCCCAGGGCGCCGGGTGGCCGCTTTGGCGGTCGATCACGAAAGGCTGGCTTTCGGCGTTGCGGACGAAGAGGCCCTTCTCCGGCCCCTTGGTCTCGGACACCAGAAGGGGCGCGTTGGTCCATTGGGCAAGGTAGTCGAGGTCAACCTTGCCCGCTTCCAGCAGGCAATGGATCAGCGACAGGATCAACAGCCCGTCGGTGCCGGGCGTGATCCCGATCCAGTCATCCGCCACCGCCGAATAGCCGGTGCGGATCGGGTTTACCGAGATCACCCGCGCGCCGCGCGCCTTCAACTTGCCGATGCCGATCTTGATCGGGTTGCTGTCGTGATCTTCGGCCACGCCGAACATGACGAACAGCTTGGTGCGGTCCCAATCGGGCTGACCGAATTCCCAGAATGCCCCGCCAATGGTGTAGATGCCGCCCGCCGCCATGTTCACCGAACAAAAGCCGCCATGCGCTGCGTAGTTCGGCGTGCCGAAATTCTGCGCCCACCAGCTGGTCAGGGACTGGCTCTGGTCGCGGCCGGTGAAGAAGGCCAGCTTCTCTGGCGCCGTCTCCCGCAGAGGCTTCATCCAGGACACGGCGGTCGAAAGCGCCTCCTCCCACGAGATCACCTCGAATGCACCCGAGCCACGCGGCCCCACGCGCCGCAACGGCGCACGCAGGCGGCTTGGCGCGGTGACCTGCATGATCCCGCTGGCCCCCTTGGCACAGAGGACGCCCTTGTTGATCGGATGATCCCGGTTGCCCTCGATGTAGGTGACCTTGCCAGAGTTCAGATGGACATTGATCCCGCAGCGGCAGGCGCACATGTAACATGTCGTCTGACGCATCTCGTCCGAAGGCGGGCGGGAGATGTCGATCTTCGGCTGGTTCAAGACCCCTCCCTCTGGCGCGCGGCCATTGCCTCGCGGACAATCTGGCGCTCCTCGTCCGCCGGCACTGTCCAGATCGCGACACGCGATGACGGTGTGTGCAATTCTGCCGCATTCTGCAGGTTGGCGGTCTCGTCCGCAACCGCCCCGAGAAAGCCGAGGCCAGCCACGATGCCGGCCCTGACCTGCGGATCGTTCTCGCCGATCCCGCCGGTGAAGGCGATCGCGTCCAGCCCGCCCATTGCGGCGATCATCGACCCGGCATGGCACACCGCCCAGTAGATGAAATGGGCGCGGGCAAAGGACGCGGGCGGCAGGCTGCGCATGTCGCTGGCCCCGCCAAGGGCCAGAAGCCCGCTGTCCCGGTTCAGGATCTCGCCGGCCCGCTGCACCCCGTGCGTCTCGGCCAGCCGCAGCACCGCGTTGCCGTCGATGCTTCCAGAGCGGGTGCCCATGGTCAGCCCGTCCAGCGGCGAATAGCCCATCGTGGTGGCGACCGACTGCCCGTCACGGATCGCGCAAAGCGACGCCCCGTTGCCAAGGTGGCAGGCCAGCAGCCGGCGCGGCAGCGGCCCTTGCGCGGTCAAGGAATGCACCAGTGCCGCATAGCTGATCCCGTGAAAGCCGTAGCGCCGAAGGCCAAGCGCGCGCTCGGCCTCTGGCAGGGCGTAGGTCACGGCCGTCTCGGGATTGGACTTGTGAAACGCGGTGTCGAAGCTTGCAAACTGCGGCAGGCCCGGTCGCAGCGCCTCAAGCGCCCGGATGCCGGCCAGATTGCCGGGGTTGTGCAGGGGTGCCAGCGGCACGCAGGCCTCGATCGCGGCCATGACCTCTGGCGTCACGCGGCAGGGATCGGTGAGTGCAGTTCCGCCATGCACCACCCGGTGCGCCGCCGCTGTCAGACGCCCGACCGGCACCGAAACCTGCGCCAGCCCCGCCTCCAGCGCCGCGCGATGCCCGTCTGCCCCGATCTCGGTGACCGAGGCCTTTGCGATCTCCTGGTCGTCCTCGAAGACCTTCAGTTTCAGCGAAGACGAACCAGCGTTCACAATCAGCCACATCACAGAACCGCCTTGCCCAGCCCAAGGACAGCAAGCCCCGCCAGCAGCACGATGGCAAAGCGGCGGAAGTCTTGCGGATCGGTGCCAAAGAAGTGCCGCCCGCCCAGCCAGTTGCCAAGAAGCGTGATCGGCAGCAGGATCAGTGCTGTCCACAGCGTATCCCAGCTGACCAGCCCGGCGAGCCAGTATAGCGGGGCGGAGTAGAGGTCGAGCAGCGGAAAGTAGGCGATCAGCGTCGCCCGGAACACCGTCGCAGGCATTGGCTGCGCGGCGAAGAAGGCCGCGACCGGCAGCCCGCCCATTCCCGGCGCATTGGCCAGTCCCGACACCAGCCCCGCCACGCCATTGCCCGCGCCCGACACTTCCCCGCGCAACCGCCATCCTGCAAGAAGCACCGCGCACATGAGAAGGACATAGCCCGAGACCACCGCCCGCGCGGTGTCCTCGCTGACCCCGGTCAGGATCCAAAGGCCCAGCGGCAACCCCAGCATTGCCCCGGCCATAAGCCAGCCGACCCGGCGCCAATCCACGTCCTGCCTCGCGCCCTTTGCGGCTTGCAGCGACATCACCGTTTCCAGAATGACCACAACCGCGACAAAATTCAGCGGATTGGTTACCAGACTGGCGGCTGCGATCAGCAGCGCCGAAAAGCCGAACCCGGAATAGCCCCGCACAAATCCGGCGACAAGGGTGGCGGCGGCCATCCACAGCACCGCCCAGAGGCCAAGGTCATAGGGCACCGCGGCATCCGTGTGTGATTTTTCGCAGAAAAATCATGCCTGCAATCACCCTGCCACCTGCGGCCGCATGTCCTCGCGGCGGATGCCCGCCACCTCCACCGGTTTCTTCATCGCGTCGCGGCGGAAGGGCTCGCCCAGTTCCTGGTTGATCAGCGCCTCGATCAGCGTGGTCTTGCCCCGACCTTGGCCCGCCATCTGGTCGTCGACGGCCTTCCGCAGCGCCGCCGACAGCTCGTCCATCGTCCGCGCCTGCACGCCCTGCAGCCCGCAGGCCCGGGCGATCCCGGCATAGCTGACCCCTTCGTCCAATTCGGTCCCGACGAAATTGTCGTCATACCATAGCGTCGAGTTCCGCTTTTCCGCCCCCCACTGGTAGTTGCGGAACACCACCATGGTGATCGCGGGCCATTCCGGGCGGCCGATCGCGGTCAGTTCCGTCACCGCGATGCCGAAGGCACCGTCGCCGGCAAACCCGACAACGGGCACATCCGGGCAACCGATCTT
>JANOER010000141.1:0-21958 GCA_031441285.1 Rhodobacterales bacterium
GCCAGCGGCTTTTCACACAGCACATGCTTTCCGGCGGCCAGAAAGGGCAGGGTCGTGGCGTAGTGTGCGGCATCCGGGGTGACGTTCGCCACCGCGTCGAACTGGCCCCAGGCCAGCGCCTCGTCCACCGTGGCAAAACCCTGCGCGATGCCATGAGTGTTCAGGAAGGCCGCAAGCACGTCAGGCCGGTTGTCGATCCCGGCGACAAGGCTGACACCGGGGATGGCCAAGAAGTTCTGGGCGTGCGTCTTGGCCATCCCGCCGGTGCCAAGGATCAGAAGACGGACTGCTTTCATCAGCGCAACCCCGCTTCGCCGTCGCGGTGCAGGCGCGGCCCGCGTTCCGTGATCGGCTCCAGCGCCGCGCCCACCACGGTGTTCGGGGCATCGTTCGGGTTGGCGATCCGGGCTTCGGGATTGTGCGCCCAGCGGACCGCGTTCGCGATCACGCGCTGCACCATCGGCTGGTGGTAGGTCGGGTAAGTCTCGTGCCCCGGACGGAAGTAGAAGATGTTCCCCGCCCCGCGCCGGTAGGTCAGACCGGACCGGAACACCTCGCCACCCGCGAACCAGCTGACGAAAACGGTTTCCAGCGGTTCCGGCACGCCGAAGGGTTCGCCATACATCTCTTCGTTCTCAAGTTCGAAATGGTCGGGAATGCCGCGCGCGATCGGGTGCTGGCGGCTGGTGACCCAAAGGCGTTCGCGTTCCCCCGCCTCGCGCCAGGTCAGGTTGCAGGGCGCACCCATCAGCCGCTTGAAGGGTTTCGAGAAATGCGCCGAGTGCAGGAAGATCACCCCCATGCCGGACCAGACCGCCTCGGCCACCCGTTCCACGATTTCGTCGGCGACATCCCCATGCGCGGCATGGCCCCACCAGATCAGCACGTCGGTTTCGGCCAGCTTGGCCGCCGTCATCCCGTGGTCGGGGTCCTGAAGGGTAACGGTCGTGGCGGAAATGCCGACCTCGCGGTTCAGGGCCTCGGCGATCGTGCCGTGCATGGTCGCAGGGTAGACCTCGGCGACGACCTTGTTCTTCCGCTCGTGGACGTTTTCGCCCCAGACGGTGACGCGGATGGGCATGGAATTCTCCGTTTCAGGGGGGCTTCTGGTGGTCGTTCGGGGGGAACCTATTTTTCAAAGCGCTTTGAGTCAATCGGCCACCGCCCGGACTTGCCAGCGGTTGCGGGGCAGGGAATGGTGGGTCATGTCCTTGCCTGATGTGACCTTCCGGCTGCGGCTTCTGTTCGGTGACCGGCTGGTCCTTGGACCGGGCAAGGCCGAGCTTCTGGCCCATATCCGCGACACCGGGTCGATCTCGGCCGCGGGTCGGGCCATGGGGATGAGCTACAAGCGCGCCTGGTCGCTGGTGGACGAGATGAACGCCGCGTTTCGCGCGCCGCTGGTCAGCCGGGCACGGGGGGGCGCGGGGGGCGGCGGGGCGGCGCTGACCGATGCGGGCCGCGTGGTTCTGGCGGCCTATGAGGCGATGGTCGACCGCGCAAGGCAGGACAGCGCGGCCGAGATCGGGGCGATTGCGGCTTTGCTTCGGGATATGTCCGACGGGAAATAACGCTTGCGCCACTTCGCGCGCGTTGCGATATGTATCCGTGAACATATGGAATCCCTCGTGATGCGTGGTCCCGGACTTGCCCTCTGGCTGCTTGCCGCCCTGGCCGCCCCGCCGTCCGCGGCCGCCGAGATTACCGTTTTCGCCGCCGCCAGCCTGAAGCTTGCGCTGGACGAAGTGGCGGCCAGTTGGGGCGAGGCGACGGGCAACCGGGTGATCCTGTCCTATGGCGGCAGCGCGGTCCTGGCCCGGCAGATCGAGGAAGGCGCGCCCGCCGATGTCTTCATCTCGGCCTCGACGCAGTGGATGGACCGGCTGAACGACAGGACCCTGATCCGCCCGGAAAGCCGGCGCGACATTCTGGGCAACCGGCTGATCCTGGTCTCGCATGCCGCCTTGCCGCCGGTGGCGATCGACGCCGACCTGGACCTGCCGGCGCTTCTGGACGGCGGCAAGCTGTCCATGGCGCTGGTCGAGGCGGTGCCTGCGGGACAGTATGGCAAGGAGGCGCTGGAAACGCTGGGCCTTTGGGACGGGGTGAAGGACAGCGTTGCCCAGTCGGAAAACGTCAGCATCGCGCTGAAACTGGTGGCTTTGGGCGAGGCGCCGCTGGGGATCGTCTATGCCTCGGACGCGGGGGCCTCGGACGCGGGGGCTTCGGTTGCGGGGGCCGAAACCGGGGTCACGGTGATCGGCACCTTTCCCGAAGACAGCCACCAGCGGATCGTCTATCCGGCCGCGGTGATCGGAGCCTCACCGGTGGCCGAGGCTGCGGCGTTTGTTGATCATCTGGCCACCCGCGAGGCGCAGGCGGTGTTTGTGGCCTACGGGTTCAAGACCCTGCCATGACCGACTGGCTTACGCCCGAGGAATGGTCGGCGCTGGGCCTTTCGCTGAAAGTGTCGGTGGTGGCCACCCTGTGCAGCCTGCCCTTCGGCATCCTGATCGCCCATATCCTGGCACGGAAGCGGTTTCCCGGTCACGGGCTTCTGAACGGGCTGGTTCACCTGCCGCTGATCCTGCCGCCGGTGGTGACCGGCTACCTCTTGCTGCTTGGCTTCGGGCGGAACGGGCCGTTTGGCGCAGCACTGGAGGACTGGTTCGGCATCACCTTTGCCTTTCGCTGGACCGGCGCGGCCCTGGCGGCGGCGGTCATGGCCTTTCCGCTGCTGGTCCGCGCGATCCGGCTGGCGATCGAGGCGGTGGACCCGAAGCTTGAAGACGCCGCGGCAACGCTTGGCGCGTCGCGGCCGGTGGTGTTCCTGACCGTGACCTTGCCGCTGATCCTGCCCGGCATCATCGCGGGCGCGGTCATCGCTTTCGCCAAGGCGATGGGAGAGTTCGGGGCGACGATCACCTTCGTGTCGAACATTCCCGGCCAGACGCAGACCCTGCCGACGGCAATCTACAGTTTTCTGCAAGTGCCGGGCGGCGACGGGGCGGCTTTCCGGCTGGTGCTGATCGCGTTGGTGGTGGCCATGGCGGGGCTGGTGCTGTCGGAATGGCTGTCGCGCCGCGTGGCGCAGGGGATCGCCGGGCGATGACGCTGGACATCCGGCTGCTCCACCGCTTTGCCGATTTCACGCTGGATCTTGCGTTCACGGCGCCCGCCGGCCTGACCTGCCTGTTCGGACGCTCCGGGTCGGGCAAGACCACGATCATCAACGCGGTCGCGGGGCTGTTGCGCCCGGACCAGGCCAGGATCAGTCTGGACGGCGTGGCGTTGCAGGATCTGCCGCCGCATCGGCGCCGGGTCGGCTATGTGTTTCAGGATGGCCGGCTGTTCCCGCACCTGACCGTCGCGCAGAACCTTGCCTACGGCGCCCGCGTCCGGCGGTTGCCGCTGACGGACCGGGACCGGATCGTCGACCTTCTGGGGCTTGGCGGGCTGCTGGCCCGCCGTCCGGCAAGCCTTTCGGGCGGCGAGAAAAGCCGGGTCGCGATCGGTCGCGCGCTTTTGGCGGGACCAAGGTTGCTGTTGATGGACGAGCCTTTCGCCGCCTTGGACGAGGCGCGCAAGGCCGAGATCCTGCCCTATGTCGAGGCTTTGCGCGACGGGATGGACCTACCGATCCTCTACGTCAGCCACGCGCTTCCCGAGGTGGCGCGGCTTGCCACGACCATCGCCGTGATCGAGGCCGGCAGGCTTGCGGCCTTCGGCCCGGCGGCCGAGCTGCTGTCGGATCCCGAGACGGCTCTGCTTCTGGGCCTGCGCGATGCCGGGGCGATCCTGACCGCCCGGATCGAGGCGCAAGAGGACGACGGGCTGACCCGCCTGCGGACCGGGGCCGGGCCGTTGTGGCTGCCACGGGTCGAGGCCCCCCCCGGCCAGATGGTCCGCGTCCGGATTGCTGCACAGGATGTCATGCTGTCGCTGACCCGGCCCGAGGGGCTTTCCGCGCTGAACCTGCTGCCCGCCACCGTGCTTGCCCTGCACGACGGCGATGGTCCCGGCACGATGGTGCAGCTGGATCTGGCCGGGCAGAAGCTGCTGGCCCGGATCACCCGGCGGTCGGCCAAAGCGATGGGCCTGGCGCCGGGACAACAGATATTCGCCATCGTGAAGTCGGTGTCTGTTGCCCGGAAAGACGTGGGCGACGCCACCAATGCGCGTGCAGGTTGAGAGGGCTGCGTCCGCGACTGATTCTCCTCCCGCTGAGCGCAGTGCCCGCGTTTGCGCTGCCCTCCGGCCCTGCGCGCGCATTTTCCGTCCCGGCGGTCGAACAGAAACGCCCCTCCAGTGCATTTTCATTGATCCATGCGTCAATAACCGCATGCGAAGGCCCCGCCATCGCAGGTCTGCGTTGACAGAATGAAGGAATAGCAGAGTAATCCTTCAGCCGAGAGACGGCACGGGCGGGTGACAAGGTTCTGTTACATGGCTGCTGATAGACAGGTCCGATGCCGCCATCTGCGCTGCACGTCGAATGGGGGGACAGCCCGCTGCCTCTGTCTTTTGAAACCAGGGAGACTACTGTGAAAAACTCATCCTCTGCCTTCAGCCGCCGCCGGTTCTTGCAAGGCTCTGCCGCAGGGGCAGGCATTCTTGCCGCTCCGGCGATCATCTCGTCCAAGGCGCTTGCCTCGTCGGGCGAACTGAACTTCGTCGGCTGGGCCGGCTATCCGGTGCTGGCCGAAAAAGTGTTCCCGGCCTTCACCGCGGCCACCGGCATCACCGTGAACTTCAAGGAAGCCCCCGATAACGAGACGATCTTCGCGGAAGCCAAGGTTGCCGTCGAGACCGGCGGCGTCGACGTGATCGAGCCGACGATCGACCGCGTCGGTGCCTATCACTCGAACGGGCTGGTCGGCGCGTTCGACGAAGCCAAGCTGGCGATGGACAACTACCTGCCGGGTCTGGCCGACGGCACCGCCGCCGAGCGCAGCCGCAAGGACGGCATGCTGCTGTATGTCCCGTCGAACTGGGGCACAGAAGCGCTGGTCGCCAACGCGGAAGGCGCCAAGCTGAGCGAGGTGCCGTCGCTGGGCGATCTGTTCAACCCGGAAAACATGGTCGTGCTGCGCCCGCATTCGGCGCTGGCTGCCATGGGCCGCTGGCTGGACGCCACCGGCAAGCTGCCGCGTCCGTGGATGGACGGCTACACCGACATGGCCGCGATGGTCGAGGTCTGGGACATTGCCCTGGCCGAGGCGACCAAGGCCAAGGGCAACATTGTGCAGTGGTGGTCGGGCGAGAACGAGGCCAACGCCGGCTTCACCGCGAACGGCGCCACGCTGGGCCTGAACTGGGATTCGACCGGCTACAACCTGCGGAACGACGGCTTCAAGTACATCGCTCCGGTCGAGGGTGCCTTTGCCTGGCACCAGGGCTTCATGATGATGAAGAACGCAGTCAACGTCGACCAGGCGCATGAGTTCGTGAAGTTCGTGTCCGGCCCCGAAGGCTCGGCGATGTGGGCGACCGCCTTCTCGTCCAACCCGGTTGGCAAGGGCTCGGGCGAGTTCATGTCGCCGGACGTGGCCACGTTCTACGGCGGCACCTTCGACGACGCGGCGCTGTCCAAGCTGTGGTGGTGGCCCGACCAGTCGGCCGAGTTCCTGGCCAAGCGCGCGGAATACGCCGACAAGTTCAAGGCGTCCTGAAGATCATCGTTCTGAACCGCACGCCGGGCCCCATCGGGCCCGGCGTGACTTTTTAAGGCGGCGGGGCGTCGTTTCAGAACGGATTGGCGTGCGGTCGGGCAATAGCCATTGATTGGTCGCGACAGGCTGCTAGCCTGCAAGAAAAGACGACAGGGCTTCAGGGGGAAGACGCCGAATGAGTGCCGGAATTGATCTGGAAAATGTCTGCTGCGATTTCGGCAGCTTCCGGGCGGTCGACAATGCCAATGTCTCGATCAAGCCGGGTGAGTTCTTTTCGTTTCTTGGTCCCTCGGGCTGTGGCAAGACCACGATCCTGCGCATGGTCTCGGGCTTCATCGAGCCGACGGAAGGGGTCATCCGCATCGGTGGCACCGACGTGCGTGGCCAGCGCCCTAACCAGCGCCCGACCGCGCTGATCTTCCAGAACCTCGCGCTGTTTCCGCTGATGCCGATCTGGGAGAACATCTCGTTCGGGCTGGAAGTGCGGGGCATCGACAAGGCCACCCGCCGCGCCAAGGCGACCGAGCTTCTGAAGCTTGTCGATCTGCCGGGCGCCGAGGACAAGATGGTCAGCCAGCTTTCCGGCGGCCAGAAGCAGCGCGTGGCGATTGCCCGCGCGCTGGCGGTCGAGCCTTCGGTGATGCTGCTGGATGAGCCCCTGTCGGCGCTGGACCTGAAGCTGCGCCAGCACATGCGGGCCGAACTGCGCGCGATCCAGAAGCGCACCGGGGTGACCTTCATCTACATCACCCATGACCAGGGCGAGGCGCTGGCGATGTCGGACCGGGTGGGCGTCATGAGCCAGGGCCGCATCCAGCAGATCGCCGACCCGCGTGAGATATACAACAACCCGGTGAACGGGTTCGTTGCCAGTTTCGTCGGTGAAAACAACATCTTCGTCGGTGATGTCCAGCAATCGGCCGACGGCATGGCCAGCTTTGCCAGCGCGCATGGCAATTTCCGCGCCCGGTTGGGCAACATCGGGTCGCAAAAGACCGCCAAGCTGTATGTCCGGCCGGAACACACGATGCTGACGGCCAATGCCGGGGCGGAAAACGCGATCCCGATCACGGTGGGCGACGTGTCCTTCGAAGGCAACTTCATCGCCGTCCATGCGGTCAGCGACAGCGGGGCGCAGCTTTCGACCGAGATCCGCAACGACGGATCGGCCACGGTGCCTGAAAAGGGCGCGAAGATGTTCATGACCTTCGATGCTGCCCGGGCCTCGATCCTGCCCGACGCCGACGTTCGGAGCGCGTGATGGGAGACCTGATCCGCCGCTATGGCCGGGGGCTGACGGGGCTGTTCGTGCTGCTTGTCGTCTTCTGGGTGCTGGTCCTGGTGATCCTGCCGAACGTGGCCATGTTCGAGCAAAGCTTCCGCCCCTATATCCCGGTGGTCGAGATCGGCGGGCCGAACGATTTCTATTCCTTCCGCAACTACGCCAAGATCTTCGACGGTGTGGTCGACACGTCGATCCTCGGGATTCCGGTGACGCTGCCGATCCATATCAAGGCCTTCCTTGATACGCTGATCTTTTCGGCTCTGGTCACGCTGCTGACGCTGATCCTCGCCTATCCGCTGGCCTACTTTCTGGCCAAGGTCGCCAGCCCGAAGTCGCTGCCGACGCTGGTTCTTCTGCTTTTCATCCCGATGTGGGTGTCCGAAGCGCTGCGCGCCTTTGCCTGGTATGTGATCCTGACCTTCAACGGCCCGCTGAACGCGGTGCTGAAGGGCCTGGGCCTGATTGATCAGGGGGTGCGCTGGCAAAACGGCGTCTTCACCGCCTATGACGCGATCGTCGTGGTGCTGGTCTACTGCTATGTCCTGTTCATGCTGTTCCCGATCTACACCTCGATCACCTCGCTGGACACCAACCAGATCGAGGCGGCCGAGGATCTGGGATCGACCTGGTGGCGCACGCATCTGCGCGTGGTGATCCCGCACGCCAAGCCCGGCATCGCCTCGGGCTGCGTCATGGTGTTCATGCTGTCGGCCGGATCGCTGCTGGTGCCGACGGTGGTCGGGTCCACCCGTGCGAACTGGTTCCCGCAGACGATCTACAGTTGGTTCAACGACGCTCTCGACTGGAACACCGGGGCGGCATATTCGATGATCTTCCTTCTGGTCTGCATCCTGTTCATCATCGGCATGATGCGGATCTTCCGGGTCAAACTGTCGGATATCGCCAAATGAGCCGGGACCGCGCCATTCTGGGCCATGTCTACTTCTGGGCCTTCATGCTGTACATGCTCTTGCCGCTGCTGGTCATGATGGGGGCTGCGTTCAACGACAGCAAGCTGCCGACGGTGGTGCCGTGGCGGGGCTTCACCTGGCGGTGGTTCGTCGATCTGGCGGCCGACGATGACATGTGGCGGTCGTTCCGCAATTCGATCCTGGTCGCACTGGCGGTGGTCGCGCTGGCGGTGCCGATCGGGACGGCGGCGGCGATCGTCATCAACTCGGTCGGTGGTCGCTACCGGGCCGGGCTTTACGGGGTGATGGTGGCCCCGGTGCTGGCGCCGGGGATCGTCATCGGCATCTCGACGGTGCTGTTCTGGAACGCGACCGGCAATGCGGTGGGCGCGGACGGGGTGGCGTTCTTCGGTCGCGGCCTGCATCTCGCGACGCTGGGGCAGGTCAGCTACATCGCGGCCTATGTGATGCTGCTGGTGCTGGCCCGGCTGCAAAGCTTCGATCCTGGGCTTGAAGAGGCGGCGCTGGATCTGGGCGCGAACCACGGGCAGGTGCTGCGGCGGATTCTTCTGCCGCATCTTTACCCGGCCATCGGAGCCTCGGCGGCGATCGCATTCTTCCAGTCGCTGGAGAACTTCAACGTGACCCTTTTCACCCGCGGGGGCGAAAACACGCTGACGGTCTATGTCTTCTCGAAGGTGCGCGCCGGGATCACACCGACGATCAACGCGCTGGCCTTCCTTTTGATCATGGTGACGCTGGCACTGGCGCTGGTCTACGAGATCAACCGCCGTCGCCGTGCCAGGGTCGAGGCCGCGCGCGAGGCCGAGGCGCGGCGCGCCGAAGCCGCGATGATCTGAGGGGCCGCAGGCAGCTGGCTGCTGCCTGCGGCTTCCTTTCTTTTACTTCAGCTCGCTGGCCCGAGCCGCCGCAACAGCGCCTTCGGCGGTGGAGACGGCCGCGGTGAAGGCATCAAGCACTTCCGGCCCGCCCTCGACATTTGCCTTGAACCAGTCAAAGACCGGGGCAACTGCAGTCTTGAACGCGGCCTTTTCTTCGGCGGACGGCACATAGATCTCGCCACCTGCGGTGCGGAAATCGGCGTAGGCCTGGATTTCCTTGCGCTTCGGGCTGGCGAAGGTCGCCTGTTGCAAGGCGGCAAAGCCATCGACCACGATCTGCTGCTGCTCCGGGGTCATGCCCTTGAAGCGGTCATTCGACATCCACCACAGGGCGCCCATGTAGCTGTGGCCGTCCAGCGTCAGATACTTGATCCCGGCATCGGTGAACTTCATCGACATGATGTCGGTGATGCCGTTCGCGGTGCCTTCCACCACGCCTGTCTGCAGCGAGGTGAACAGCTCCGGCCACGGAATCGGCGTCGGCGAAGCCCCCAGCGTGGTGGCCAGCGTCTGCGGCAGGTCGGCCGGGACGGTGCGCATCTTCAGACCCGCCAGATCGGCCGGTATTGCCACGCGCCGCTTGGTGTTGGCGTAGTTCCGCCAGCCGCCGGTGTTGCCGATCGTCATCAGACGGATCTTGTCGCCGCTGTCGGCCAGCGCCTTGCCGCGCAGAAGAGCGGTGAAGTCGGTCCGCGTCAGCACCTCTTCGGCCACCCGGTCGTCGTTCATCAGGTAGGGCAGATCCAGCACCTGAATATAGGGGAACAGCCCCGCCGCCCCGCCCGAGGTGGTGATGTAGATGTCGATCGTGCCATCGGCCACGCCGGCAAGGCATTCATCTCCCTTGGCGCACAGCTGGGTGCCCATGAAGATTTCCACGCCGATCGCGCCATTCGAGGCGTTCTCGACATAGTTCTTGAACACGACGAGACCGTCGTAATCCTCGTCCTGGTCGTTCGAGTTTGCGGTGGCGCGCAGCATGATGTCCTGCGCGAAGGCAGTTGTCGCCAGCAGGACGGCAAGTGTTGCGGGGATCAGTGTTTTCAGGAACATTCCGGTTTCCTCCCTTGGAATGGTTGGGTTTTTCACGGCCAGGCGACGTAGCCCAACAGCCGTGGCAGGGTCAGTGAGATGGCGGGAACATACGTCAGCACCAGGATGACAAGCATTTCGACGATCAGGAACGGCATGACCGCGCGGGTCACGGTTTCCACCCGCAAGCCGGACACCGCCGACGTGGCGAACAGGACCAGTCCCATTGGTGGAGTCAGCAGGCCTACGGTGCAGTTGACCACCATCACCACCGCGAAATGCACCGGGTCGACGCCGATTGCGACGAAAAGCGGTGCCAGGATCGGTCCAAGGATGATGATCGTCGGGCCTGCGTCCAGAAACATGCCCACAACGAACAACAGGACGTTGACGAGAAACAGCAGGACCAACGGATTGTCGCTGACCGCCAGGATGGAATCGGCCAGCATTTCGGGGGTGTGGGCCAGCGCCGCCACGGTCTTGAACGCCATCGCCGTGCCAACCAGCAGCAGCACCACCGACGAGGTCAGCGCCGCCCGGCTGAGAACGCCGGGGATTTGACTGACTTTCAAGGTGCGCATGACGAACAGACCGATGAAGAACGAATATCCGGCCGCCACCGCCGCCGCCTCGGTCGGGGTGAACACGCCCGAAAGGATGCCGCCCATCAGCAGGACCGGAGTCATCAGCGGCCAGATCGCCTCGGCCCCCGCGCGTCCCGCGTCTCTCCAGCTTGCCTTCTGCTGCGCTGCCGGCAGGCCGTAGCTGTCGGCCATGAAGCGGATGGTCAGCATCAGGCAGAGGCCCATGAAAATGCCGGGCACGATGCCCGCAAGAAACAGGGCCGCCACGCTTTCACCCATGACATAGGCGTAGATGATCATGATCCCCGAAGGCGGGATGATCGGCCCGATGATCGCGCTTGCCGCCGTGATCCCGGCCGCGAAGGGCTTGGGATAGCCCTTCGCCTCCATCTGCGGGATGATGATCGACCCAAGCGCCGACACATCGGCCACGGCCGAGCCGCTGATCCCAGCGAACATCATCGAATCGACGACGTTCACCTGCGCCAGCCCGCCGCGGAAATGCCCGACCATTGCGGCGGCAAAGCCGACGATGCGACGGCTGATCCCGGCCGAGTTCATCAGCTCGCCCGTCAGCATGAAGAACGGGATCGCCATCAAGGGAAACGAGTTCATCCCTTCGTAGACATTGCGGTACAACAGCACGATGTCGCGGGTATCGCCGTTTGCCCAAAGCAGAAGTGCCGGCGCAATGACCATGCCGAACACGATCGGCAGGCCAAGAAACAGGAAGACCAGGAACAGCGGGACAAAGAGTGACAGCATCATTCGCTCCCCAGGGTGATGGTTTCGGGGATCACTGACAGGCCGTCCCGCGCGCCCAGAAGCGTCGCGAGGCTGCGCAGGAAAAGCTCGACCGCGACCGCCAGCAGCAGCGTGACGCAGACCAGCATCGAGGCCATCATCCAGCTCTTCGGCATTTTCAGCCACCCGCTCTCGGTCACCATGACCGGCAGCCACAGACTGTCAGTCTCGAACTGGCCGCCGATGCCGGTCACTTCTGACAATCCGATCTGGACCGACACGGCAAGAGTGATGATCGTCAGCAAGAGCAGCACCGAAGTCGTCAGCATGCCCAGTCGGGCGGGCATCTTGGCGACCATCATGTCAATGGCGACAAAGCCGCCACGCCGGAAGGCGGTGGCAGCCATCAGGCCCATCAGCCACAGCATCAGAAAGCGCGAGGCCTCCTCGGGCCAGGCCAGTGCCGAGCCGAGCGCATAGCGGAAAAACACCTGCATCAGGATGACGACGACCATCAGGCCCAGGCACGCGGCCCCGATCCAGCGGCAGAACGCCAGTACCGCGCCATTGATCTGGCCCAGCCCATTGCACAAGACAAGCAATGCAGTCATCTGTCCTCCCTTCGCCCCATCTCCCGTGGGGATGTTTCAGCCGGTGAAACGCCCGTACTTTCCCTTCGCAAAGACCAGCGGCTCGCCCTCCTCCAAGGTGAGCCGCAGGACCTGTCCTACGATGATCAGATGGTCGCCGCCGTCGTGCACCGCGTGACGGCGGCAGTCGAACCGTGCGATCGCGCCCGGCAGGACCGGCACGCCCTCGGCGTTCGGGTACCAGTCAACACCGGTGAACCCCTCGCCCTGACGCGAAAAGCGGCGCGGCCAGTCGGCCTGGTTCTGACCAAGGATGTGGATCGCATAGTGCTCGGCTGCGGCGAAGAAGGGAAACCGCTGCGATGCCTTTGCCGGCGCCCACAGCACCAGCGGCGGGTCCAGCGACAGGCTGGAAAAGCTGTTCGCGGTAAAGCCTACGGGCCCCTCGGGCCCCATGGTCGTAACCTGGGTCACCCCGGTCGCGAACCGGCCAAGCGCATCACGAAACAGCCGCGCGTTTTCGGCTGTTGGAACGATTCCGTCTTCTTGCATGCTACCATCCGCCATCACGGGACTTCGTGCCCCTGTGCCAGAGTGTAGAGCTCGAACCACGTCTGGCGATCCATCGGGACCTTGAGGGCGTCGGAAATCGCGGCAATCCGCGACAACGTGTTGGTGCCCAGAACCGGGATCACTTGCGCCGGGTGGTGCAGAAGCCAGGCCACGGCAACGGCGGTCCAGTCGGTGCCGGCGGCCTTGCCGAGGGCGTCCAGTTTCGCAGACAGCCCGTCGCCCGCCTCGGCCCGCAAGTGGCCACCGGCCAGGGGGCTCCAGGCCATTGGCGGGATGGCGCGCTCTTGCAGGAAGGCAAGGTCGCCATTGGTGAAGGGGTCGCGGCAGTTCAGCGACAGTTCGATCTGGTTGGTGACCAGCCGGGACGACATCGCCGATTGCAGCAGGGCGACATCCCAGGGCCGGAAGTTCGACACGCCGACCGCGCGCACCTTGCCCGAGGACACCAGAGCGTCAAGTGTCCGGCCCGTCTCGTGCTGGTCCATCAGGGGGTCGGGCCGGTGGATCAACAGAAGGTCGATCCGGTCCGTTGCCATGTCGCGCAAGGACGCCTCGACCGAGGCCGAGATATGCGCGGCCGAGGTGTCGTAATACTTCACCCGCGCGGCAGAGTGGCGACCCACGGGCGCGACGATATCGCACTTCGTGATGATCTCGATCCGGTCGCGCAAGGCGGGGGCCGCCCGCAGCGCCGCGCCGAAGATCGCCTCGGCGACATAGCCGCCATAGATGTCGGCCTGATCCATCGTGGTGATGCCCTGCGCAAGGCAGGCCTCGACCTTGGCCTGCACATGGGCAGCCGAGGTGTCGGCATCATCGCCCAGCCGCCACATGCCATAGACAAGGCGCGAAACCGAGATGTCGCCAAGCGTTATGCGTTCCATCAGCGGCGCACTCCAAGCCCGAGGGGGGTTGCGGGCATGCTGGCTGGCACCCGGCCATAGGCATGGGGCAACGAGCAGGTCTTGAGTTCCGGCATCACCCGTTTGCCGAAATGGTCGCATTCTTCCAGATGCGGATAGCCCGAGAAGATGAAGGCCCGGATGCCCATCTTGCGGTAGGCCTCGATCTTCGACAGCACCTGATCGGTCGACCCGACCAGCGCAGCACCACAGCCCGACCGCGCCCGGCCGATCCCGGTCCAGAGGTTCGGCTCGATATAGCCGAACTGGTCGGCCAGGTCGCGCGCGCGGGCCTGATGTGCCACGCCAAGGCTGATACTGTCATGCGCCCGGTCGCGGATCAGCTTGCCGTATTCGTCGTCCAGCTTGCTGACCAGATGTTCGGCATACTCGCGCGCCTCGGCCTCGGTGTCGCGCACGATCATGTGGACGCGCAAGCCGTAGTCCAGCGTCCGGCCATGGGCGGCGGCACGGGCATGTACGTCGCGCATCCGCTGGGCCAGCACATCCATCGGCTCGGGCCACATGAGGTAGACGTCGCATTGCGCCCCGCACAGCTCCAGCGCGTCGGGGGAATAGCCTCCGAAATACAACAGCGGCCCGCCGTTCTGCTGATACGGACGGGCCGGATCGGCCGGCACCTTGGCGATCTGGTAGACGTCGCCCGAATATTCGATGTGGTCCCGCGTCCAGGCCTGGCGCAGGATCTCGACCACTTCATGGCTGCGCTTGTAGCGGTAGGCGCTGTCGGCAACCTCACCCGGGAAATCCGAAGAGATGACGTTCAGTGTCAGCCGGCCTTGCAGCATGTGGTCCAGCGTGGCCACGGTGCGCGCCAGCATCACCGGCTGCATCTCGCCGCAGCGGATCGCTCCAAGAAAGTTGATCGAGGTGGTGATCGGCGCACAGCCGGCGACAAAGGACAGCGTGTCCTGACCCACCTGATAGGACGACGGGCACAGGATGTTGCGAAAGCCGTTGGCTTCGGCCCGCTTCACGATGCCCGAACAATGTGCCCAGCTTGACCGCAGATCGCCCTCGGGCACGCCCAGAAAGCGGTAGTCATCGGAACAGAGCGCCGCGAACCAGCTAACCTCGCTTGCATCAAGATCGGGCGATGTGACCGGAACGACCGTCATGATTCTCTTTGCTCTCCGCCGCGAATTTCCACTTGCGTAGCACTCACCTTGATGTAGATCAATAGTAGATCAATTTTGTGGACACCAGCCATGAACGCCCCCGGGGCCCTGCCGCTTTACCAGCAGATCGCGGAACTTCTGATCCGCGACATTGCCTCTGGCCGCCTGATCGACGGCGAGAAGCTGCCGCCTGAGCGGGATATGGCGGCCCAGCTTGGGATCGCGGTCGGAACCTTGCGTCAGGCGCTCAAGTCCCTGACGGAAAAGGGCCTTCTGGACCGGATGCAGGGATCAGGCAACTATGTTCGCGCCAAGGCGGACGCGGCTTCGGTCTATGCGCTTTTCCGGCTGGAGCGGGTGAATGGCGGCGGCCTGCCGACCGCGCGCATCCTGTCGGTTGACCGTTGCATCAAGGATCCGGCCCTGCCCGCCTTTGGCCGTCATGCCGAAGGCCACCGGATTCGCCGGCTGCGGTATCTGTCGGGTCAGATCGCTGCGGTCGAGGAAATCTGGCTGGACGCGGCCGAGGTTGGCCGGATCGCGCCGGCCGACCTGTCGGAATCGTTGTATCTCTTTTACCGCCAGCGGCTTGGCATCTGGATTTCCCGGGCCGAGGACCGGATCGGCCAAGGCCCGCTTCCGGACTGGACCCCGGCCGAGTTTCCCCATGCCCCCGGCACGGACCTGCCGTTGATCACCCGGATAAGCTGGACGCAGGACGGCAGGACCGTCGAGGCCTCGTTCACCTGGTATGACCCTGAAACCGTGCGCTATGTCGCGCGACTGAAATAGGAAGAAGCGAATGCTGCGTTACGGGATCATCGGCTGCGGAATGATGGGGCAGGAACACCTGCGCAATATTGCCCTTCTGGACGCCGCGACTGTCGCCGCCATTTTCGAACCCGATCCGGAGATGCGCGCGGCAGCAGCGGCGCTGGCTCCGGACGCGCGCCTTGTCGGGTCCGTGGCCGAGGTTCTGGCGGTGGCCGAGGTCAACTGCCTTCTGATCGCCAGCCCGAATTTCCTGCACCTGCAACAGCTTGAGGAAATCGCCCGGATCCGCCCGCTGCCGGTTCTGTGCGAAAAGCCGCTTTTTACCGACCCCGCCGACGCCCCCCGCCTGGCCGCCTTGCGCGCGGCCTACCCGGCGCCGATCTGGGTGGCGATGGAATACCGCTACATGCCGCCCGTCGCGCATCTGCTGCGCGAAGCCCAGGTCGCGACCGGCGGCGTCAAGATGCTGACGATCCGCGAGCACCGCTTTCCCTTCTTGCCCAAGGTGGGTGACTGGAACCGCTTCAACCGCAACTCCGGCGGCACGCTGGTCGAGAAATGCTGCCACTTCTTCGACCTGATGCGTCTGGTCGCCGGTTGCAACCCGGTGCGGGTGATGGCCTCTGGGGGCCAGGCGGTGAACCACCTGGATGAGGTCTACGACGGCCAGCGCTCGGACATCTGGGACCACGCCTATGTCATCGTCGATTTCGAGAACGGGATGCGGGCCATGCTGGAACTGTGCATGTTCGCCGAAGGCAGCCGCTATCAGGAAGAAATTTCGGCCGTCGGACCCCTTGGGAAGATCGAATGCCTGGTGCCCGGCCCCGGCCGGTTCTGGCCCGAAAATCTGGGGCCGGCTCCACTGCCCAAGGTGATTGTCAGCCCACGCAGCCCCGCCGGACCGGTGGAGATGGAAATCCCGGTTGACCCTGCGCTTTTGGCGGCAGGCGATCACAACGGCTCGACGTTCTATCAACATCAGGGCTTCGCGCGCGCCGCAGCCGGCCTTCAGGCTCCCGAGGTGTCGCTGGACGACGGCTGGTGGGCCGTGGCGATGGGCCTGGCCGCGCAGCACAGCGCAGCAATTGGACAATCAGTGACCTTTCGCGACACAGAATTCCAGCCGGCGGCCCCGTCGTCGTGATCGGCCGGCCGGTCTTTGGCGGCGCCGCCCACGGTTGACGACACCGCCCGGCATGGGACACCGGCTTGGATGCGCGGCACTCTGGACAGCCGCCCGGCAGTGGGGCCGGTCGCCACTGTCGCTGCCGGGCCCTTGTCCCGGCGCCAGCGACGAAAGCCGTCAGGCTTGACAAGCGGCGGTCACAGCCCGTGCAAAAGGCAGTCGCACAGCGTCGATGCGGGGTCGGCCAGCGCGTCGATCACGTCGAAATGGTGCTTGCCGGGTGCTGCGGTCATGGGGCAGTCCCATTCCTCGGCCAGGGTGCGCGCTTGCCACAGGAACGCCGGGCGTTCGTTGGCCCCGACCCAGACATGGGCCGACACACCCGCCCGCAGCGGCAGGCGCGCCGGGCTTTCACCGGCTGCCTCGGCGGCATCGATCCGCAGGGTCTGGTTCATCGTGGTCGCGATCAAAGGTCCAAGCTCGGCCAGGGGCGAGATCGGCACCACCCGCGCCACGGGAACGGACATGTCGGCGTTGCCCATGCGGGCGGCAAGCTGGCCGCCGGCGGAATGGCCGGTCGCGACCATCGGGCCGGGAACCCGCGTGCCGATGACCCGGCAGGCGCGGGCGATTTCGGCGGTGATCCCGGACAGCCGCGCGGCCGGGGCCAGCGTGTAACCCGGCAGCGCCACGGCAAAGCCGCGGGCAAGCGGACCGGCCGCAAGGTGCGACCAGCAGGATTTGTCGAAGAGATGCCAGTAGCCGCCGTGGACAAAGACCACGACGCCCTTCGGCGGGCCTTCGGGCAGAAAGAGGTCCAGCCGCTGCCGGTCGTCCGGGCCGTAAGGCAGGTCCAGTTCGGCCCGATGTCCAAGGGTTTCGCGAAAGACGGCGGCGCGCTTTGCCCAGCGGGCGGGAAAATCCGAAGCGCCCGGAATGAAGGCGCCATTGGCGTGCTCGCGGTCCGGATCGGGCCAGGTGTAGGCTGGCCTGGTCATGCCGGCCGCTCGTCAAGCCGGACGGCTTTCCGCGCTGTGCGGGCGATCCAGCGATGAGGGCGGTCATGCCCGATGAGCGGCTGGTTGCGCGCCACGGTCACATCACCGCACCGATTTGCCATGGCACGAATTCCGCCCCGCCGAAACCCAGTTCCTCGGACAGGGTCTGCTGCCCGCTGGCCACCGTGATGATCCGGTCAAGGATCTCGGCCCCCTTGGTCTCGATGCTGACCCCGTCCAGGATGTCGCCGCAGTTGATGTCCATGTCCTCGCGCATCCGGCCATACATCTCGGAGTTGGTGGCCAGCTTGATGCAGGGGCTGGGCTTGTAGCCCGAGACTGATCCCCGCCCGGTGGTAAACACGATCAGGGTCGCGCCGCTGGCAATCTGGCCGGTGACCGAACAGGGGTCGTAGCCGGGGCTGTCCATGTAGACAAAGCCGGGCGTGGTGATGGCTTCCGCGAATTTGTAGACGCCCGACAGCGGCGCCGTGCCGCCCTTGGCCACCGCCCCCAGCGACTTTTCCAGGATTGTCGTAAGGCCGCCCCGCTTGTTGCCGGGCGAGGGATTGTTGTCCATCTCGCCTTCGTTCCGGGCGGTGTAATCTTCCCACCAGCGGATGCGGTCCAGAAGCGTTTCGCCCACCGACGCACTGACGGCGCGGCGGGTCAAAAGGTGTTCGGCCCCGTAGATCTCGGGTGTTTCCGACAGGATCGTGGTGCCGCCCATCCGCACCAGAAGGTCGGACGCGTGGCCAAGGGCCGGGTTTGCGGTGATGCCGGAATACCCGTCCGACCCGCCGCATTGCAGCCCGACCACCAGTTTCGACACCGGGGCCGGGGCGCGGGGCGTCCTGCCGGCAACCTCGGCCATCTCGCGCAGGACCGTCAGGGCGCGCGCGATGGTCGCGCGCGTGCCGCCTTCGCCCTGGATCGTCATGTAGCGGAAGTTGCCATCGGGGCGCAGCCGTCCCTGCCCGACAAGGTCGGGGATCTGCATCACCTCGCAGCCCAGCCCCACAAGGAGGATGCCGCCGAAGTTCGGGTTGCGCGCGTAGCCTTTCAGGGTGCGCTTCAGGGTCTGGTAGCCCTCGTTCGTGCCCGACATGCCGCAGCCGGTCTGGTGCACGATCGGCACGATCCCGTCGATGCCGGGGATGGCGGACAGGACCGGGTCCGCTTCGGCGGCTTCGGCGATGAAGCGCGCGACCGACCCCGAGCAGTTCACCGAGGTGAGGATGCCAAGATAGTTCCGGGTGCCAACGCTTCCGTCCGGGCGGTGGTAGCCTTGGAAACTGCGCGGCTCCAGCGCCGGCAGTGCCCGGCTTTCGGTGCCGATCGCATAGTCGCTGGAATGCGGACCCATGCCAAGGTTGTGGCTGTGGACATGGGCGCCGGCCGCAATGGCTTCGGTCGCCTGGCCGATGATCTGGCCGTAGCGGATCACCGCTGCGCCCGCCGCGATGTCCTGTGCCGCGATCTTGTGGCCCCGGGGGACTGCTCCGGGCAAAGCCATCGGAGCCGCCCCAAGCTGCAGCCCCGCCAGCCTGCCCGCAGGCAGGTCCTGCAAGGCAATCACCACATTGTCGGAGCCATGCAGTCGGATCACCCCTTCGGCCATGGCATGCCCTTTCTTGACAGCGCGGCGCAGTCGCCTAACATGTTAGCATGTTACAACCAGCCGCCCCCGCCAAACAAGACCTGACTGCGACCCTTCGCTTGCGTCCCTTGACCGGGTTTTCCGGGTCGCTGGGCCAGCGCGTCTACCAGACCCTGCGCCACGCGATCCTGGCGCTGGAGTATCGCCCCGGCGAGATCCTGCGCAAGCCGGAGATCTGCGAGGCACTGGGCGTCAGCCGCAGCCCGGTCGCCGACGCCGTGTCGCGGCTGCAGACCGAGGGTCTGGTCGATGTCGTGCCGCAGGCCGGAACCTTTGTTGCCCGGTTCTCGATGCAGGAGATCCGCGAAGGCGCCTTCCTGCGCGAAGCGATCGAACTTGCGGCGATCGAACGGGTGGCCGAGATCGTCACCGATGAGCAACTGCTGCAATTGCGCCGCAACCTGGCGGTGCAGGCCGCCCTGGTGGCTGATGGGGACATCCAGGGCTTCTATGCGATGGACGCCGCGATGCACGAGCTTCTGCTGTCCTTCACCGGGTTTCCCCGGCTGGCGCAGGTGTCCGAAACCGCTTGGGCGCATGTGAACCGGGCGCGCCAGCTGATCCTGCCGGTCCCCGGCCGGATCGCCGCCACCCTGGCCGAACACCAGGCCATCTTCGCAGCGCTTGAGGCCCGCGATCCCGTTGCCGCGCGCACGGCAGTTCGCAGCCATTTGCGCCAGCTGATCAGCTATCTGGAACCGCTGGAACGTGACCGGCCCGACCTTTTCAATCCGGGCTGACCCGGCCATGACCAGACCGAACCGTCCCCGTTACGCTGCGCGGCTGAATGCCTTCAAGGTTCGGGGCGGATCGGTTGCGGACATGATCCGGGGGGCGGGACAGGTGGGCGGGCTAACCTCTGCCGATCTCAACTATCCCGACCACTTTGCCGCGCATGACGCGGGGCAACTGTCGCGGATGCTGGCCGATCAGGGCCTGGCGCTGAACGGACTTGCGATGCGCTATTACACCGAAGACGGCTTTCGGCTTGGCGCTTTCACCAATCCCGACCGGGGCTTGCGTCGTGCGGCCATCGACCTGACCAAACGCGGAATCGACACCTGTGCTGCGATGGGGGGCAGCCAGATGACGCTCTGGCTGGGTCAGGACGGGTTCGACTACAGCTTTCAGGTCCAGTACCGCAAGCTGTGGGAGGACACCGTCGCCGCGATCACCGAGGTCGCGGACCACAACCCCGCGATCGACATCGCGGTCGAATACAAGCCGAACGAGCCCCGCGCCCATGCGCTGATGCCCGACATGGCGACGACGCTTCTGGCGCTGGCCGAGGTCGGCCGTCCGAACACCGGGGTCACGCTGGATTTCGCGCACATGCTGTACGCGGGCGAGATGCCGGCGAAGGCCGCGATGCTGGCCGCACGGACCTCCCGGATCCTGGGACTGCATCTGAACGACGGCTATGGCAAACGCGACGACGGGCTGATGGCGGGGTCGGTCCATCCGGTGCAGACGATCGAGCTTCTGGTCGCCCTTCTGCGCGCGGGCTACGGCGGGATCATCTACTTCGACACCTTCCCCGACCTTTCCGGCCTGAACCCGGTCGAGGAAGCCCGCACCAACATCCGCCTGACAGACCGGATGGTCGATCTTGCCACGCGGCTGGCCGACGATCCCAATCTTGCGGCGGCACAGGCCCGACAGGATGCGGCCGCTGCCATCACGCTGGTCATGGCGGCGCTTCTTGGCGCCTGAGGCCGATATCCCGTCGCCGCGTCGCGCGGTGGTGCTGTGCGCGGGGTCGCTGCACCACGACGTGATCGTCGAGGCACCTGGCCTGCCACGTCTTGACCAGACCCTGACCGGCACCGCGCTGCGCACGGCCTTTGGCGGCAAGGGCGGCAATCAGGCCGCCGCCGCTGCGCGCGCCGGGGCGGCGGCGCACATGGCCGGGGCGGTCGGGTCGGACGACATGGCGATAGCCTTGCGCGCGGCGCTGGACGCCGCCGGGGTCCGCCGCGACGAGGTGCAGACCCATCCCGGTCCCTCTGGCATGTCGGTTGCCATCACGCTGCCGGACGGGTCTTACGGGGCGGTCATCGTCTCGGGGGCAAACCTTCTGTTCCGGCCCGAGGCTGTGGTCTTTCCGGCACATTGCGCGCTGCTTCTGCTGCAAAGCGAGATCCCGGCGGAGGCCAATCTGGCCCTGGCCCGGCAGGCCCGGTCGGACTGGGTGCGGGTCGTGCTGAACGCGGCCCCCGCGCGCCCGGTGGCGCCGGACCTGATGACCTGCCTTGAGCTGCTGGTGGTCAACCGGGGTGAGGCGGCCGACCTTCTGGGCCGGCCCGAGGCCACGCTTGACGCCAGCGAGGCTGCCAAGGATCTGCGCCGCCTTGGCCCGCAAGCGGTGATCGTCACGCTGGGAGGCGACGGGCTGGTCCTGTCCGACGCTGACCAGACCGCGCATCATCTGGCGCGCAAGGTTGCGGTCGTGTCGTCCCACGGTGCGGGGGATGCCTTCATCGGCGCGCTGGCCGCCGAATGGGCGCGCGGCGCTTCGCTGGCACGGGCCGCGGCCTTCGGGCAAAGCGCCGCAGCACTGCATGTCAGCCTGCCCGTGGACCGCCGCACCGAGATCACCGAATCCGCGATCCGCGCGGCGATTTAGGCGCGGGGTCGTTGGTCCGGGTCGTCAGACCGCCGGGACCAGCGCCTCGGGGATCAGTCCTTCGGCCGCAAGCCCTTGCCAAAGTCCAAGCGGGATCCTTGCCGCCGCAGCGCGGACGTTGCCTGCCATCTCGGCCAGTCCCTGTCCGCCGGGGATCACGCTCAGCGTAGCCGGGTGCAGCAGCGGAAAGCGGAAGGCCGCGTCGATCAGACGGGCCCCGTGGCTTTCGCAGACCAGTTGCAGCCGAAGCGCGCGGTCCAGCACCGCCTGCGGGGCAGGGGCGTAGTTGTAATGCGCGCCCGGACGCGGCCCGGTGCGAGCGCGACGTGATGAATGCCAAGAATCATGTTGATACCTCTGTGCAGTTGAGCTGTGGCCGGTGGTGGGCCGTGGAGAGCGGTGGTAAGCGTCCAGACTAAGGTGCTGATGTTGCGCCC
>JANOER010000142.1:0-16467 GCA_031441285.1 Rhodobacterales bacterium
CGGTCGTGGCGGCCTCCCTCGTGAACGGGCATGCATGCGCATCCTGCACCTCGCCAAGTACTACTGGCCACGCTCTGGCGGCATGGAGCGGGTCGTGCAGGGCCTCGCGGAAGGTGCCGCGGCGTGGGCCACGGAACTGGCGCGGTCGGTGCTTGATCAGTTTGTCGTGACACGGGACGCGACTTTGACTGAAGGGTCGCAGGGCGAGTGGAGCTGGCTATTGCAGCAGGCTGCGTCTGGCGGAGGCCTTGTTGAAGTGACTGTCAGTGCCTGGCACCAGAATGACCGCGCGCGCGCAGTCTCGTTGTCGGTCACGGTGCCAGAGGCCGGGCCATGAAGCGCAATCCCAAAGCCGGCGTCACGCTTCTGGAACTTCTGATAGCGCTCTGGGTCATGGCAGCCGCCGCAATGATCCTTGCCTCGACGCTGGGGCTGGTCGGGCGGGCACTGGCACGGGTCGGGGCCGTGTCGCTGGAAATTGAGGCGATTACCGCGCGACTGATGCTGCGACGGTGGCTGGAAGCGATGCCGTTGCAGGCACGGCTGACCGGAAACGACACCGAGATGATCTTCGGCACGCTGATCGACGAACCCCCGCTGACGGCTGCGCAGGTGACCGAGGTGCGGGTGTCCGGCATCGGCGGCGCCGTCCATGCAAGCGCGGCGGAGGCAGTGCTGGTGGCTGATCTCGCATCCAGCGGGGTCTTGCTTGCGCTGCGCTATTACGGTTCGCCCGTTCCAGGAAGCTCTCCCGCGTGGCGCACGGACTGGCCAGCCAACGCAGAACGGTTGCCGGATCTCGTGCAGATTTCCTATGCAAGCCGCGAGCGGGTCGTGCCCCCACTTACCGTCATCCCGGCGCGGCTTGCGCGTCAAAGCGAGATGTCACTGTCCTCTCCCTGACCCCCAGGCATCCCGTCACGGCCAAGCGTGGACAACGAGAACGGTGACGACGCCCCTGGAGAGGCATAGGTGAACGGGCGGCCCCAGGGATCGGTCAATTGCGACTCGCCGTCCAGATACGGGCCTCGCCAGCCGGCTGCCCCATCTGGCACGGCAAGAAGCGCAGCCAACCCCTCTGCCTGGGTCGGGTAGCGCCCGGTATCGATATAGAAAAGCTGCACCGCTCCCTTCAGGTTGGCCATGGAAACTTCGGCAGCCTGCGACTTTGCCCGCCCGAAGCTTTCCATCAGACGCGGCGCGCCGAAGCCCACGATCAGCGCGATGACCGCAAGGACAATCATGACTTCCAGCAGAGTGACGCCAGATTGCGGATTGCGAGAATGGCGTGTCATGGGGCGAGAGGTCCGGAAACGGGGAAGAGGACGAACACCAGTATGGAATACGCCAGGAACGGGCCAAAGGCGAGGCCTGTCGCGGCTGGATCCCTTCTGCGCGACAAAAGGACTGCGACGATCCCGCCACTCGCCGCGACAAAGATCATGGCCCAGACAGAGTCGATCCCGACGCAGATCGCGCCAGCCCCGATAAGCTTTGCGTCGCCGATCCCAAGCGCCTCGATCTCATTGTGCGCGTAATACCGCTGTCCGAGAAAATGACACGCGGTGAACAACGTGCCAGCCAGAGCCAGGATCGAAAGAAATGCCAGGCTGACGCCGTGGAGATTCCACTGAAAGGCTGCCCCGGCCAAAGCCACCATCAGCGTTGCACTGTCGGGTATCTCCTGCGTTTCCAGGTCGCTCACGCTTAGCCAGATCAGTGGGACCGCGATGATTGCTGCTACCAGCAGACGGTCCGCCAGGACATACTGGCTGGCGACGCCCCAGGTTGCGGCGTAGAAGACGGCCAGAATGATGGCGAGTCTGTAGCTGGAAGGGTTCATAGCTTTGCATCTACCCGCGCATCGGAACCCGCGACAAGGTATTGTTCTTTTGTCGGTGCTGGCCGGGGTTATCGTGCTTGCTGCATTGGCCGGAACGCTTAGTGCACGCGCTGCGGCAAGTTCAGCTGTCCTGGGACGGTTGGCAGAGCAGCACCGCTTGGCTCTGGCCGAGATCTCGGTTTTAAGCCGCGTGCGATCCGGCGACGCCCCGGACTCCGGCACGCCCACCAGGTTCGAACATGATGGCTTCATCTTCGAAGTTCGTGCGACCGATGTTGAGGGGTTGGTGGACCTGTACCTTGCCCCGGAAAACGTCCTGCGCTTGCTGCCTGTAGAGGGCGCGGTGGTCGCTCGCCGGAATGCCATGCTTTCACGTCTGTCGCCGGGGGACCGGTACCTGTCGGAAATCCAGACGCTGGCAGCGATGGGTCTGCACGCAGCGGACCGGGCGCGTCTTGCTCCGCTTGTGACCCAACGCGCCCGCACGGGCGAGATCAACCCTAGGCTTGCGCCGCCGGAAATCCGCACCGAAGCGCAGCTTTTAAGCGAGCAGGACATCGCGGGCGGCGACTTGGCAGAAGTGACACTGCGCCTGCTGCCCTAGGGCGACCTGCACGCCGCCGATGTTCTGAGGCCGACCACCGGGGCGATCTCAGCCAGCTTTCACCGGCATCGAGCGAAAGCGTGCGACGGTTTCGCGTTCGGCGCGGCGGCAGGCGACAGGGGCCAGGCCGCGCGCGATCAGATCCATGTCCTCCAGCACCCGCTCGCCGATTTCGCGCATGGCCAGCGGCAAGGCTCCGGCGCGGTGCGGCGAGAACAGGATGTTCGGCACCTGGCGGATCGGGTCGTCAACCGGCGCAGGCTCGACGGGAAAGACATCCGTTGCCACGCGAATGCGCCCCAGGCGTGCGGCCTCGCTCAATGCTCCGAAATCGGCCGCCGCGGCCCGCGACATCAGCAACAGCATCGCCCCGGGCTGCATCAAGGCAAGGGCCTCGGCGTTGATCAGATGAGCGTTTTCGGTGGTTATGGCGGCCATGACAAAGACAAAGCGGTTGTCGCGCATCACGGTTTCAAAAGGCGCAGGTTCCACCCCCAGCCTGCGCAGATGGCCGTCGGGCAGCCAAGGGTCGTAGGCCTGCACCCGCACCGAAAACGGGGCCAGCAGCTGGTGCAGCGCACGCCCCAGATCGCCGAAGCCGACGAAGCCGACGGCCGATCCGGTCAGAAGTTCCGAGGACTGGTTGCCCTCGAACAGCCATTTCTCTTGACCCTTCTGAAAGGCTGCATGCTCGCCGTGAATGTTCCGCGCCAGCGACAGCGCCATCCCAAGCGCCATTTCCGCGACCGGCAGGGCAAAGACTGCACCCGGCGTCAGCACATGGATGCCGCGGCGAAAGCACTCCTCATAGTCGATATTCGGCAGAAAGTTGGTCTCGACGTTAAAGATCACCCGCAGGTTTTGCGCCAGATCCAGCCGGTCACGCCCCATCGGCTGCTGGCTGATCAGGATGTCCGTTGTGGGCAGATGACGGGTGTAGAATTCCTCGCGGTCTTCGCGCTGCCATTCGGTGATATCGTAGCGTGACCGAAGCGAGGCCAGGCTTTCCGGAGACAGTATCTGATCGGTTTCGCGGGGGGTCGGGTCGTACAAGACGCGCATCCGGTGGTCTCCCGCAGATCAAAAAACGTTTTACAATGTAAATCGTTTTTCTTAACCCTGTGCAAGGGGGATATCATGGCGATTCGCGACTCAGTCAAAATCGGTAGCGAAAAAAGCCGGCCTTCGATCCGCGAAGTGGCTGCGCGGGCGGGGGTGTCGCCGGGCTGTGTGTCGAATGTGCTGAACCTGCGCCGGCGGCAGGATGACCCGATCGGCCGCGCCGTTCTGGCGGCGGTCGCCGACCTTGGCTACCGGGCCAATTCGATGGCGGCCAATCTGCGCCGGGTGAACAGCCGCTTTGTCGGCGTGGTGCTTCCGGATTTTGAAAACCCGTTCTTCGGGGCCATGCTGTCTGCGCTGGAGCGTTGCGCCGAAGCCTCGGGGTATCGCCTGACCGCGGCCACCAGCCGCGATGATCCCGCGATCGAGGCGCGTGAGGTCGAAGAACTGCTGGGCTGGCGCGTTGCCGGATTGCTGATCGCGCCGACCGTGGGATCGTTGCCCGATGCCTTTGCCAGCGCCGGTGTCCCCATGGTCGTGGTCGACCGTGTCGCCGGATCGTCGGGCGCCGACGAGGTCAGCGTGAACAACGAAGCCGCGGCCTTTGAAGTCACGTCGCGCCTGATCGGCCTTGGCCACCGCCACATCCTGATTGCCTTTTCGGACCCGCTGGTTCTGAACATGTCCGAACGGATCAAGGGGGTGGAAAAGGCGATTGCCGCCTCTGGCCTGCCTGTCACCCTGGAGCGCTTGCATTGCGGCTGGACGGTGGAAAGCGCCGATCTGGCCTTTGCCGCCCATCTGACTGGCAAGATCACGGCCACGGCGATGTTTACGCTCCACAATCTTGCGACGCTTGCCGCCTTTGGGGCCGTCGTGCGGCGCGGGCTGGTGCCGGGTCGCGATCTGGCGCTGGTCAGTTTCGATGACAGCGCCTGGATGGCCCATATGCATCCGGCTGTCGCGGCTGTCGCCCAGCCGATCGAACAGATTGCCAAAGCCGCATGGGACCGCCTTCTTGCGCGGATCGAAGGCGATGACGGCCCGCCAGAAGTGTTGCGCATTCCGTGCCAGTTGCATGAGCGGGGGACACTGACCCCGCCCTGAGGCAAGCACAAGGACAGGCCAGAGAGGCGACTTCCTTCTCTGGACAGTGGGCTGCGCGGGCAAAAAGATCCGCCGCCAGACCGGAAGTCGGATTTTGGGAGGAGAAACCCATGCGTAAGATACTCTTGTCTACAGCCCTGTTCGGTCTGCTGTCGTTTCCGGCAATGGCCGAAGACCAGACCTATGGCGTCCTGATGAAGACCCTTGCCAACCCGTTCTGGGGGGCGATGGAGCTTGGCGTCAAGGATGGCGCGGCAGCGGCCGGCGTGAACTATGTCCTGCAGGCTGTGGAAAGTGATCAGGCGGCAGAGCCGCAGCTGAACACCTGCAACACCATGCTGGAAACCAAGATGGATGCGTTCATCACCGCCGCCATCAACTCCACCATCCTGTTGCCTTGCCTGAAGCGCGCCAATGAACTGGGCATCCCGGTCGTCGACCTGGACGGCAATCTTGACCACGCCATCGCCGCCGAAGCCGGCGTCGAGATCGCCTTCTCGATCGGGTCGGACAACGTGGCTGCCGGGGCGCAAGGAGCCGATTACCTTGTCTCTGTCCTTGGGGCCGATGCCAAGGGTGAGGTTCTGGTGATCGAGGGCCTGTCGGGGAACATCACCGGCAAGAAGCGCGCCGACGGTTTTGCCGCCCAACTGGCCGCAACCGCCCCCGGCCTGACCATCGTGGCCTCGCTGCCCGGTGACTGGGATCGCGGCAAGGCGGCCAACATCACCAATGACATCCTGACCGCCAATCCCGGTCTGGTCGGCATCTTTGCCGCCAATGACGGCATGGCTTTGGGTGCGGTGGAAACCGTGTTCGCGGCCGGCAAGCAGGATCAGGTGACGGTCATCGGCGTGGACGGCAATTCCGATGCCGTGAAGTCGATCACCGAAGGCCGTCTGGATGCCTCGGTCGCCCAACTGCCCTACCTCGTCGGCAAGCAGGCCGTCGAGATGGTCGGCAAGGTCAAGGCCGGCGAGACGGTCGAAAAGTTCGTCATGGTCCCGACCATGGTGCTGACCAAGGCAGTGATCGACGCCGGCACCGAGCCGATGCTTGAATTCGTGAAGTAACCTTTCGGGCGGGCCGGAACCCTTCGGCCCGCCCAGACCTTATCTGGACCTTCACCCATGACCCTGACCTCGTTCTTCGAGCGCGCCAATGTGCGCGTGGAATCCCTGATTGTGCTGGCCGGGCTGGTGGTCCTGATGAGCCTTGTCTCGCCGGTCTTTCTGTCATTCTCGAACTTCTTCAACATCCTGCTGGCCACGACGACGGTGGGCATTCTGGCCATCGGGGCGACGTTCGTGATCTCGGCCGCCGGGATTGACCTGTCGCTGGGGTCGGTACTGGGCCTGTCGTCGGTCGTGGGGGCTGCGTTCGTGCTGTATCTGGGGCTGCCCTGGCCGTTCCTGATCCTTGGTTGTCTGGCTGCCGGAACCCTCGCCGGGGTCTTGAACGGGCTGACCGTCGCCGTGGCACGGGTGCCCGCGTTCATCGTCACCCTCGGCATGATGGGAATTGCCCGCGGTCTGGCGCTGATCATCTCCAGCGGGCAGGGGATTTACGGGTTGCCGCCCGAGATCCTGTTTCTGGGGCAGGGGCGTCCCTTCGGCATTCCGACCCCGGTCTACATTCTGGTGATCACGGCCGCCGTCGCGCATTTCGTGCTGGCCCATACGCGCTTTGGCCACCACACGCTGGCCCTGGGGGACAACGAACACGCGGCCCGCGCCACCGGCATCGACGTGCGCCGCCTGCGCATCCAGCTCTATGCCCTGTCAGGCTTCATGGCCGGGCTGGCCGGTCTGGTGTTTACCGCCCGCGTCAACACCGGTGATCCGACCGCAGGGCTGAACTACGAGCTGGCGGCGATCACGGCTGCCATCATCGGCGGGACCAACCTCTTTGGCGGACGCGGGTCGATCCTTGGCACCATGATCGGGGCGCTGGTCATGGGCATCCTGCAAAACGGACTGACCCTGATGAACATGCAAAGCTACTATCAGCAGATGGCGATCGGCACGGTTCTGGTCGCCGCCGTCTGGCTGGACCAGATGCGCAGCCGGGGGCGTGAGCTATGAGCCTTCTGGAAATCACCGGCATCGAGAAGGCCTTCGGTGCGGTGCAGGTGCTGCATGGCGTGACGCTGAATGTGGCGGCGGGCGAGGTCGTGGGGCTGGTCGGCGACAATGGCGCGGGCAAATCCACCCTGATGAAGGCCATCACCGGGGTCTATCCGGTGGACAAGGGCACCGTGCGGCTGAACGGGCAGGATGTGACCAACGTATCGCCGGGCGACCGCCGCGCGCTTGGGATCGAGATGATTTATCAGGACCTGGCCCTGGCCGCCCAGCAGGATGTGGCCAACAACATCTTTCTGGGGCGCGAGCCGACCAAACGCCTCTGGGGCCTGATCCCCGGCATGGTCGACAAGGCCCGGATCGATGCCGAGGCGCAAAGGATGGTCGACCGCCTTGGCGTCAAGATCCCCTCGATCCACATCCCGGTCGGCATGTTGTCGGGCGGCCAGCAGCAGACCATCGCCATCGCCCGCGCTCTGACCTTTCAGCCCAAGCTGGTGATCATGGACGAACCGACCGCCGCACTTGCGGTCAAGGAGGTCGGATCGGTCCTGGATCTGATCGCGCAGATGGCGTCGGAAGGTATTGGGGTGATCCTGATTTCCCACCGCCTGAACGACATCTTCCAGGCCTGCGCGCGCATCGTGGTGCTGCGGCGCGGGGCTGTCATTGCCGACCTTGACCGCCGACACACCGATATGGCGGAAGTGGTATCCTACATCGTCGGCGCCCACGCATAGGCCCATTCACAGGAGAGCGACCATGTCTCAGCTTGGCATCCACACTCTCGCCCTGACCCCGCTTTGGTCGCCCGGCGATGCCGACCGCATTCTGGCCCCCTGTCGCGCGCAGGGTGTGTCACTGGTCGAAGTGCCGCTTCTGGACCCCGCCACCTTCGACAGCATCGGCACCCGTCGCGCGGTTGAACGCAACAAGATGGACATCGTCTGCTCGCTGGGCCTGCCCGCCAGGATGGATATCGTGAACGACCCCGAAACAGCCGTCAGCTTTCTGGGGGCCGTGCTGAAAGCCGCGAAAGAGGCAGGCGCGCCCGCCCTGTCCGGCGTGACCTATGGCACCATCGGCAAGGTGTCGGGCGCGCCCCGGACGCAAGCCGAAACCGATGCGCTGATCCGCCTGATCGCGCGAGTTGCAGCCATTGCCAAGGGGCTGGGCATGCGGCTGGGGATCGAACCCTGCAATCGCTACGAGACGCACCTGATGAACACCGGCGCGGACGGGGCGTGGTTTGTCGAACAATCCGGCGCGGACAATGTCTTCGTACATCTGGACACCTACCACATGAACATCGAAGAGGCCGGCATGGCGCAAGGCATCCGCGACGCCGGACGGCATCTGGGCTATGTCCATATGTCCGAAAGCAATCGCGGCGTGCCGGGGCGGGGGACAACCGATTGGGCGGGCACCTTCAAGGGGCTCAAGGACATCGGTTTTGACGGCCCGCTGACCGTCGAAAGCTTTGTCTTCGTCGCCCCCGAAATAGCCGCAGGCCTTGCCGTCTGGCGCCCGGTGGCAATGCGCGCCGCGGATGTGATCGAGGTCGGCCTGCCCTTCCTGCGCGAACAGGCGCGGCTGGCCGGCTTTTCGCTGTCGTGACCCTTGCGCCTGCCCTTTTCTCGCCCTGACGATCGTCAGAAGATCAGGACTTCACTCTGCAGCCCGGCCCCCGTCAGGCCGGAAGCCATTTGGACCTGCCCGCTTTGGCCGTGCCCCCGACAACAGACGAACACCGGTCTTTCCGCACCCCTGGCTGGCGCCCGAGTGGAAATGCGGCTATCACTTGCAGGAAGGGTCCGGCTCAAAACACCGGACTCGATGAAAGCGCCATATGTCCTTGAATGCAGCCCATGGGGCAGCACGGTTGTCAATCGCCCCCATGATGGACTGGACGGACCGGCACTGCCGGTTCTTCCACCGGCTGATGACGCGACGGGCGATGCTCTATACCGAAATGGTCACTGCCCCCGCCATCATCCATGGGCCGAAATCCCGGCTTCTGGACTTTTCACCGGCCGAACATCCCGTCGCCCTGCAACTCGGCGGCTCGGATCCCGGCGAGCTTGCTCAGGCCGTCCGGATTTCCCGCCCCTGGGGCTATGACGAGGTCAACCTCAACTGCGGGTGTCCGTCCGACCGGGTGCAGTCGGGGTGTTTCGGCGCGGTCCTGATGGAACGCCCGACGCTGGTGGCCGATTGCGTCCGTGCGATGATTGGCGAAACCGACGTGCCGGTGACGGTCAAATGCCGGATCGGCGTGGATGACCAGGACCCCGAAGCCACCCTGCCGCGCTTCATCGAAACCCTTGCCGGGGCAGGGGTCCGCCATGTCATCATCCACGCCCGCAAGGCCTGGTTGCAGGGCCTCTCGCCCAAGGAAAACCGCGAGGTTCCGCCGCTTGACCATGATCTTGTGGTCCGGATGAAGCTGCACTTCCCCGAACTGACGATCTGCATCAACGGCGGCATCTCCTCGCTGGATCGGGCCCGGGCCTTGCTTGACCGGGGGCTGGACGGGGTGATGCTGGGCCGCGCCGCCTATCAAGATCCGGCGTCGGTCCTGATCGGCGCCGATGCTTTGTGGGGCGACACCTACGCCCCCGACGCCTTTGCTGTCATTGACGCGATGCGCCCCTACATCGCGGGCCATCTTGCTGCCAAAGGCCGCCTGCACCAGATCACCCGCCACATGCTGGGTCTGTTCACCGGCAAGCCCGGAGCGCGCGGATGGCGGCGGGTTCTTTCGGAAGACGCGAACCGGCCGGGCGCCGGGCTCGAGGTCATCGACGCGGCCCTGGCATGCCTGCAGGTCCGCGCGGCCTGAAGACCATCGCCGCAAGGACAGGCTTCGAGAACCGGAAGCGGTGGATGATCCGCCGTGCGGATGAAGGCGCCTCGGGTTGAAACACGCGATGCCCGACCAAAAGCCCTAAGGCGCGCGCGTTCCGGCAAGCGCTTCGAAAGCCGGAAGGCTTGCCTCGATCATGTCCTGCGTGCCGGTAAGGCTGATCCTGAAATCGCCTGGTCGCTCGAACAGGGTTCCGGGCATCACATAGACGCCGCGTTCTGCCAAGGCTGCGGTAAAGGCCAGCGCATCGCCGCCCGGAGCTTTTCCCCACAGATAGAATGCGCCGGCGGGCTTCGTCATCTCGTAGCCCCACTGCGTCATCGCGTCATAAAGCCGGTCGCGTTTCCGCTGGTAGGCGGGCACGTCGATAGTAACCGTTTCAAGATCCTTGACCGCAGATTGCAGGATCGCATCCGGAAAGGCCCAACCAGAGGACACCTGCACCTTCTTGGCGGTGGTGCGCAGGGTTTCGCGGGCGTCGGCCGGCATGTCCGGGCATATCGCCAGATAGCCCAGCCGCAAGCCGGGGGCCAACAGCACCTTGGCGAAACTGTAGTCGATCAAGGTCCAGGGATAGACTTCGGCCGGGCTGGTGAACGCGGCGCCGTCGAACCTGATGCGGCGGTAAGGCTCGTCCGAAAGGATGAAGATCGGGCGCCCGAATTCCGCCGATTTACGATGCAGCAGGGCCGCAAGCTCCTGCAGCCTCTCGCGGCTGTAGATCACACCTGTCGGGTTGTGCGGCGTATTGACGATCACGAGTCGTGTCCGGGCGGTAATAGCAGCGCCAATGGCGGCAATATCCAGATCGAAGTCCGCGTCTCGCAGCGGGACCTTGACGGCTACGGCATGGTTCAGCGACAGGGTGGATTCATAGAGGAACCAGCCCGGCACCGGAATGATGCATTCGTCACCGGGGTCCAGAAGGATCGAAAACGCCAAGGCAATCGCCCCATAGGCCCCCAGCGTCATGGCAATGTCTTCCGGCGCGAAGTTCAGCCCAAGCTCGGCCCTAAGTCCCGCTGCAATGACCCGGCGTGGCTCTTCCTCCGAGAACTTGTAGGCAAACCAGTCCGTCGACTTTGGTTCGATGTGGGTGCGCAGGGCGCGCACAAGGTCGGGCAACGGCGGCTCATGCGGGTTGCCGAACGTGAGGTCCGCCACGACCTGATGTTCGGAGACGCCGGCCCGGTAGGTCTGATTGAAATCAAGGACAAGTTGCAGGTCGCGGCCTGCAGAAACGGAATGATCGGACACAAGTTTCACTGTGCAATCTCCTGATTGGGGACGGGTCGCTGCACGGCGGTGTCGATCTTGTCGCAGCAACGGGCGCGATGGCCGCCCTTGTTATGCTCTCAGCCTACGCTTTGATTTCAGGTCCATAAACACAAGAATGGCTCGCAAACGGAAATCTTGCGCGAAAAATTCGAGCGCAATCGCGGAAGGTCCGCTTCGGGTTCGAAGCGGTCATCTGATCTGATCCAGCCCAAAGCCCGGCCGCAGCCAACCGCTTTACCTGCGAAACCTTCCGCTAGGCCGTGACTGCCTGACGCGGGATCATCAGCGACAGACCCAGCGCCAGCGCCCCGCAGACCGCGATCGCGCCTTGCATGGGCACCACGGTGCCGTCAAGGAACGGCCCCGCCGCCGCGACCAGCACTCCCGCCGCCACCATCTGCATCGTGCCACCCAGGGACGAGGCTAGCCCGGCGTTCGACCCGTGATCCTCCAGCGCCTGCACCTGCGCGCTGGGCAGGATCACCCCCAGAAACAGGTTGCCGACGAACAGCGCAGCCATGGTGACCGGCAAGGTCGCAAGGCCCGCCAGCCCCAATGCGAAGCCGGCAAAGGTTGCGGTGGCAAAGCCGATCGTGGCCAGCGAGATCATCCGCAAGGTTCCCAACCGCTGCGCAATCGGGCTGGAAAACTGCGAGGCGGCGAAGAACCCGACCGCATTGGCCGCGAAGGCAAACGAGAACTGCGTCGGGCTCAACCCGAACTGCCGGGTGTAGACGAAAGAGGCCGAGGCGATGAAGACGAAGAAGCTGGCAAAGGCAAACCCCGCGAGGAAGGTCATCACCAGGAACGGGCGGTCTGCCAGCAGTGACGCGATCCCCGCGCGCATCGTCCGGGCGTCGAAGGTCTGCCGGTTCGCATCCGTCAGGGTCTCGGGCAAGGCATAGTGGATCAGAAAGAAGCTTAACGCCGCCGCGATCAACAGCGCCCAGAAGATCAGCCGCCACGATCCGAACGCCAGCAGCGCCGATCCCGACAGCGGGGCCAGCAAGGGCGAGACCGCGATCACGATCATGATCGTCGACATCATCCGCGTGGCGGAATGCCCGGTGGCAAGGTCGCGGATCACGGCGCGCAGCACGACCATGTTGGCGGCCCCGCCCAGACCCTGCACCACGCGGCCAAGGATCAGAACCTCGATCGTCGGGGCCAGCGCGCAGACCACGGTGCCGGCGATGAACAGCGCAAGACCGGTATACAGCGGCGGCTTGCGGCCGGCCTGATCGGCCCAGGGCCCGTAGATCAGCTGCGCCAGCCCGAAGGCGATGAAATAGGCGACGATCGTCCACTGCACCTGTTGCATCGAGGCGCCAAGGTCGGTCCCGATGTCCGGCATGGCCGGCAGATACATGTCGATGGCAAAAGGGCCGACAGCGGCCACCAGCCCAAGGATGACGGAATATGCGGTCAGCGAAAGCGTGCGGGCCATGGGGAGGCCTTTCTGAATAAAATCAGGTTGAAGGCAACTTTGCTACGCCTGATTGCCGCCAAGGGAAAGGGAAGATCGCCACTGGCAGCCGCACAGGCCAGCCGCTAGTTTGCGCGGATTGACATGACAAGGAAATGAAGGATGCCCGATCTCGCCGAACTTCTGCCCATGCTGGCCCTCCTTCTGGTGATCGGCGGCTTTGCCGGAGTGATCGGCGGGCTTCTCGGGGTCGGCGGCGGGATTGTCCTGGTCCCGGCCTTCTTTTACGCCTTCGGACACCTTGGCTACGGCGGCGTCCAGCTGATGCAGATCTGTGTCGCAACCTCGATGGCCACCATCGTCGTCACCTCGCTGCGGTCGGTGTCCGCCCACAACCGCAAGGGCGCGGTCGACTGGTCGGTGTTGAAAAGCTGGGGCCCGGCCCTCGTGATCGCCGCGGCGATTGGCACCTTCGTCGCCTCGCGCGTGCCATCCGTTGCGCTGCAGGCGGTGTTCGGAGTGCTTGCCGGGCTTGCCGGGCTCTGGATGGCCTTCGGGCGCGACGACTGGCGGCTTGGGTCCGCGATGCCGGGGCAACCGGTCCGCAGCGCGCTTGCCGGGGGCGTGGGGTTCTTTTCGGCGATGATGGGCATCGGCGGCGGCACGTTCGGCGTGCCCCTGATGACGCTGTACGACATGCCGATCCACCGCGCGGTCGCCACCGCCTCGGGCTTCGGCGTGCTGATCGCAGTGCCGTCGGTTCTGGGCTTCCTGGTCCTGCCAGTCGCCGCAGCACCACCCTGGACGATCGGCGCGGTCAACCTGCCGGCGTTTCTTGTCGTCATCGGCACCACGCTTCTGACCACGCCGCTTGGGGTGCGGCTGGCCCATGCGATGAACCCCAAGCCGCTGAAACGCGCCTTCGCGGTGTTCCTCACGCTGGTTGCGCTGAACATGCTGCGCAAGGTTCTGGGGTGGTAGGCAGCGGCTGGCAGACGCTTGGCCCCGATCCGGCCATCCGCGCCTGGGCCGATGCCACGCGCGAAGCTGCCCTTGCGACCCTTGCCAGCAGTCCGGACCCCTGGCGTTGCGGCGGCACCTGGTTTGTGGGCGTTGATGCCTTGCCGAACGCAGCCGACGGCGCAATCAACGGCACGCCCTTTCCCTGGCGCGCGTTTCCGCTGACCCCCGAACCCCTGCACCCCGCCCAGCTTTCGGTGATCCGCCCCGGCTATCCGCAACCCTCACCCGAGGAAACCTCCGCCGCCTTCGCCTACCGCCGCGACCGGGATGCCGCCCACCTTGACGGCCTCTTGCCGATCGGCCCCCTGAATCGCCGGATGGTCAGGGAGCCCCATGCCTGGATCCTCGGCCTGCCCCTGAACGACACGACCGCGGCACCGCTGACGGTGTGGGAGGGCAGCCACGAGGTTCTCCGCGCGGCGCTTCTGGACGCGCTGGCGCCCCACCCGCCGGAAATCTGGGGCGACATCGACATCACGGACGCCTACCAGACCGCACGCCGGACGATCTTTGCCACCTGCCGTCGGATCGAACTTGCCGCCCGGCCCGGAGAAGCCACGCTCCTCCACCGCCTTGCCCTGCACGGGGTCGCAGCCTGGCGGCAGGACGACAAGGCGCCGCCCGAAGGCCGGATGATCGCCTATCTGCGCCCGCAGCTGGCATCGGTCCAGGACTGGCTGACCGCCCCCTGAGTTCATCTTTGCTCAAATATCCATGGCCGTGGCGATGGGTGTGTCACCGGCTCAGGTTACCGGGGGCATGGGGGAGGACGAAAGCCCCGGGGCCGGTGCGACAGGCTCAGCGCTCCAGCCGGCCCATCCGTCCGCCGCGCCGCTTGGCCAGCGTCGGCGCGCGCGCGGGCAGTTCTGCCATCACCGCGTCCCGCGCTTCATGCGTCATCCGCGACCACTGGGTGATCTCGTCGATCGACCGCAGGCAGCCGACGCAGATCCGTGCCTCGGGGTGAACGACGCACAGCTTCACGCAAGGCGAGGCGATCTCGTCGCGGTGCCAAACCTCGTCCTTCACCCGTTCATCCTCGTCTTCAGCTTTTGGCAAGATGCGCCAGCCGGTCCAGCGCGCCTTGCAGGATATATCCTGCCGCCACCTGATCGATCACCTCTTTCCGACGCTTTCGTGACGTATCCGCCTCAATCAGTGCCCTTTCTGCCGCAACCGTGGACAGGCGCTCGTCCCAGAAGCCAATTGGAAGGGCCGTCAGCTTTTCCAGATTGCGGGCAAAGGCCTGGGTCGCCTGCACCCTTGGGCCGGAGGATCCGTCCATGTTCAGGGGCAGGCCCAGCACGATGCCCGCAGCCCCTCGCGCCGCCAGCAGCTCCAAAAGCCGGGGTGCATCCAGCGTGAACTTCTCGCGCCGGATCACCTGGATCGGCGTCGCCACAATGCGCCGCAGGTCCGAGATCGCAACCCCGATCGTCACGGTCCCAAGGTCCAGCCCCGCGATGGCCCGGTTCGCAGGCAAGGCGGCGGCAAGCTCTTCGATCGTCTGGCAGATCATGGGTTCAGCCCGCTTTCCACCGCCGCCATCCGCAGGAACGACAGTTCCGCCGGGCGGGCCTCGAACTTCGCTTTCGCCTCGTCATAGATGGTTTGCGCCTGCGGCAGACGCTCCAGCACCGCCAGCGACCGGATCAGCCGCTCCCAGTCCTCGACCGACCCGCCGTCGGTGGCCAGCCTTTCGGACAATTGCGCGACCATGCCCTCGATCATCGCCTGCCGGTCCTCGGGCGACATTTCCGCCGCCGCGGCCACCTCGCCGGCGGTTGGTCCGGTGGCATCGGGCAGCGCATAGCGGATGCCGGCAAGCTCGGCCACCGTCCCGATCCGGTCGCGGATCGAGGCGACCCAGGGGGCTTCGGGATTGCCATCCTCGACCAGCGGGCGCCAGAAGCGGAAGGCCTGATCGAAACGCCCGCCTTGCAGGAACATCTCGCCGACAAGGTAGCGCGCCACTTCGTTCGACATGTCGCGCGCAAGGGCCTCGCGCAGCTGGGCCTCGGCCTCGGGCGAGACATAGCCGCGCGCCTCGGCCACCAGCGCCAGCGCCAGATTGGCGTGGTCCGCCGCCGTGGACTGCGTGCCCGCAAGCGCGATCAGCCGTTCCTGCAGCCGCACAGCCGCCAGACTTTCCCCCGCCTGAAAGCGCGCCCGGAACGCCGTCCGCAGCGCCTCGGCCTCGGCCAGCGCCGCCGCTGCGGCCAAAGCCGCCGCGTCCGTGCCGGTGTCCCGCATCAGGCCAAGGCGCGCCAGCTCCTCGGTCTGGGTTGGCCGCGCGGCGATCCCTGCGTCCAGCGTCGCGATCCGGGGGCCAAGCGGCATGTCCGGATAGCCCGGAGCGCCCAGCCGCCAATAGGCCGCCCCGGCCGCCGGGATCGTCGCCGCCACCACCAGCGCCGCCACCAGCCGGATGCTGCGATTGTCCCCTGCCGGAATGGGATCACCGGCCGCCTTGCGGTCAGCCTCCAGCACCCTGCGGCCAATCTCGGCGCGCAGCCGCTCGGCGTCCTCGGGCCCGATCGTGCCGCGCGCAAGGTCGCGGGCAATCTCGGCCAGCTGGTCCTTGTAGACCGCAAGATCAGGGCCGCCCGCCGCAACACCCGGATCCCGGCGCATGGCCGCGAACAGGATCGCGCCCGCCAAAGCGGCGATCACCAGTGCCACAGCCCAGAAAAGCCCTTCGTTCATCGGCCCGTTTCCACCGCGCGTTGCCCGTTTCGTTCCGACCCCGGCATGCCCGCGACATAGTGGTTTCGGGCCGGTGCCGAAAGGGGCATTCAGCCGCAACCCGCCATCCTGGCCGCGCAACGCCCGCAGCCTGCGGCGACAAGTGGCCAATGTCGCATTTTGCCGGATTGTGCCGCAGTCAGGTGCGGCTATAACCCGTTTCCGACCCAAGAGAGGAATGCCGGCCGCTTCGGTCCGGCCGTACTGACACGAGGCCCCCGATGACGCGCTATTCGGTCTTTGCCATCGCCCGTGAGGCCATGCGCAACCACATGGGCTGGGACCGCGCCTGGGCCTCGCCCGAACCGAAAGCCGCATACGACGTGATCATCGTGGGCGCCGGGGGGCATGGCCTTGCCACCGCCTACTACCTTGGCAAGAATTTCGGTATCACCAATGTGGCGATCCTGGAAAAGGGCTGGCTTGGTG
>JANOER010000143.1:0-17767 GCA_031441285.1 Rhodobacterales bacterium
GGGGTGAATATGTGTATCGGCGATGAACAGCGGCCCGTCTTCCAGCAGCATCAGGCTGAGCGCGCCCACCGGCACATGACCGCCGCGCGCCAGAAGCTGCCGCACATAGCCCAGATGCCACAGATACTGCCCGAAGGTGCCGCAGATCATGCTGTCGGCTTCCTGGCGGTGCACCATGATCGCGGCGATCGCCGTGCTGTTGGTGCGCATCACGGCGCGCGCGATGTCGGGGGTGACGCCGTTCCGGGCCATGAGGTCGTGGTAGGTGCCCCAGTAGTCGCGGTAGCGATGGTCGTTTTCCGGGTTCACCAGATGGAAATCGCGGCCGGGGCGGATCGGGAGGCCGGCGCGTTCGCAGCGCGCCTCGACCACCTCGGGGCGGCCGATCAGGATCGGAAGGTCGTTGGTTTCCTCCAGCATCGCGTTGGCGGTGCGCAGCACGCGTTCTTCTTCGCCCTCGGCGAAGACGATCCGGCGGGCGGCGAGTTTGGAGGCCTCGAAAACCGGGCGCATGATCAGGGCGGACTTGAACACCGACCCGTCGAGATTGCGCTTGTAGGCGTCAAGGTCAGCGATCGGGCGGGCAGCGACGCCGGTTTCCATGGCGGCGCGGGCGACGGCGCTGGCGACGACGCCGATCAGCCGGGGATCGAAGGGCTTCGGGATCAGGTAGTCCGGCCCGAACGACAGGGTTTCGCCCCGGTAGGCGGCGGCGGCCTCGGCGCTGGTGGTGGCGCGGGCCAGGGCGGCGATGCCTTCGATGCAGGCGATTTCCATTTCGTCGTTGATCGTGGTCGCGCCCACGTCAAGCGCACCCCGGAAGATGAAGGGGAAACACAGGACGTTGTTGACCTGATTGGGAAAATCGCTGCGCCCGGTGGCGATGATCGCGGTCGGGGCGACCTTGCGCACCTCGTCGGGCAGGATCTCGGGCGTGGGGTTGGCCAGGGCGAACACGATCGGGTTCGGTGCCATCGCCTGCACCATCGCCGGGGTCAGCACGCCGGGACCGGAGAGGCCGAGAAAGAGGTCGGCCCCGGTGATCACGTCAGCCAGAGTGGCCGGGGTGGTGCCTTGGGCGAAGTTCTCTTTCTGCGGCGTCATCTGCGCCGTGCGGCCCTTGTAGACAAGGCCCTCAAGGTCACAGAGCCAGACGTGTTGGCGCTGCACGCCAAGCTTGACCAGCATCTCGAGGCAGGCGATCCCCGCCGCCCCGCCGCCGGTCGAGACGACCTTGATGTCGGCAAACCGCTTGCCCGCGACGATCATCGCGTTCGTGGCCGCAGCCCCCACCACGATCGCGGTGCCGTGCTGGTCGTCATGGAACACCGGAATCTTCATCCGCTCGCGGCAAAGCTGTTCGACGATGAAGCAGTCCGGGGCCTTGATGTCTTCAAGGTTGATCGCGCCGAAGGTGGGTTCCAGCGCGCAGACGATCGCGGCAAGTTTCTCGGGGTCGGGCTCGTTCACCTCGATGTCGAAGCAGTCGATGTTGGCGAACTTCTTGAACAGGACGGCCTTGCCTTCCATCACCGGCTTCGAGGCCAGCGCGCCGATATTGCCCAGACCCAGAACCGCAGTCCCGTTCGAGATGACCGCGACAAGGTTGCCCCGGCTGGTATAGCGGCTGGCATTGGCGGGGTCGGCCTTGATCTCAAGGCAGGCTTCGGCGACGCCGGGGCTGTAGGCGCGGGCAAGGTCGCGGCCATTGGCCAGAGGCTTGGTCGCGCGGATTTCCAGCTTACCGGGTTTCGGAAACTCGTGGTAATCCAGGGCTGCCTGCCGTGCGTTGTCGTTCCTTGCCTCGTCCATCCAGCCCTCCCGTGAAAACTGGTTTAACGTTAAACCGGTTTTCGCACCCTGCCAATGCTGCTGCGCTTGAAACGCCTTCTGCCCCAGCTTGCAAATCGCCGGGCCGCCGATCACCATGCCGCCATAGCACGGGGAATGCCATGACGGAAACGAGCCGCACAGAAACACGCGCCGAAGTCCGGCTGCCGACGAAAGAGCTGCGGGACGATCTGCCGTTCTACACCAGGACGCTGGGACTGCGGCTGGACACGATCTACCCCGCCGACAATCCGGAAGTGGCGGTGCTGTCCGGCCATGGCCTGCGGCTTCGGATCGAGAAGGGCGCCCCCGAAGCGCCCGGCACGCTGCGGATCCTGACCGACGACCCCGACAGCTTTGCCGGTGGCCAGCGCGTGCTGATCGCCCCGAACGGCACGCGGGTCGAGATCGACGAGTTGAACCCGCCGGTGGTGACGCCTGCGACTGAACACGCCTTTGTCGTGCGCCGCCTTGCCGACCAGGCGCCCTGGGTGATCGGGCGGGCAGGGATGGAGTATCGCGACCTGATCCCCAGCCGCCTGGGCGGCGCGATGATCGCCAGCCACATCCGGGTGCCGGACGGGCCGGTGCCGGACATGGTGCATTTCCACAAGGTCGGCTTTCAGCTGATCTTCTGCGTCGCGGGCTGGGTCGATGTGCTTTACGAGGATCAGGGCGGCATCCGGCGCATCCATGCCGGCGACTGTTTCATCCAGCCGCCCGGCATCCGGCACAAGGTGTTGCAGTCCGAAGGCGTGCAGGTGGTCGAGATCGGCGTGCCGGCCGACCATGTCACCGAGATCGATCACGAGATGACCCTGCCCACCCCGCACTACCGCCCCGAACGGGAGTGGGACGGGCAGAAGTTCGTGCATGACATCGGGAAGGAAGGCCAGTTCCACCCGTTCCGCCTTCCCGGCTTCGAGGCGCGGGATACGTCGGTCCATGCGGCCACCAGGGGCGTCGCTTCGGTCATCGTCGCGCGCCCGACGGGCGAGGCGGCCCAATGGACGGCGCATGACGGGGATATTCTCTTTACCTTCGTGATGACCGGCGGGATGACGCTGGAAGGCGAAGGCAAGGCTCCGTTCCGGCTGGAGCCGGGCGATGCGTTCGTGATCCCTCCGGGCATGGCGACGCGCTACGGCGATGCGACGCCCGATCTTGAACTGCTGGAGGTGACGCTGCCGGGAAATCCGCCGACCCGGCTGCTTTGACCGGCTTGCGGAAAGCGCGGGTCCGGACCACACTCTGACCAAACGGTCAAAAGGAGGACGCGCAATGACGCTTCTGGCGGCGGCGACGGCGGTTCGGGAGCGGGCCTACGCGCCCTATTCGCGGTTCAAGGTCGGGGCGGCGCTGCGGTCGTCCAGCGGTGCCGTGCATGTCGGCTGCAACGTCGAGAACGTGGCCTATCCAGAAGGCACCTGCGCCGAGGCCGGGGCCATCGCGGCGATGATCGCTGCCGGGGATACGGCGATTGCCGAGATTTTGGTGATTGCCGACAGCCCCGACCCGGTGCCGCCCTGCGGCGGGTGCCGCCAGAAGATCGCCGAGTTCGCCGGGCAGGAGGTGCAGGTGACGCTGTGCACCACGGACGGCAAGTCGAAAGTGATGACGATGGCGGACCTGTTGCCCGGCGTCTTCACCGCCGCGCACATGGACCGGGCGTGACCGACGCGCGCGCGATCATCGCAGCCATCCGCGACGGTGGGCAGCCTTCGACCGATGACCTGCGCTGGTTTGCCGCCGGGCTTGCGTCGGGGGCGGTGACCGACGCGCAGGCCGGGGCCTTCGCGATGGCGGTGCTCTTGAAAGGTCTGTCCGACGAGGGCCGCGTTGCCCTGATGCGGGGCATGCGCGATTCGGGCCGGGTGCTGGCCTGGGATCTGCCCGGCCCGGTGGTCGACAAGCATTCGACCGGCGGGATCGGCGACTGCGTGTCGCTGCTGCTGGCCCCGGCGCTGGCGGCTTGCGGGGCTTATGTCCCGATGATCTCGGGCCGGGGGCTGGGCCATACCGGGGGCACGCTGGACAAGCTGGAGGCGATCCCCGGTTTTCGCACCGGCCTGACGGAGGAGGCGCTGCGCAAGCAGATGGCCGCGGTCAAATGCGCGATCGTGGCGGCAAGCGCCGACCTTGCGCCCGCTGACCGCCGGCTATACGCGATCCGCGACGTGTCGGGGACGGTGGAAAGCATCGACCTGATCACCGCGTCGATCCTGTCGAAAAAGCTGGCGGCGGGGCTTGAGGCTTTGGTGCTGGATGTCAAATGCGGGTCGGGCGCGTTCATGAAGACGCCCGAGCGGGCCGAGGCATTGGCGCGGGCGCTGGTGGCGACGGCGCAGGGGGCCGGTTGCATGACATCGGCGCTGATCACCGACATGTCGCAGCCTTTGGCCACGGCGGCGGGCAACGCGCTGGAGGTGATCGAAGTGATGGAAACGCTGACCGGAACCTCGGTCAACACCGCGCTTTGGGACGTGACGACGGCGCTCGGCGGCGAGGCGCTGGCGCTGGCGGGGCTTGCCGCCGACCCGGAAGATGGGGCTGGACGCATCAGTGCGGCGCTGCAATCGGGTGCCGCGGCCGAAATCTTCGGGCGCATGGTCGCGGCCCAGGGCGGGCCGTCCGACTTCGTGGAACGCTGGCCGGACAGGCTGCCGTCGGCCCCGGTGATGATCGAGGTTCCGGCGCTTGGCGATGGCTATGTCACCGCCATCGACGGCGAGGCGCTGGGCCATGCGGTGGTGCATCTGGGCGGCGGACGCCTGCGCGAGGCCGACCGGGTCAACCCGTCGGTCGGCCTGTCGGACCTTGCCGGGATCGGCGAGGAGACCGGGGCCGGGGTGCCGATCGCGATGGTCCATGCCGCGACCGAGGCGGCGGCCGAAGCCGCGGCACGGGCGGTGCAGGCGGCCTATGCCATCGGGCCAAACCCGCCCGAGGAACCGCCCCTGATCCGCAAGAGGATCGCCTGACATGGCCCGCGCCTTTCTGATCGTTCTCGATTCGGTTGGCTGCGGCGGCGCGCCGGATGCCGCGGCCTTTGGTGACGAGGGCGCCAACACTCTGGCCCATATCGCCCAGGCCTGCGCCGATGGCCGTGCCGAAGCCGGGCGGTCGGGCCCGTTGCGGATGCCGGTGCTGGACCGGCTGGGTCTGGGGGCGGCGATCCGGCTGGCCTCGGGGGCAGATGTGCCGGGGCTGGAGGCCAGTCCGCAGGGTCTGTGGGGGGCCGCGACCGAGGTGTCGCGCGGCAAGGACACGCCCTCGGGCCATTGGGAGCTGGCAGGGGTGCCGGTGCCCTGGGACTGGACCTACTTTCCGCAAACGGTCCCGGCCTTCCCAGACGACCTGGTGGCCGAGGTCTGCCGCCTTGCCGGAACGGACGGCATCCTTGGCAATTGCCATGCCTCGGGCGTGCCGATCATCGCCGAACATTGCGAGGAACACCTGCGGACCGGTTGGCCGATCTGCTACACCTCGGCCGACAGTGTGTTCCAGATCGCCGCGCACGAAGGCGCGTTCGGGCTGGAGCGTCTGTTGAAGCTGTGCGCCGATCTGGCGCCGATGCTGCATGCCCGCAAGATCGGCCGGGTGATCGCGCGGCCGTTCACCGGTACCTGCGCGGATTTCAGGCGCAGCCCGAACCGGCATGACTATGCCATCGCTCCTCCGGCGCCGACGCTACTGGACTGGGTGCAAGGTGCGGGGCGGGCGACCCATGCCATCGGCAAGATCGGCGACATCTTTTCGATGCGGGGGATCGGGACGCTGCACAAGGGCAAGTCCGATGCCGACCTTTTCGAACATCTGACCCGGCTTGGTGCCGAAGCGGAACCCGGTTCCTTGACCTTTGCGAACTTTGTCGAGTTTGACAGTCTGTACGGCCATCCGCGTGACGTGTCGGGCTATGCCCGCGCGCTGGAGGGGTTCGACGCAAGCCTGCCGCGCTTTCTGGCCGGCTTGCGGGAGGACGATCTGGCGATCTTCACCGCAGACCACGGCAATGACCCGACCTGGCGCGGCACCGATCACACCCGCGAGCGGGTGCCGGTGGTGGGCTGGGGCCGGGGCCTGCGCCCGATCGGACTGTGCGCGTTCGTCGATGTGGCCGCCAGCGTCGCGGCGCATCTGGGGATTGCCTCGCAGGGGCCAGGGCAGGGTTTTCTTTGACCTTCCCCTACGGAAATGCGCCCCCTTTTTCGCCCCCGGTCTATTGAAACCATGGCGTGATCAACGCCATATTCCGATAGCGGACAGAAACCGGAAATGGCAGGAGCATTCTTTGATTGAATTCCCGAAGGTCGAGCTGCACCTGCATCTTGAAGGGGCCGCCCCGCCCAAGTTCATCGCTGGGCTGGCGAAGGAAAAGCACCTTGATATCGCTGGGATCTTCGACGCGGAGGGCAATTATTCCTACCGCGATTTCTGGCATTTCCTTGATGTCTATCACACGGCCTGCACGGCGCTGCAAACCCCCGAGGACTATTACCGGCTGGTGCTGACGGTGCTGGAAGCCCAGGCGGAAAGCGGGGTGGTCTACTCTGAACTGTCGGTTTCGCCCGACTTCTGCGGCGGCCGCGACCTTGGGGTCTGGCGCGAATACCTGCATGCGATGCGCGAGGCGTCCGCAAAGGCCGAGCGTGACCTTGGCATCACCGCGCGCGGAATTGTCACCTGCATCCGGCACTTCGGACCGGAGGCGGCCAAGGCGGTGGCGCGCTGCGCGGCGGAAACCGCGGGCGACTGGGTGGTTGGCTTCGGCATCGCGGGGGACGAGTTGGTCGGCCGGCCGAAGGATTTCCGCTGGTCCTTCGATCTTGCGCGCGAGGCGGGGCTGCGCCTGACCGCCCATGCCGGCGAATGGTCCGGCCCGGCCTCGGTGCGCGCGGCGCTGAGCGAGCTTGAGGTCGAGAGGATCGGCCATGGCGTGCGGGCGATCGAGGACCTGGCGCTGGTGGACGAGCTGGCGGAAAAGGGCGTGGTGCTGGAGGTCTGTCCGGGATCGAACGTGGCGCTGGGCATCTACCCGACCTTCCGTGATCATCCGATTGCCGAACTGGACCGGCGCGGGGTGCGGGTCACGATCTCGACCGACGATCCGCCGTTCTTTCACACCACGATGGCGCGCGAATACCAAGAGCTGCACCGTGCCTTCGATTGGGACGACGGACAATTCCGGCGGATCGCCAGCCAGTCGCTTGACGCGGCCTTTTGCGACGCCGATACCAAGTCACGGATCGCGAAGCTTCTGGAGGCCTGAGGAATGCTGGATCACCTGACCGTCGTCGCGCACCCCCTGGTTCAGCACAAGCTGACGCTGATGCGGGAAAAGGACACCTCGACCGCCAGTTTCCGCAAGCTTCTGCGCGAGATCAGCCTGCTGCTGGCCTACGAGGTCACGCGGGAACTGCCGATGACGACAAAGCGGATCGAGACTCCGCTGGAAGCGATGGACGCCCCGGCGATCGAAGGCAGGAAGCTGGCGCTGGTCAGCATCCTGCGGGCGGGCAACGGGCTGCTGGACGGCATTCTGGAGCTGGTTCCGGCGGCGCGCGTGGGGTTCGTCGGCCTGTACCGCGACCCCGAGACGCTGCAGCCGGTGCAATACTACTGCAAGCTGCCCGATCATATGGAGGACCGCATCGCCATTGTCGTCGATCCGATGCTGGCGACCGGAAACTCCAGTGCCGCGGCGGTGTCGTTGCTGAAGCAGGCGGGCGCGCGGCAGATCCGCTTTCTGTGTCTGCTGGCGGCCCCCGAGGGGATCGCGCGGATGCGCGAGGCGCATCCCGACGTGCCGATCGTGACAGCGGCGGTGGACAGCCACCTGAACGATCACGGCTATATCGTGCCGGGCCTTGGCGATGCCGGGGACCGCATGTTCGGCACCAAGTGACATGGCGACCGGGTTTGTGATCCCCCGCTGGCTGCTTTGGTCCGTCCTTGCAGGGATCGCGATGACCGCGCCTACGCGGGCCGAGCTGTCCCTTCCGGCAGAGGTGCCGCCACCGGACTACGCCGGCCAGCAATATGTCGACAGCAAGGGCTGTCTGTTCATGCGGGCGGGTCAGCCGGGAGACGAAACCTGGATCCCGCGCGTCACGCGGGACGGTGTGCCGTTGTGCGGAAATCCGCCCTCGGGCAAGCGGGTTCAGGTGGTCGAAGAGGGCGCATCGGCGACATTCCCGGCCGACGGAACTGCGTCGCCCCCCTGAGGCAAGGCCGCGTCCCGGACCGTTCCCGGTCCTATCCGTTGCAGATGCCCTGCATCGCCACCCAGTCTTCGTCCGCAATCAGCGGCGAGGGCGCCAGGCCCTTGTACGGATCACCCGACACCAGCCCGCCAGAGACGAGCCCATCGGGATCGACCGCGACCGCGTAGGGCGTGGCCGGGATCTGCGCCGCGGTGAAGGCCTCGATCAGGCCTGTGTCCGCAAGGCGCGCGGGTGCGGCACGCAGCGCGGCTTCGCCGTAGCCGGCGATCGCGGCATCCGAAAGCTCGGCCGTGGTCAGAAGCCGGAAGGTGGCGCGCAAGCCGGCGTGGTCCAAAAGCGGCACGATCGGGTCGGCGGTGCGGGCGCGCAGCCGTTCGACCAGGGCGGCACCGGCCAGCGCCTCGGGGCCGTTCGACTGCTCGATCAGCCGGCGCGGCAGGATGATCACGTCGCCGGGAAGGTGAAGCGGCTGGTCCACCCCTTCGGGCATGACGTAAAGGATCGGCGTGTCGACCGGGCCAAAGACCCGGTCGGCAAGGCCGGCGAGGGCCTGAAGGCCCAGCTGGTTGTCGCAGGGCGCTCCGGTGACCCGTGCCAGATCGTCAAGGACGCGCTGCCCGATCTCGGCGCGCTGGGCGGCCGGCACCACCGAGGCGGTGTGGGTGACAAGCGCGCCCGGAACCCACAGAACAGCCAGTGCCACCACGGCAAGCGCTGTCCCGCCAAGGATCAGGCCGCGCAGCCGGCCGGGCCGCGCGGTTGCGGCCTTGACCGCGGCCCGCACGGCATCAAGCGCCGCGATCATGTCGGGGTCGTCCAGTTCAAGGCTTTCGGCGGCTTCGGCACCCGGCGCAAAGACCGGCGGCTCGAACCCCTTGTTGATCCGTTCGACCGCCGGAAGCGACCAATGGCTGACCGCCTCGCCGCTTTTGGGATCGGACAGGATCAGCGTTGCTTCGCCAAAGCGCACCAGCACTTCGCGGCGCTGGTCCTGCGGCGTTTCGCGCCAGAGGCCCGAGCATTCCAGCCGCTGATACTTCTTCAGTGCCGTCATCGGGCCCGTGGGTTTCTGCCTGTTTTGCGTAACCTTAGCCTCTGCACGCGGCGGCCACAATCACCGACGGGGCGTCGCGTTCAGGCGGGAAACGGGCCGGCAGGGCGGGCATGACAGGCACAGGAAAGGTGGGACGACGGACATGAGTGCTTCCCCGAACCGGACGATGGCGGCGCTTGGCGCAGTCCTGATCTATGCCTGCGTCATCGCCTTCACCGACAATTTCGTGCGGGTGATCGCGGCCGAGGCCGGGCTTTGGCAGTTCCATGCGACGCGGACCGCCATGGCCTTTGCCATCCTGGCGCTGGTGGCCGTGCCGCTGCGCCTGCGCCTTTGGCCGCGGCGGCCGGGGCCGGTGCTTGCCCGGTCCGCGATCCACGGGCTGGCGATGCTGATCTACTTCGGCGCGCTGGCCTTCCTGCCGGTGGCGCAGGTTGCGGCGGGGCTTTTCACCGCGCCGATCTTTGTCCTCTTGATCCAGCGTGTCGCTTACGGGCAGGCCATCCACGGCCTGCAGATTCTGGCCGTGGCGGTGGGCTTCGTGGGTGTCGTGCTGGTTCTGGGCCCCGATGCGCTGACCGGAGCCAGCCTGGCCGCACTTTTGCCGGTCATTGCGGGCGCGTTTTATGCGCTGGGCAATATCGCTACCCGCGCCTGGTGCGACGGCGAAAGCGCCGAAACGGTGGTCGCCGGGTTCTTCGGCATGCTGGGGGTGATGGGGCTTCTGGGTCTGGCCGTCCTTTGGGCGTTCCCGATCCCGGTTCCTGATGGCGCCGCGGGGTTCATCCAACGTGGCGCGGTCTGGCCGTCCGGCAGCTTCCTGTGGTGGACCTTCGTGCAGGCCGCCGGGTCGCTGCTGGGGATCGGGCTGGTGGTAAAGGCTTACCAGATCGCCGACGTGTCCAAGGTGGCGGTGTTCGAGTATGTCATCCTGCCCGCTTCGGCCGCCTGGGGCTTTCTGCTCTGGGGCGAGACGCTGACCGGGCTTTCGGTCGCGGGCATGGTGCTGATAGCCCTTGCGGGCGTGCTGATCGCGCGTCAGTCCGCTGCCCCCTCGCCCAAGCTGTCGCCCAAGCCCTCGCCCAAGCCCCCACCCAAGCCCCCACCCGAGCCCCCACCCGAGCCCCCGCCCGAGCCGTCGCCGACCGCCGCGCGCCAGTGACGGCGGCAGAGGCTGACGTAGGTCTCGTTCCCGCCGATCACCACCTGCTGTCCGTCGCGCAGCGCGCGGCCGTCGGGGCCCTTGCGGACGACCATGGTGGCCTTCTTGCCGCAATGGCAGATCGTGCGGACCTCGCGCATTTCGTCAGCCCAGGCGAGGAGGGCAGCGGACCCGGGGAAAAGCTCGCCACGGAAATCGACGCGAAGGCCGTAGCACATCACCGGCACGCCAAGATCGTCAACCGCGCAGGCAAGTTGCCAGACTTGCGGCTTGGTCAGGAACTGCGCCTCGTCGATGAAGACGCAGGCGACCGGGCCTGCCGCAAAGCGCGCTTTCAGCTTGGCGAAAAGGTCTTCGCCGGGGGCGAAGGTATCGGCGGGTTCACCAATGCCGATCCGGCTGGCGATCCGGCCCTGGCCCGCGCGGTTGTCGAACTGCGCGGTGACAAGATAGGTTGCCATGCCGCTTTCGCGGTAGTTGTGCGACGCCTGCAAAAGCGAGGTCGATTTCCCCGCGTTCATGGTCGAGTAGTGAAAATACAGCTTGGCCATGGCACCATCACCTAGCCGATCGAAGGGGCCGGCCGCAAGCCGAAGGCCGGGTCCGCCGCAATCCGGGGTTCGGCATGACCAAACCCGCGCAGCGGACCCCTGCCACCAGCCGGTCGAAACGGCACCGGCATACTCGTCACCACACCGGCAAGGGCCGGTGCCGCTTTATGGCACCGCCAACTTACAGAAGGGTTAACGCGAACGTCCCCCGGTCAGCCGGGCCGGCGTTTTGCCCCGGCGCCGTCGGCCCGGCGCGGCGCAAAGCTGCCGCCCTGCGGCTTCGGTCCGCCCTGACGCGGTTTTTGTCCGGCCGGACGCTGGCCCGGCGCCGGCGGCTTTGCCCCCGGCTTCTGCCCGCCCTGACGTTGCGGCCGCTGCCCGCGATTCTGGCCGGGCTTCGGAGCCGCTGCCACCATGTCCGCCGACCACGGCGCGCCACCCAGAACCGGGATCGGCTTTTTCAAGAGCTTCTCGACCGCCTGCAATTCGCCCATCTCGGCAGGTGCGCAGAAGGCAACGGCGGTGCCTTCCGCCCCGGCGCGCGCGGTGCGGCCGATGCGGTGGACGTAGTTTTCCGGCACGTTCGGCATGTCGAAGTTGTAGACGTGGCGCACCGTCGGGATGTCGATCCCGCGCGCAGCCACGTCGGTCGCGACCAGCACGTCCAGCTCGCCCGTCCGGAATTCGGTCAAGGTGCGGTCACGCTGGTTCTGGCTTTTGTTGCCGTGAATGGAACCCACCTTGAAGCCCCAGGTCGCCAGAAGCTTGCACAGCTTTTCCGACCCGTGCTTGGTGCGCCCGAACACCAGCGCCTGTTCGCCCGGGTGCTTCTTGAGGTATTCCTCCAGAAGGCGCGCCTTGTCGCCGTTCGGGATGTAGTGAACGCCCTGCACGATCCGCTCGATCGGCTTGCCGGGAGGGGCGACCTGCACCTTGATCGGGTCGCGCAGGTAGGTGTCAGCGATTTCCGAGATGTCCTTCGGCATGGTGGCCGAAAACAGCAGCGTCTGGCGCTTCAGCGGGATGTGCTTGGCGATCTTCCGCAGGGAATGGATGAAGCCCATGTCAAGCATGTGGTCGGCTTCGTCCAGCACGAGGTAGGCGCATTTCTCAAGGCTGACATCGCCGCGTTCCAGAAGGTCGATCAGGCGGCCGGGGGTGGCGACCAGCACGTCGGTGCCCTTGGACAGCGCTTGAGCCTGCTTGAAAAGCGAGGCGCCGCCGACAACCATCGTCACCTTGACGGCGGTGCCCTTGGTGAAGACCTCGAAGTTGTCCTTGATCTGGGCGATCAGTTCGCGTGTCGGAGCAAGGATCAGGGCGCGGACGTTCTTCGGCCCCGGCGGATGGCCGAGTTCCAGCAGACGGTGCAGAAGCGGCAGACCGAAGGCAGCGGTCTTGCCGGTGCCGGTCTGGGCCAGGCCCATCAGGTCGCGGCCCTGCATGATATGGGGAATGGCCTGCGCCTGGATCGGCGTGGGCGTCTTGAGGGTGGTCTTTTCCAGCGCTTTCAGAATGGCTGGAGACAGGCCGAGTTCGGCAAAAGTGGTCATGGGTTGGTCCCGTTCGACAAAGGGCCTGCGACCCTCGCCCCGGGCTGATGCCCGTGACCGTGCCGCAAGCGGCGCCCCTGCGTGAATATGGGAACCTTCATGTCCGGGCCTTTCGGTGCTCACGCGGCACGGGCATCGGACAGGGGGCAAATGGGGCCTTCCGCTGCGAAAGTCAAGCCGGGCGGTCCTGACCTGCATCAAGCGGGGCCGCAACCCCTTGCCCATCTGGACCTTCGCCCGGGATTTGCGTATGACTGCGCCTGCGAAGCACGCGCCGCGCCGCCATGCGTCATCAAGACCGGCCGGCCCTTCTGGATCGCCAACGCCTCATTTCGTTTCAAACACATATCGAGACATGACCTCCATGCCGAAGTTTCATCGTATTGCCGCGTTCCTTGTTCTGGTTGCTGCTGCGGGCTGGATTGCCACGGGCGAGTTCTCATCGGTTGGCAGCGCCGAAGAGGCGCAGGCCGCGGATACCCCGGCAACCGAGCAGCCGGTGGATGCCCCGCTGGTCCGCACGGTCGCAGCCGTTGAACCGGCCTTTGTCGACTATGCCCGCAAGATCCGGCTTTCGGGGGTCACCAAGGCCGACAAGCGCGCCGCCCTGGCTGCGCGGGCTGACGGGGTGATCAACAGCCTGTCGCTGGTCAAGGGCGGCACGGTCACTGCGGGTGACGTGGTGATGACCCTTGAAGGCCCTGAAAGCGAAGCCCAGCTGAAGATCGCCGAAATTGCCCTGGCGCAGAAAGACAGCGACCTTGAACGGGCCGAACGCCTGTTTGCCGGAGGAAACGCGCCCGAGATCGAGGTGACGAATGCCCGGTCCGCCCGTGAGGCGGCGGCGGCGGAACTGGCCCGCGCGAAGGCCACGGTCGACAAGCAGCGGCTGACAGCACACTTCGACGGCATCGTCGACACGCTGGACGTCGAGCTTGGCGAATGGGTGCAGACCGGCACCCCGGTTGCCACGATCCTGGCGCTTGACCCGATCATCGTGATGTCCGAGGTCAGCGAGCTTGACCTTGGCAGCGTTGTCGTCGGGGCCAAGGCCCGCGTGCAGTTTGTCGTCGGGACCGAGCTTGCGGGCACGGTCCGCCTTGTGGCGCGCGAAGCATCGGCCGAGACGCGGACCTTTCCGGTGGAGATTGTCCTGCCGAACCCCGATCTTGCGCTCTCTGCCGGCATGACGGCCGAAGTCTATCTGTCCGCCGCGCCCGTGCGCGCGGTCAAGGTGCCCCGGTCGGTGATCACGCTTTCCGAAACCGGAGAGCTTGGCCTGCGCGTCGTGGGCGCCGACAACATCGCAGGCTTCGCCCCCGTGACCATCATCGACGACACGCCCGACGGGCTGGTGGTGACCGGCGTGCCGGACGCCATGCGGATCATCACCGCCGGTCAGGATCTGGTCCGCAATGGCGACACGGTCGAGGTTGTCGCAGCAGAAGGCATCAGCCAGTGAAGATCGTCGAAACCGCCATCGCCAATGCCCGGCTGACGATTTCAGTCCTGATCTTCCTGATGCTTGCCGGAGCCCTGGCCTACGTCAACATCCCGAAGGAAGCCGAACCCGACATCCAGATCCCGATCCTCTATGTCAGCATGGGCTACAGCGGCATCTCGCCCGAGGACAGCGAACGGCTTTTGCTGCGCCCGATGGAAACCGCGCTGAAGTCGATCACGGGCATCAAGAAGATGACCTCGACCGCCTATCAGGGTGGCGGCAACGTACTGATCGAGTTTCAGGCCGGGGCCGATCTGGCCAAGGCGCTGGACGATGTCAGGAACAACGTGGCGCAAGCCCGGCCCGAGTTGCCGGACGGCGCGGACGAGCCGACGGTGAACGAGGTCAACCTGTCGGAGTTTCCGATCCTGGTCATCACCCTGTCGGGCGAGGTGCCGGAACGCGTGCTGACCAAGGCCGGACGCGAGCTGCGCGACCGGATCGAGGATCTGCCTCCGGTGCTGGAGGCAAACCTGCAAGGCGTGCGCGACGACCTGGTCGAAGTGGTGATCAATCCGGCCAAGCTTGCCACCTACGGCTTGCGCCCCGACCTTCTGCTTGCGGGCTTTGCCGCCGGCAACCAGCTTGTCGCCGCCGGGGCGCTGGAAGGCGCCATGGGCCGCTATGCGATCAAGGTGCCGTCGCTCTTGGAAACCGCCGAGGACGTGGCGAACCTGCCCGTCATCTCGACCGGGACGGCCACGGTGCGCGTCCGCGACATCGCCGACATCCTGCCGACGCTGAAAGAGCCCGAGACGATCACCCGGCTTGACGGCCGCCCCGCCGTGGCGATCGAGGTGTCAAAGCGCAGCGGCGCGAACCTGATCGAGACGGTCGACCTGGTGAAGGCAGTGGCCGAAGAGTTCCGCGCCCTGCTGCCCGAAGGCACCGAGATCAGCTTCAGTCAGGACAAGTCGAAGGACATCCGGCAGCTTTTGTTCGATCTGCAGAATTCGGTCCTGACGGCGGTGATCCTGGTGTTCATCGTCATCCTTTACGCGCTCTCGGCCCGTGCCTCGATCCTGATCGGTCTGGCTATCCCGGCCTCGTTCCTGATGGGGATGCTGGCCCTGTCGATGATGGGCTACACGGTCAACATCGTCGTCCTGTTCTCGCTGATCCTTGCGGTCGGCATGCTGGTCGACGACGCGATCATCGTCACCGAATTCGCCGAACGCCGGATGTCCGAGGGCATGGAAAAGCGCGCGGCCTTCACGCTTGCCTCGCACAAGATGGCGGGCCCGGTGACGGCGGCCACGATGACCCGGGTCGCCGCTTTTTCGCCCTTGCTGTTCTGGCCCGGCATGGTGGGCGAGTTCATGAAATACCTGCCGCTGACGCTGATCGTCACGCTGTCGGCCTCGCTGGTCTATGCGCTGATCTTCGTGCCGACGCTGGGGGCGATCATCGCCAAGCCGTTCAAGCACCCGGCCGAACACAAGGATGGCGCCTACATGTGGGTGGTGGGCAAGGCCGTGCGGCATCCGGTGATCGTGCTGTTCCTTGCGGTCGGGCTCTTGGTCGCCGTGCCCTACGCCTATTTCCACAACGGCAAGGGGACCGAGTTCTTCCCCGATGTGGAACCGGAATTCGGGCTTCTTTACGTCAAGGCGCGGGGCAACCTGTCGATTGCCGAAAAGGACGCGCTGGTGGCACAAGCCGAGGCGCGCATTCTTGGCTGGCCCGGCATCGCCACCGTCTACACCCGCACCGGCGGCGGCGGCGGGATGGGCAACGACGTGGCGGCGGACGTGATCGGCACGATCCAGTACGAATTCGTCGACTGGCGCGAACGCAAGAACGCCAATGCCATCCTGTCCGACCTTCGCACGGCGATGATCGGAATTCCGGGGGTGGAGATCGAGGTTTCGGTCCCACAGGCCGGGCCGCCCACCGGCAAGGCGATCCAGATCCAGCTTTCGGCGGATGATCCGACCTACCTGAACGAGGTCGCACTGAAGGTCGCCGACCAGCTGGCTGCCGTGCCGGACGTAATCGACATCTCGAACGGGCTGCCACCGCCGGGCGTCGACTGGGAGCTGCATTTCGACCGCGCCGCAGCCGCGCGCTACGGCATCGCGCCCTCGACCGTGGGGGCGATGGTGCAACTGGTGACCGGGGGCCTGAAGCTGTCAGACTTCCGCCCGGCCGGATCGGATGATGCGGTGGACATCGTGCTGCGCCTGCCGCCGGACCAGCGCACCATCGCCGCCCTTGACCAGCTGCGGATCCAGACCGCCGAGGGGTCGGTGCCGATCTCGAACTTCGTGACGCGCAAGGCGGTGCCGACGACCGGTACCCTGACCCGCATCGACGGCGCGCGGACGGTGACCGTGCAGGCGGGCGTGCGCGAAGGCGTGCAGGCCGACGTGGTGCGCCAGTCGGTCGTCGCGGCACTGGAGGCGGCGGACCTTGACCAGTTCGGCATCCGCTGGAAACTGGCCGGCGAAGACGCCGAACAGGCCGAGGCGATGGCCTTCCTCGCCAACGCCTTCGGGGCCGCGATCTTCCTGATCTTCGTGGTGCTTCTGGCGCAGTTCAACAGCTTCGTGTCGGTCGGGCTGGTGCTGTCGGCGGTGATCATGTCCACCATCGGCGTTTTCCTGGGCCTGATGATCATGGGCCAGCCTTTCAGCGTGGTGATGACCGGGATCGGGGTCATCGCGCTGGCGGGTGTGGTGGTGAACAACAACATCGTGCTGATCGACACCTTCGACACCCTGCGCCGCGAAGGCAAACCGAAGATCGAGGCGATCCTGCAGACCTGCCGCGAACGTGCCCGGCCGGTGGTGCTGACCGCGCTGACCGCGATCCTGGGCGTGCTGCCGATCGCCTTCGGGCTGAACGTCGAGCTGTTGCACCACGAAGTCACCATCGGCGCGCCGTCGACCCAATGGTGGATCGCGCTGTCGTCGGCCATCGTCTACGGGCTGGCGTTTGCCACCTGCCTGACGCTGGTGGTGATCCCGTCACTGCTGATGCTGGTCACACGGTCTGACCGCCCGAAGCCGTGGTTCTGGCAGCGGGAGAAGCGTCGGGCGTGGAAGGCGGCGGGGATGCAGGCGGCGGAGTGAGGGGGGGAGGTTTAGATAGACGCGCACCAACTTTCGGTGTCAGTAGGATGTGCAGTTCGTCTGGGACCCAAAGGTGGTGCACTGAGTGCGAACTGGACTTGGCTGTTCAAACGCGTCAGCCATTATGGCAGCACCAATTGCAGCCTCAGCCAAGTACTGTTGGTTTTGCGCCGCGATAACCGCGCCATCGTTCGTCTTCGTCTTTTCGCAAACGAAAGTATGAACTTCCTTGGTGGATAGAGGATTAGGGACAGAAACGCCCCGATAGTTTGCGTAAAGCCCGCCTTGAGACTTGCAGTGCTGTATAGCTTGATCCAGCGCTTCCGGCGTAATGGTAGGTGTCGTTCCAAAGGCGTCATAGCTGATTGCGATGAGATTTGGTGTAGCCTTTTCAACCACCGGCTGGGATGGTTGGCACCCCGTAAGAATCAGTGCACTGACGCCATAGACGAGCCATGACACTTGCTTAAACATATCTTGGGCCTTTCGTGTTTGCCAAACGGTGCCTTCTTGTTGGCGCTCGGTACTTTCAAGTAAGACGCAACTCGTGGCTATCTTGTGGCAAGCAAACGCCAGCAGCGCTAGTTCCGTGCGAATGTTTCTCGAATCCACTCGGATGCGTTAGCTGCCTTGCGTCGGTTGGTTGGCCCGCTTCCCACGACTGCCCAGGAAACAAAAGAAAAAGGGCGGTTAAAACCGCCCTATTCTTCAGATCTCTTTGGTGGAGCCAGGGAGGATCGAACTCCCGACCTCTTGAATGCCATTCAAGCGCTCTCCCATCTGAGCTATGACCCCACCGGAGAGAGACATCGCGC
>JANOER010000144.1:0-1928 GCA_031441285.1 Rhodobacterales bacterium
TATTTCCTGACCGATTCCATCCGCTTCGACGACATCTTTGCCGCCGCGCCGGCGCTGGCCGAAACCAACCTGACCTTCCTGTGGGGGGACTGGAACGCCGCCAATCTGGTCGGTATCCTGCTGTTCATCGGCGCTGCAGGCAAATCGGCGCAATTGTTCCTGCATACCTGGCTCCCCGACGCGATGGAGGGGCCGACGCCGGTGTCGGCGCTGATCCACGCGGCGACGATGGTCACCGCCGGGGTGTTCCTGGTCTGCCGGATGTCGCCGCTTTACGAATACGCGCCGGACGCACAAGCAATGATCGTGGTGATCGGCGCGACCACAGCCTTCTTCGCGGCGACGGTGGGTCTGGTGCAGAACGACATCAAGCGGGTGATCGCCTATTCGACCTGCAGCCAGCTTGGCTACATGTTCGTGGCTGCGGGCGTCGGCGTCTATTCGGTGGCGATGTTCCACCTTTTCACCCACGCGTTCTTCAAGGCGATGCTGTTCCTCGGTGCGGGGTCAGTGATCACCGCGACGCACCATGAGCAGGACATGCGCAACTACGGCGGCCTGCGCAAGAAAATCCCCTATACCTTCGCTGCCATGCTGATCGGGACGCTGGCGATCACCGGGGTCGGGATTCCTCTGACCCATTTCGGCTTCGCCGGGTTCCTGTCGAAGGACGCCGTGATCGAAAGCGCCTGGGTCGGGTCGAATTACGCTTTCTGGATGCTGGTCATCGCGGCCTGCATGACCAGCTTTTACAGCTGGCGGCTTATGTTCATGACCTTTTTCGGCGAGAGCCGCGCCCATGGCCACGGACACGGACACGAAGATGATCACAGCCACGAACCCCACGAAAGCCCGCTGACCATGCTGATCCCGCTGGGGGTCCTCGCGCTTGGCGCGGTGTTTTCGGGGATGCTGTGGTACAAGGTGTTCTTCGGCGAAGAGGCCGCCGTCCGTGACTGGTTCGGCATGGAAACTGCCGCCCATGGCGCGGCGGAAGGTGAGGGTCACGGCGACAGCGCAGCCGCCGAGGCCCATGACGACGCGGCCGCCACGACCGAGGCCCACGGCGACCCCGCCACCGGATCTGCCCCCGCCGAGGCTGGAGCGCCCGCTCCCGGCCACTCACCGACACCGGGTGTGGTGCCGAAAGGGGCGCTGGTGATGCTGCCCTTCACGCCCGAAGAACAGCTGATCGTCGACACCAGGCTGGATGCCAAGAAGGCCGCTGTGGCCGAGCATGCCCCAACGACGATGATCAATGCGGCACACCTGGTGCCGACCTGGGTCAAGCTTTCGCCGTTCATCGCCATGCTGATCGGGCTTTTCACCGCCTGGCTGTTCTACATCAAGAATCCCAGCCTGCCCGGCCGTCTGGCCGCGCAGCAGCGCCCGCTTTATCTGTTCTTGCTGAACAAGTGGTACTTTGACGAACTTTACGACGTGATTTTCGTCCGTCCCGCGAAATGGCTGGGCAACTTCCTGTGGAAGAAAGGCGACGGCAATGTCATCGACGGGTCACTGAACGGAGTGGCCTTGGGGATCATCCCGTTCTTCACCCGTCTCGCCGGCCGCGCGCAGTCCGGCTATCTCTTCCACTATTCCTTCGCGATGGTGCTGGGGATCGTGATCCTTGTCACCTGGATGACGCTCTTCGGCGGCGCGCAAGCGCATCCGCAAGACCCAGGTTACCGTGGCAAAACTCGCCTTGCCAGCCCAGCTCACGCCATTCTCGCTGGTAGCGTTTCTGCGCCGCATCCAGCATGACTGCGGGGTGAAGCTGGATGACTCGGCCCGCCAGGCGTTGCAGACGCAGATCGCGGAAATTGAATCCACCAACTTCAGCAATCCGCCGACTCCGACCAGCGCGCAGGCGTTGGAAACCATTGCCCGCAAATGGCTGCAGGCGACCCATTGAATCCCCAACTCAC
>JANOER010000145.1:0-17414 GCA_031441285.1 Rhodobacterales bacterium
AGACGGCTTCACCGAGGATCAAACCGGAAAAGGATAAGGCATGGCTCTTCCCGAGTTCACCATGCGTCAGCTTTTGGAAGCTGGCGTTCACTACGGTCACCAGACCGCCCGCTGGAACCCCAAGATGGGCGAGTACATCTACGGTGACCGCAACGGCATCCACATTCTCGACCTGACCCAGACCGTGCCTTTGCTGGACGCGGCGCTGAAGATCGTGCGCGACACGGTGGCCAAGAATGGCCGCATCCTCTTTGTCGGCACCAAGCGTCAGGCCCAGAAGCCCGTCGCTGAAGCCGCCGAGAAATGCGCGCAATATTACATGAACCACCGCTGGCTGGGCGGCACGCTGACCAACTGGAAGACGATCTCGGCCTCGATCCAGCGGCTGAAGCATCTGGACGAAGTTCTGGGGCAGGGTGCCGAAGGCCTGACCAAGAAGGAACGTCTGGGCATGGAGCGTGACCAGTCCAAACTGCAGGCCTCGCTTGGCGGCATCCGCGAAATGGGCGGTGTTCCGGACCTGATCTTCATCGTGGACGTGGGCAAGGAAGACCTTGCCGTTCTGGAAGCCAACAAGCTGGGCATCCCGGTCGTCGGCATCGTCGACACCAACTGCTCGCCCAAGGGCGTCAGCCACGTGATCCCCGGCAACGACGACGCGGCCCGTGCGATCGCGCTGTATTGCGACCTGATCGCCCGCGCGGCGCTGGACGGCATGTCGGCGCAGATGGGTGCGGCGGGTGTCGACCTTGGCGCGCTAGAAGCGGCCCCCGAAGAAGAAGCTGTCGCAGTAGCCGAAGCCTGATCCGGCGTTCTGCGTCACAGGACTGTCACCCGGCGGGGCTACCCCCGCCGGGACTTGATTTTCGAGGAGTGGGAACAATGATGATCACCGCCCAGATGGTGAAGGAACTGCGCGAATCGACCGGCGCAGGCATGATGGATGCCAAGAAAGCCCTGACCGAGGTCAACGGCGACATGGACGCGGCCGTTGACTGGCTGCGCACCAAGGGCCTGGCGAAAGCCGCCAAGAAGGCCGACCGCGTGGCCGCCGAAGGCCTGGTCGGTGTGGCCGTGACCGCAGGCAAGGGTGTCGCGGTCGAAATCAACTCGGAAACCGATTTCGTCGCCAAGAACGCCGATTTCCAGGCATTGGTGCGCGATGTGGCCAAAGTGGCCCTGACCGTCGGCCAGTCGGTCGAAACCGTGAAAGCCGCGAACCTGAACGGCAAGACCGTGGACATCGTGCTGCAGGAAGCCATCAGCCGCATCGGCGAGAACATGACCTTCCGCCGCCTGCAGGTGTTGGAAGGCGACGTTGTCGTGTCCTATGTCCACAATGCCGCGACCGACGGCATGGGCCGGATCGGCGTCCTTGTGGCGCTGAAGGGCGATGCGGCCAAGGCGCAGGCCATCGGCAAGCAGTTCGCGATGCACATCGCGGCGACCTCGCCCCTGTCCTTGTCCGAAGCCACCCTCGACCCGGTGGTGCTGGAGCGCGAGCTTGCGGTGCAGACCGCCAAGGCGCTGGAAGAGAACGCAGCTTCTGCCAAGCCGAAGCCGGACGCCGTTATCCACAACAACATCATCCCAGGCCGGATGAAGCGTTTCCTTGCGGAAAACACGCTTCTGGGCCAGGCCTTCGTAATCAACCCCGATCTGACCGTGGAAGCCGCGGCCAAGGAGGCTGGCGTCGAGATCACCGGTTATGCCCGCGTTGCCGTGGGCGAGGGGATCGAGAAGAAGTCGGAAGACTTTGCCGCCGAAGTCGCGAAAGCGCTTCAGGGCTAGACCGGCGAAACTCAGGGCAGGGGGCCGGTGCAGCGATGCGCCGGCCCTTTTGCTTTGCGCGGGAGGATAAAATGAAAGCGGCGCGGCCCCTGGGGAAGGGCCGCGCCGTTCTGTTCTGCAAGCCAACCCTTGGGGATTGGGACGAGGCTCGCAAAACTGAAGCCGGCCGCAGGGAAAAACGGCCACGGAAAAGTGGGCCCACTTTGGCCCAAAGGAACCGGTGACGGCCAGATCCTGCCGCTCCGCCCGTAGATTTGTGCGCGATGACGTAAGGGAAAGACAGTCGGGAATTCCCTACCTTTGATCCGTGCGCGGCCTGCGCCGTCTGGGATCAGTGCGCGGCTTGCGCCGTCTCGGGCATACGCTGGAAGATCATATTCAGCAGCGCCCCCTTGGCGACGGCCTGGGCCGTCGTCTCGACCGCCAATGCGTCGCGCGCAAGTCTCAGGTGCTTTTCCACCATGGCCGGGCTGACCCCCATAAGCAGCGCCACGTCCTGCGTGGTCTTGCCGTCGGCGACCCATTCCAGCGCCTCGCGTTGCCGTGGCGACAGCGCCCGGTGGCGGGAAAGCTGGGGCAGGTGGACGATCGCAAGATGCATCATGTTGGCAACGGCCAGGATCTCGTCGCCGCGCCCGGCAAAGATCGCGTCAACCTCGGGATGGCCCAGCCCGGGATCGGCGATCAGGCCCAATGCCCCTTTCGAGCGGAAGGACGCGTCGGGGAAACTGACCGAAATGCCCGCCAGGACCCCCATGGCCGCGTTCTGGCGCACCGCGTCGGCCTCGACGGCGGACAGGTGTCCCGCGTCATAGGCTTCTTTCACCCAGGTCCAGGTGCAGGCCCCCGAGCTGCGCTCGGCCCAGCGAAACACCGGGGTCTTGGCATAAAAGCCGCCGTGGAAGTAGCGCTTCACATAGTCCGCATCGCAGGTCGACAGAAAAAGCGCATCATCGGGGTCGCCGATTGTCTTGAGATGCCGGAACCGGGTGAAACCATAGTTCACCCGCCCGAACCCCAGCGTGCGGAAATGCGATGACGCCAGGTTCCAGGCCGCATCGATGCTGGGTGCCGCAGCGATCCGGTTCAAAAGCAAAAGCAGCGAGGCGTCGGTCATCAGGCGGTTCCCTTCGGCAGTCAGCCCGGCGCGGGTGAGGGCCAATCCTTGCCCTTGCGTCACCCGTCCTTGCTGGAGAGATACGCAGGCTTGCCCGTCCCTGTCGAGCCTTGCGGCGCATGTGGGCGGCCCATGACGGACGATGTCATCAAATCAGCGGCTTGCTTTCGAAAGCCGCGGCTGAAGATGGGCAACCAGACCGGGCAGGGCGCGGAAATCGTCGAAAACCAGCTTTGCCCCCAAAGTCTCGACCGCGGCCGAACGATAGCCAAGGGTGTAAAGGGCAAGGGGAATGCCGGCAGCCCGCGCGGTTTCGGCGTCCACCTCGCTGTCGCCGACGAAAAGCACCGGCCCGGAGTCCAGCGCCCGCCACGCCGCCCGCAGCGGGGCCGGATCGGGCTTGCGCAGGGGCAAGGTGTCGCCACCGATCACCACCTCAAAAGACCGGTCCAGCCCGAAATGCCGCAGGACCGCCCGGGCGGGGCTTTCAGGCTTGTTGGTGCAGATGCCAAGGCGATGCCCGGCCGCGCGCAGGGTGGAAAGTGCATCTGCAACACCGGGATAGAGTGTTGTCAGATCAAAGGCTTCCTCGTAGATCTTCACAAAGCTTGCCGCAAGTTCGGCGTGCAACGGCCCGGTCGCGTCATGGCCCTGAGATTGCAAAAGACGGCCGACCAGAACACCCACGCCATTGCCAATGGCGCCGCGCACTACCGCAAACGGAAAGGGTGCCAAACCCTTGGCCGCAAAGACCTTGTTCGCAACGTCGTGAATCTGGGGCGCCGAATCGATCAGGGTGCCGTCAAGGTCGAAGATGATGGCCAGCGGATCAGCCAAGCGCCGCCTCGGCAGCAGCGCGGATCGCACGGATGTTCCGGCCGTAAGCCTCGGGTGTCGTCGCCGAGCCACCCTTGAACACCGCCGACCCGGCAACCAGCACGTCCGCTCCGGCCCTTGCGACAAGTGGAGCGGTCAGGTCCGTCACTCCGCCATCAACCTCGATATGGATCGGCCGGTCGCCGATCATCTCGCGCAGGCGGGTGATCTTCGGAAGCTGGCCCTTCAGGAAGCTCTGGCCGCCGAACCCGGGATTGACCGTCATGACGCAGACCAGGTCAACCATGTCCAGAAGATCGGCCACGGCATCGACATGCGTGCCGGGATTTATCGCGATACCGGCCTTTTTTCCAAGCCCATGAATGGCTTGCAGCGTGCGGTGAATGTGCGGACCGGCCTCGACATGCGCGGTGATGATATCCGCACCGGCCTTTGCGAAGGCTTCAAGATAGCTGTCCACCGGCGAGATCATCAGATGGACGTCCATCACGCCCCTGATATGCGGCCGCAGTGCCGCGCACATTGCCGGGCCAAAGGTCAGGTTCGGCACGAAATGGCCGTCCATCACGTCGACATGCACCCAATCCGCGCCTTGCGCTTCGATCGCGCGGCATTCGGCCCCAAAGTTGGCGAAGTCAGCGGCCAGGATCGAAGGGGCGATCTTGATGGAGCGATCAAAGGGCAAAATGGCATCCTTTCACGATTTCCGGGTCATATCGCTTCGTTTGCAGCCTTTCCAGCAACGTTTACATTACATAATACTGATTACACGATAATTCCATGCCGGCCACAGGGGGCCTCCCCGCCAAACGAAAACGGCCCGGTCAAGCAGACCGGGCCGCCTTGCACTGCAGTCAGCGATCAGCCGACGAGTTCAAGGCCCGAGAAGAAGAAACCGATTTCGCGCGCGGCGGCGGCTTCGCTGTCGGACCCGTGGACCGAGTTTTCGCCCTTGGACAGCGCGAATTCCTTGCGGATCGTGCCATCGGCGGCAGCGGCCGGATCGGTCGCGCCCATGACTTCCCGGTTCTTCAGGATTGCGCCTTCACCTTCCAGAACCTGCACGACCACCGGCTCTGACGCCATGAACTCGCAAAGCTCACCGTAAAAACCGCGCTCTTTATGCTCGGCGTAGAAGGAACCGGCCTGACCCGGCGTCAGGTGGATGCGCTTGGAGGCGACGACCCGCAGGCCAGCCTCTTCGAACTTGGCGACGACCTTGCCGGTCAGGTTGCGCCGGGTGGCATCGGGCTTGATGATCGACAGGGTGCGTTCGGTGGCCATCGGGCTCTCCATAAGGTTCTGGGCACCGAAGTGCCATAAAGGGACGCGGCGCAGCTAGCATGCCCTGCCCGGCTTGAAAAGGTCTCGTGGCATTGACGCCGGGCTGCGGATCAGGCAGGCAGCGCCCATGCTGAAGATCGAGGACATCACCTACAACGTCGAGGGCCGCCCGTTGTTCGAGGGCGCGACGGCGACAATTCCCACCGGCCACAAGGTTGGCATCGTGGGCCGCAACGGCGCCGGCAAGACCACGCTTTTCCGGTTGATCCGGGGCGAGCTGGCCCTGGAGGGCGGGGCGATCACCCTGCCCCAGCGCGCCCGGATCGGCGGCGTGGCGCAGGAAGTGCCCTCGTCTGAAACCTCGCTTCTGGAAACGGTCCTGCAAGCCGACACCGAACGCGCCAGCCTGCTGTACGAGGCCGATCACGCGACAGACCCGCACCGGATCGCCGAGATTCAGGCGCGGCTGGCCGACATCGACGCCTGGTCGGCCGAGGGTCGCGCCTCAAGCATTCTCAAGGGGTTGGGCTTTGATGCCGACCAGCAGTTGATGCCCTGCTCGGCCTTTTCCGGCGGCTGGCGGATGCGGGTGGCGCTTGCAGGGGTGCTGTTCGCGCAACCCGACTACCTTCTTCTGGACGAACCGACCAACTATCTTGACCTCGAAGGGGCGCTCTGGCTGGAAAGCTACCTGCAGAAGTATCCCCATACCGTGCTGATCATCAGCCACGACCGGGGCCTTCTGAACCGCGCGGTGCAGGGCATCCTGCACCTCGACAACCGCAAGTTGACTTACTGGACCGGCCCCTACGACCAGTTTGCCCGCCAGGTGGCAGAACGTCGCGCCGTCCTGCAGGCCGAGGCGAAGAAGGTCGACGCCCGTCGCGCGCATCTACAAAGCTTCGTCGACCGCTTCAAGGCCAAGGCCTCGAAGGCGGTGCAGGCGCAATCGCGCGTGAAGATGCTTGAGAAACTGACCCCGATCACCGCGCCCGAGGATGCCAAGAAAGTGGTCTTCACTTTCCCCGAGCCCGAGGAACTTGCGCCGCCGATCATCAACCTGGACGGAGCCGCGGTGGGCTATGGCGGCCCGCCGGTGCTGCGGCGGCTGAACCTGCGCATCGACCAGGATGACCGGATCGCTCTGCTTGGCCGCAATGGTGAAGGAAAATCGACGCTTTCCAAGTTGTTGGCCGGCAAACTTCAAGCGATTGACGGCAAGATCTCCCGGTCCTCGAAGCTGCGCATCGGCTATTTCGCCCAGCACCAGGTCGACGAGCTGCACATCGACGAAACCCCGTTGCAGCACGTCCAGCGCCTGCGCCCGGCCGAGATGCAGGCCCGCCTGCGCGCACGCCTCGCCGGGTTCGGGCTGATGGCGGATCAGGCGGAAACCGTCGTCGGCCGGCTGTCGGGTGGCCAGAAGGCGCGGCTGTCGCTCTTGTTGGCCACCATCGACGCGCCGCACCTGCTGATCCTGGATGAGCCAACCAACCACCTCGACATCGAATCGCGCGAGGCGCTGGTCGAGGCGCTGACCGAATATTCGGGCGCCGTGATCCTTGTCAGCCATGACATGCACCTGCTGGGCCTCGTCGCCGACCGGCTCTGGCTGGTGAAAGGCGGCGCGGTGACGCCTTACACCGAGGATCTGGAAGCCTATCGCCGCCAGCTTCTGGCCGGCGAGGATGACGCAAAAGCCCAGACGAAGCCGGTTGAAAAGAAACCGAAGGCTTCAAGGGACGACATCCTCGCCCTGAAGGCCGAAGTCCGCAAATGCGAGGACCGGCTGGCCAAGCTGAACGACATGCGCGGCAAGCTGGCGACCAAGCTGGCCGACCCGGCGCTTTATGAGGATGTCCGCAAGGGCGAACTTGCAACCTGGAACGGCAAATACGCCGAAGTGATGGGCGCTCTCGACCGCGCCGAGGCGATGTGGCTTGCAGCCCAGGAAAAGCTTGAGACGGCGAACGCCTGACCGCGCTGGCGGCCTCGCCCGCCTAACCGTTCATCTTTGCGCAAATATCCCGGGGGTCCGGGGGCAGGCCCCCGGTCCCGCAGGTTCCGCTTTCCAAACCCCGGATCGCCGCCTACCCTGCTGCCAAGTGCAGGAGCCGCAATGCCAGAAACCGCCTTTCTCATCACCGCCTTCGCGACCCTGTTCGTGGTGATCGACCCACCGGGTCTGGTGCCGATGTTCATCGCGCTCACCCGCGGGATGAGCGCCGAGAAGCGCAGGGCCATGGCGCAGCGGGCCTGCATCATCGCGGCAGTGCTGCTGCTGCTCTTCGGCCTCGCCGGCGAGACGATCCTGTCGTTCATCGGCATCTCCATGCCCGCCTTCCGTATTGCCGGGGGGATCCTGCTGTTCCTCACCGCACTCGACATGCTGTTCGAACGCCGCACCCAGCGCCGGGAAGGCCAGCATGCCGACCCCGATCACGACCCTTCGGTGTTTCCGCTTGCCACCCCGCTGATCGCCGGGCCGGGGGCAATCGCCTCGGTGATCCTGCTGGTCGGCCAGTCCGGGCCGGGCTGGGGCGGCACCTTCGCGGTCCTTGGTCTCATGCTGCTGATGATCCTGGTGACCTGGGCGTTCCTTCTGGCCTCACCACCGCTGGAGCGGATGCTGGGGCGCACCGGAACCATCGTGATCACCCGGCTTCTGGGCATGCTCCTGGCGGCGCTGTCGGTGCAATTCGTGATTGACGGGGTGCGTGGCACCGGACTTGTCGGCTGACCTTTTCCGGGCGGCCCGACGTCCCCATATCATCCCGAACCCGGAGGCGTGCATGGACGGCGATACCCTGGCCAGGATCGGATACCTGGCGATCATCCTGGTAGCTCTTGCCGGCTGGGTGCTGGTCGAGTTTCGCCAGCGCATGGGTCAGACCTTGCGCATGGCCGCCGCATGGGGGCTGATCTTCGTCGGCATGATGGCCGGCTACGGGCTGTGGTCCGACATCCGCCAGGACATCATGCCGATCCAGACCGTCGCCGCCGATGGCGAAATCATCGTGCCCCGGGCCGAGGACGGGCACTACTACCTGACCTTGACCATCAACGGCACGCCGGTGCCCTTCATGGTCGACACCGGGGCCTCGGGAATGGTGCTGACGCTGGACGACGCCGAACGGCTGGGCATCGACCGGGGCAGCCTGAACTTCTTCGGCGAGGCGCAGACGGCGAATGGCACGGTGCGGACGGCGATGGTGACCCTTCCGCTGGTCGAGCTTGGCCCATTCCGCACCGAAGACTTCCGCGCCTTCGTCAACGAAGCCGAGATGGAAGGCTCGCTTCTGGGGATGGACTATCTTGGCCGGTTCGACCTGGCGTTCCGGGACGGCCAGCTTTCCCTGCGGCAATAGGCCGGACGCAGCGTCAGGACTGCGGACTTTCCGCTTTCTTCACCCAGCGGCCACCGTCCTCGGACCAGTATTGCGCGGCGTGACCGGCCGCGGTCATCGCCTTCCATTGCAGCCGGGCCGCCTGAAGCCGCGCGTCATCCGCGCCGTCAAACAGCACCCAGACACGTTCCATCGCGGCAATCTCGGCATCCTCGGCTCCGGCCCCGTCGATCAGCGCCAGCACTTTCGCGCCGTTAACCAGCGCGCCGGTGCCAAGAAGAACCGGCTGGTCGGCGTCATGGGGGCTGCCTTCCCGGCCATGCGGCAGGAAGCCGTCATCGCCGCCGGCCAGCCAAAGTGCGGCGTCCAGACGGTCAAGCGGTGCAGCCCCGGTGCCGCGAACCATGGCCCGCCACCCCTGCCCCAGTGCGCGCGGCAAAAGCTGCGCAAGGGTCGCCTCGGCCGGGGACTGCGTCAGATGGTAGAACAGCACGGTGCCCATCAGCCGACGGCCCCGCCGCTTGTCGCTCCCTTGCGGACGCTCTGCGCTGGGTTGGTGCCGCGGCCAGGGTCAGCGAAGACCGACCGTCCGGGAGGGATGAGCGGCACGAGGGGCTCAGCCCTTCTCGAACCGGTCGCGGATCAGCCGGTCCAGCGCCATCACGCCCCAGCCGGTCGCCCCTTTCGGCGCCAGCGCGGTCTCGGATTTCACCAGCGCGGTTCCGGCGATATCCAGGTGGCACCACGGCATTCCGGGCTTGACGAAGCGTTGCAGGAACTGCGCCGCGGTGATCGCCCCGCCATCACGCCCGCCGACGTTCATCATGTCAGCCACACGGGACTTCAGCTTTTCGTCATAAGCCTCGCCCATCGGCATCCGCCAGGCGCCTTCGCCTTCGGCGGCAGCGGCCTTGAGCACCGCGTTGCACAGATCGTCGTTGTTGGAAAACACCCCGGTGTTCTCGTGGCCAAGCGCCACGACGATCGCGCCGGTCAGCGTCGCAAGGTCGATCATGCCGGACAGCTGGAAGCGGTCCTGCGCGTACCACATGACATCCGCCAGCACGAGCCGGCCTTCGGCGTCGGTGTTGATCACCTCGATCGTGTCGCCCTTCATCGAGGTCACCACGTCGCCGGGGCGCTGCGCCCGCCCGTCGGGCATGTTTTCCACCAGCCCGACCAGCCCGACGACGTTCGCCCTGGCCTTGCGCAGCGCAAGCGTCCGCATCACCCCGGAGACTACCCCCGCGCCCCCCATGTCGGCGGTCATGTCCTCCATCCCGCCGGCGGGCTTGATCGAGATGCCGCCGGTGTCGAACACCACGCCCTTGCCGATCAGCCCAAGGTAAGGCTGGTCTTTCGGCCCGCCGTTCCACTGCATCACGACGATCTTGGACGGGCTTTCCGACCCCTGCCCCACCCCGACAAGCGCCCCCATGCCCAGCTTGATCATCTCGGGCTCTTCCAGGATCTCGACGTGCAGGCCAAGCTCCTGCATCGCGGCAAGGCGGGCGGCGAAGTCAGAGGTGGTCAGCACGTTGGCAGGCTCGTTCACCAGATCGCGGGTGAAGAACACGCCTTCGGCCACCGCAGCCATCGGACCGGCGGCGGCGGCCACGGCCTCGGGGTGGGCAACGGCAAGGCTGACCGGTCCGGGCGCGGCCTTGTCGCCGGACTTGTGGGTGTTGAAATCATAGGCCCGCATCGCAAAGCCGAAGGCGATGTCTGCGGCGCGGGGGTGGGCTTCGGCCAGGACCAGCGTGGCCAGAGTGCCATGCGCGCGCGCCATGGTGGCCCCGGCCTTGCGGGCTTGCGCAAGGTCGGCGCGACGCCCAAGGCGCACCAGTTGCACTGCCTGGGCCTGAAGCCCGGCCGGCCAGGCCAGATCCATCGCCTCGCCGGGTTTCAGCTTGGCAAAGACCTCGGATCCTGCGGCGCGGGACAGCGCGCCCTTCGCATGCCGGTCCAGCCGGCGAAAGCCCGGACCGGGTGGCAGGCCGGGTTCGGCCAGCACCACAATGCGCCCCGGCTGGGTGGCAAGAGCGTCAAGATCGGCGGCGACAAACTGAATCGGAAGCGGCGTTGGCATGGAACCCTGCATCTGTTGAGAACGCGGTGCGGCGGCTTGGCGGCAACCTGCCGGGAGGCTACATTTGGCCCTGTGGAAAGACCAGATATAAGTTTTCGCCGCCCGGAAACTCCGGTAGGGTCACCGCAACATCTTGTAGGGGCCGGGCCGGGCGTGTCTAGATTCGACAGATATCTCTTGACCCAACTGCTTCAGCTGTTTGGCTTTTTCTCGCTGGTGCTGGTTGCGGTCTACTGGGTCAACCGGGCCGTTGGCCTGTTTGACCAGCTGATCGGCGACGGCCAGTCGGCGCGGGTGTTTCTGGAGTTCTCGATCCTGACCCTGCCGAACGCGATCCGGCTGGTGCTGCCGATTTCGGCCTTCGCGGCGACCGTCTATGTGGTGAACCGGCTGATGCAGGAAAGCGAGCTTGTGGTGATGCAGGCAACCGGCTTTTCCGCCTTCCGGCTGGCGCGGCCGGTGCTTTACTTCGGGGTCTCGGTGATGGTGATGCAGCTGGTGCTGACCAACGTCCTGGTGCCGGCCAGCCAGCGGATCCTGCAGGAACGCAGCGCCGAGATCTCCGAGAACATCACCGCGCGGTTTCTGAACGCCGGACAGTTCATGCACCCGGCCAAGGGCATCACGCTTTACATCCGCGAGATTACCCAGACGGGCGAGCTGATCGACCTGTTCCTTGCCGACGAACGTGGCGAGGGCGACAGGGTGATCCACACCGCGCGCAAGGCGTTCCTGGTGCGCGGCGAGGTGGCGCCGAAACTGGTGATGGTCGATGGCGCGACCCAGACCCTTGCCCGTGCCGGCAGCCGGATGGCGCTGACCCGGTTTTCCGACTTCACGCTGGACCTTGCGGGGCTGGTCGGCACGGGCGGGGGCAGCACGGTGGCGCTGAACGCCCTGCCCACGCGGGTCCTGCTTGCCCCGACCGATGCCATCCTGACCGAGACCGGCATTCCCCGCGCGCAGCTGCTGGAGGAAGGCCATTCGCGGTTGGCCGCACCGCTTCTGGCGATAGCGGCTCCGCTGCTGGGGTTCGCGGCCCTGATGCTGGGCAGCTTTTCCCGCTTCGGCCTTTGGCGGCAGATGGGGGTCGCGGTCGGGCTTCTGATCGGGGTGCAACTGGTCTGGACCTGGGCCGGCAGCGTGGCGATCCGGTCCGAGGCTGCATGGCCGGCGGTCTACCTTGCACCGCTGCTTGGCGTCGTGATTGCCGGGCTTTTGCTTGTGTGGGCGCAGCGGCCAAGGCGGATCCGGGCGGGGGCCGCGGCATGACGCTGAACCGCTACATCGCGCTGCGTTTCCTTGGCCTGGTCGGGCGGGTGTTCCTGATCTTTTTCGGCATCCTCATGCTGGTCGACATGATCGAACAGCTGCGCCGCTTTTCGGATGCCGGGGTCGGGCTTGCGGCGGCAGCGTCGCTGTCCTTGGTGAACGTGCCCGAAACGCTGTACCGCATCCTGCCGCTGATCGTGATCATGGGCGCGGTCGCGCTGTTTCTGGGCCTTGCACGGTCGTCCGAGCTGGTGGTGGTCCGGGCCGCCGGCCGGTCGGGGCTGCGGTTCCTGCTGACGCCGGTCGTCGTAGCCCTGGCGATCGGCGGGCTGACGGTCGGGCTTTTCAATCCGCTGGTTGCCGCAACCTCCAAGGCCTATGACGCGCGCCGGGCGGATCTGTCGCAGGGCGGCGGGTCGGTCCTGTCGGTCGCCGACACCGGACTTTGGCTGCGGCAGGGATCGGACACGGGCCAGACGGTGATCCAGGCCGCCCGTGCCAATCTGGACGGGACCAGGCTTTTCGGCGTGACCTTCCTTGGCTTCGACGCAGCCGGTCTTCCCGCTTCAAGGATCGAGGCGGACAGCGCCAGTCTGGTCGCGGGAGCGTGGGAACTGACCGGCACCAAGCGCTGGGATCTGACCTCTGCGAACCCGGAACTTTCTGCCCTGCGCGAAGAAGGGCCGGTCAGCCTGCCCTCCGACCTGACGGTCGACCGGATCCGCGACAGTTTCGGCACCCCGTCGGCGATCGCCTTCTGGGACCTGCCCGCCTACACCGCCGATCTGGAGCGCGCGGGGTTTTCGGCGCAGGCCTATCGGCTGTGGTTCCAGATGGAACTGGCACAGCCGCTGTTGATGATGGCGATGGTGCTGATCGCCGCCGGGTTCACCATGCGGCCTGCCCGCTTTGGCGGCACCGGCCGGATGGTGCTTTATGCGATGCTGGCTGGCTTCGGCATCTTCTTTCTGCGCAACTTCGCCCAGGCCCTGGGCGAGACCGGCCAGATCCCGATCGCGGTCGCAGCCTGGAGTCCACCTTTGGCGGCGGTGCTTTTATCGCTTGGCCAGCTTCTGCACCTCGAGGACGGCTGACATGCGCCGTCTGGTTCTGGCCCTGCTGTTGGTCCTGCCTTTTCAGGCGGCAGCGCAGGACACGGCCTCGCTGGTCGCGGACAGCCTTGCGATCACCGGCGATACCAGGCTGATCGCCGACGGCAATGTCGAAGTCTTCTTCAAGGGCCGCCGGCTGAAGGCCGCCCGGATCATCTTCGATCAGGCTACCGGCACGCTGGACATCACCGGCCCGATCGTGCTGACCGATCCTGCGGGCGACAACGTGATCCTTGCCTCACAGGCCGACATGCAGGCCGATTTGACCGAAGGCATCCTGACCAGCGCAAGGCTGGTGCTGAACCGTCAGCTGCAACTGTCCGCGAACCAGATCATGCGTGTCGGCGGGCGCTATACGGCGTTGCAGAACGTCGCAGCCTCGTCCTGCAAGGTCTGCGAGGGTGACCCGACCCCCCTGTGGGAAATCCGCGCACGGCGGGTCGTGCATGACGAGGTCGAACGCCAGATCTACTTCGACAACGCCGTGCTTCGGCTGGCCGGGATTCCGGTTTTCTACATTCCGCGCCTGCGGATGCCCGACCCGACGCTGGAGCGGGCGACCGGGTTCCTGACGCCTTCGCTGCGCACCACGTCGGATCTTGGGGCCGGGCTGAAGTTTCCCTACTTCATCGCCCTGGACCCGTCGTCCGACCTGACCCTTACCCCCTATATCACCGTCCGCGACAGCCAGACGCTGGGGTTTCGCTACCGCCGGATCTTCACCACCGGCCAGATCGAGCTGAACGGCGCGATCACCAGCGACGACATCGTTCCCGGCACGACCCGGGGCTATCTCTTTGCCGACGGCGCGTTTCGCATGCCGCTGGGTTTCGGCCTGACGTTCAAGGGTCAGACTGTATCGGACCCCGCCTATCTTCTGGACTACGGGATTGGCTACATCGACCGGCTGGACAGCCGGATCGAGGTGGCCCGCACCCGGAGAAACGAACATATCTCGGCCCGTGTGATCAGCTTCCAGACCCTGCGCGAGGACGAAGACGCGAGTGCCATCCCGTCGCTGGTCGGCGATCTGACCTTCCACCGCCGGTTCTCGCTGGGGCTGCTTGGCGGCGAAGGCGGGCTGAAGCTGCAAACCCACAACCATTATCGCAGTTCGACCAATCCCCTTGACGGACCGGACAGCGACGACATCGCCGACGGGCGCGACCTTGGCCGGATCTCGGCCCGGATAGACTGGCGGCGCAGTTTCCTGCTGCCGGCCGGGATCGAGGCGACGCTTCTGGGCGAAGTCACGGCCGATGCCTACAACATCGCGCAGGACGCGACCTTTGAAGGCAGCACGACCCGCACCCATGGCAATGCCGGGGTCGAACTGCGCTGGCCCTGGGTCAAGGCCGGCACCGGTGGCGCGGTGCAGATCATCGAACCGGTCGTGCAGGCAATCTGGGCCTCATCCGACGCCGAAGTGCTGCCCAACGAGGACTCGGTGCTGGTCGAGTTCGACGAAGGCAACCTTTTTTCGCTGGACCGGTTTCCCGGATCAGACGCGGTCGAACGCGGCCCAAGGGTCAATCTTGGGCTGACCTGGACCCGGCACGATCCTGACGGCTGGACGATGGGCGTCACCGTTGGCCGGGTCTACCGCGAGGCTGACCTTGGCCAGTTCGGTCCGGGTTCGGGCCTCGACGGGCAGACGTCAGACTGGCTGGCGGCGGTCAATTTCGATCTGGCGGACGGGCTGGCCCTGACTGCGCGGGCGGTGTTGAACGATGATCTTGACCTGACCAAGGGCGAAGCGCGGATGGTGTACAGCGGGACGCGGACAGCACTGGCCGGCTCTTTGATCTGGGCCCTGGCTGACCCGCTGGAAAACCGTGACATTCCGACCCAGGAAGTGACCTTCGACGCCCGCCGGATGCTTGACCCGAACTGGACGGCAAAAGTCTCGGGGCGCTATGATTTCGTGGCGGATCGTGGTTCGGTGGCTGGCCTCGGCGTGGAATTTCTGAACGAATGCGTGCGGCTTGACGTTTCCCTCTCGCGCCGCTTCACGTCCTCGACTAGTGTGACCCCGACGACGGATTTCTCCTTGTCGCTTGACCTTGTCGGCTTCGGCAGCAACGTGACCGGTGGACCGGCGCGGACTTGCCAGCGGTGAGCGGACAGCAGAAATCTGGCGGCGGGAGCTGCAGACACAGGCTCTCACGCGGATGGCACATGGCGGGATTTACGGCTGAGACGATGGCACTTTCCTTTCTGAAACGGCGGATGGCAGCCATTGTGTGTGTCGTGGGTCTGGCAGGACCCGCGTCTGCGCAGGACTCCTTTGCGCCGCGGCTTTATGTCGATGACCGGGTGATCACCGAGTACGAGGTGGCGCAGCGGATGCTGTTCCTGCGCGTGCTTCGGGCCCCGGGCGATCTTGAGAAAGAGGCGTTGAAGGGCCTCATCGAGGACCGGCTTCGCCAGTCCGCGGCCGAGTCACTCGACCTGACGGTGACCGATGAAGCCGTGAAGGTGGGCATGGAAGAATTCGCCGCGCGGGCGAACTTGACGGCCGAAGCGCTGGTGGCCGATCTGGCGAAGGTCGACATATCCGCGGAAACCTTCCGCGATTTCGTCACGTCCGGCCTGTTGTGGCGGCAGGTGGTCCGGGCCCGCTTCATCGGCCAGGTGCCGGTCAGCGAGAATGATGTCGATCTGGCGCTTGAAGCAGCCACGCGGCCCGGGGCGCTGCAGGTTCTGGTGTCCGAACTGGTGATCCCGGTTCCCGAAGGTGAAGACGGCGCCGAGCAGCTGGACCAGGCGACCAACCTTTCCGAAACGATCCGCGGCGAGGCCGCCTTTGCCGAGGCCGCGCGCGCGAATTCGGCCGCACCAACGGCCCAGAACGGCGGTCGGCTTGACTGGGTGCCGCTGGCCAGTTTGCCCGGAGCCATTGGCTCGACTGTTCTGGCGCTTGGCCCCGGCGAAGTTTCACAGCCGCTTGTCGTGCCGGGAGCCGTCGTTCTGTTCATGCTGCGCGATGTGGCAGAGGACCGGTCGGCCCCGCCAATCTCGGTCACGATCGAATGGGCGGAAGTGCTGCTCCCGGACGATGCCGCAGAGATCACCCGGCTGCGTGCCGCGGTGGACGACTGTTCGGACCTTTACGGCCGCGAGGCAGGTCTGGATGCTGACCGGGTGACCCTCACGACCCAACCTGCGGGCGACGTTCCGGGCGACGTCGGGCTAGAACTTGCGCGGCTGGACCTTGGCGAAAGCTCGGTCGCGCTGCGGCGCGGCGGATCCCGGCGCTTCGTGATGCTTTGCGGACGCGAAGTGACCCAGGAAGAACCGGTCAGCCGCGACGACATCCGCGAACGGGTGATCAACCAGAAGCTGGAAGGCATGGCCGAAGCCTACCTCGAAAGCCTGCGCTCGGCCGCCATCATCCGCGAGCCGTGACCGGTCCGATCCTCCTGACCTGCGGCGATCCGTCGGGTATCGGCCCCGAGATCGCCGCCAAGGCCTGGGCGGCCGGCGAACGCTTTGTCTGGATCGGCGACCCGCGCCATCTGCCGCCCGCGACCGACTGGTGCGAGGCGGACGAAGGGGCTGCACCGCAGGACGGCCCGCTGCCGGTCTTGCGCCATACCTTCGCCGCCCCTGCCCTGCCAGGCCAGCCCGATCCGGCCAATGCCGCCGGGGTGATCTCGGCGATCGAACGGGCGGTCGGGCTGGTCATGGCCGGCAAGGCAGGCGCCGTCTGCACCGCGCCGATCCACAAGAAAGCGCTGAAGGACGGTGCTGGCTTCGCCTTTCCCGGCCATACCGAGTTTCTGGCGCATCTGGCCGGTGTCGGTCGCGTGGTGATGCTGTTGGCCTGTCCGGGGTTGCGGGTGGTGCCCGCGACCATCCACATTGCGCTGTCCGAGGTGGCCACCACCCTGACGCCAGCACTTCTGGAGGAAACCATCCGCATCACCCGCGCCGGGCTGGTCCGCGATTTCGGCATTGCCACCCCGCGGATCGCTGTGGCCGGGCTGAACCCGCATGCGGGCGAAGGCGGGGCAATGGGACGCGAGGAACTGGTCTGGATGGCCCCGCTTGTGGCGCGGCTTGCAGCGGAAGGTATGGCGATCCGCGGGCCGATGTCGGCGGACACCATGTTTCATGCCGGCGCGCGGGCGGGCTATGACGTGGCGATCTGCGCCTATCACGACCAGGCGCTGATCCCGATCAAGACCATCGATTTTGCCGGCGGGGTGAACGTGACCCTTGGCCTGCCCTTCGTGCGCACCTCGCCCGATCACGGCACGGCCTATGACATCGCAGGCCAGGGGCGCGCCGATCCCTCAAGCCTGATCGCCGCGCTGCGTCTGGCGCGCGAGATGGTAGCGGCACGATCCGCACCAGCGTCGGAGCCTCCGGCGGGGATATTTGGACAAAGATGAAAGGCCGATCTTGGGAACGATAGACGGCCTGCCCCCGCTGCGCGAGGTGATCCGGGCGCATGATCTGGTGGCAAAGCGGCAGCTGGGCCAGAACTTCCTGTTGGATCTGAACCTGACAGCCAAGATCGCGCGATCCGCGGGGGATCTGTCGGGCTATGACGTGCTGGA
>JANOER010000146.1:0-6112 GCA_031441285.1 Rhodobacterales bacterium
TCGGCTTCGCTGAAAATCAAAGCCGCAGGCGCGCGACCGGTCAAAGCCAGATCAAGCAACACCCCCGATCCGGTGCAAGACCCCCGTGTGGACGGCATCATCAATATCGCCCCGGTGATCCCTCTTTTTGCGCTATATCAATAATTGCAACGTTTGTTCGCCTATTATGCGTGCAGACTTCATGCAATTTTGTGATGGGACGATCGTCGGTAAAAGGAGAGGCCATGACTGAGCAGAAGCACGAATCTGAAGTAAATGCGGGAGTGGAGGCCAAGGATTCTTCCCGTCGCAGCATGCTGCTGGGATCCAGCGCGTTGTTGGTGGGCGGTATCGCCGGTCGCATGAGCAAAGCCGAGGCGGCAACCGATCCTGCGGCGGCAAAGGCTCCCCCGTTGCCGTGGAAGTGGCCGGCGGGCATGGATCCCATGGAAGCCGGAACGAGAACTTACCAGACCTACCTCAAACAAAAGGGATGAGGTAACGGCACTTGGCTGGGGGTCCTCAGCCTACTGCAGGAAAAAGGCGGTTATCCGTGGACGACCCTGCCGGGCTTCATGTTCGAGCATGCGGGGTCCGGCTATGCGGGTCATGGCACGCTTTGTGGCGCGCTTGGGGTGTGCTCAGCGCTCATCAACCTCGTCCTGTATGACGAGAAGAACTTCGCCTACCTGGCCATGATCGACCGGATGATGTGGTGGTACGCCAAAATGGAATTCCCCACCGAGCGCTTCGATCATCTTTCCGCGTTCCCCGGGCAGGTCAAGTCCCTGGCTACGACGCCGTTGTGTCATACCTCTGTTTCCGGGTGGACGCTGAAGGCGGGGGTCGAGGTGACCTCGAAGCAGAAATATGAGCGCTGCGCCAAAACGGCCGGTGAGGTCGTGTATACGGTGGTGCATTATTTGAACGAGCATTTCGCCGGCAGATGGGTTCCGGCCAAGTGGGAGCCGTCCGAGGCGATCAAACATTGCGTCACCTGCCACGGCCCGGAAAGCTACTTCACCGGATACAAGGACGGCACCAATAATCAAACGGGTCATATGGAATGTCTGGTCTGCCACCAGGACCACATGAAGCCCCTGGTCGAAAGGGCGGCGAGAAGGCGGACGAAGTAGCCGTGTTTTGCAGCACACCGAAGCCAACGCATATCCACAATGGCTGACGCGAATAAGGGAGTCTAGATGGAGATCAACCGCAGGGAATTCATGAAGACATCTGCCGCAGCCGGTGCGGCGTTTGTGAGCGGCCTCGGATTTGATGTGTCCGCCGCGCAGACCTATGCCAAGGCACTCAGAATCAAGGGTGCGAAGGTGACGACATCGATCTGCTGCTTCTGCTCGGTCGGCTGCGGGCTGCTGGTGCATACCAGCGCAGGCAAGGTGATCAACATCGAAGGCGATCCCGAACACCCGATCAGCGAGGGTTCGTTGTGCGCGAAGGGCTCGTCGATTTACCAGGTGGTGAACAATCCCCTGCGCGTGACCAAGCCGCGCTACCGGGCTCCGGGGGCGGCGGCGTGGAAGGAAGTCGAGTGGGATTGGGCCCTCGACCAGATCGCCCGCCGCTTGAAGGACACGCGGGACCGGACATTCAAGACCACCGTCACGTCGATGAGCCGCGAGCAGAAGGCGGCGGACGCGGGGGAGGAAGCGCTTCTGTTTCCCGACCTGGTGACCGACAAGGCGCGCGATTTCGTCGTCAACCGGACAGATGGCATCGCCCACATCGGCAGCGCGGCCCTCGACAACGAGGAGTGCTATCTCACCCAGAAGCTGATGCGCTCGTGGGGGGTCGTGCATATAGAGCACCAGGCGCGACTTTGACACGCCTCCACTGTGACGGCTCTGTCAGAGTCGTTTGGCCGCGGGGCGATGACCAACCACTGGATCGACCTGAAGAACGCGGATGTCATCCTCGTGATGGGTGCAAATCCGGCGGCAAATCATCCGATCTCGATGAAGTGGGTCACGCGCGCGCAGGAGCGCGGTTCGAAACTCATCTGCGTGGATCCGCGCTTCACCCAGACGGCATCGAAGGCCGACCTGTATGCGCCCATCCGCTCCGGCACTGACATCGCTTTTCTAGGCGGGCTGATTCACTACCTGATTTCGAATGACCTGATCTTCCGCGATTACGTCGTCGAGTACACCGACGCGCCCTTCCTCGTGCATCCGGATTTCAAGATGCCGGGCGACCTGGGCGGCGTGTTCTCGGGATACAGCGACGAGACCTCGAAGTACGACCGCAAGACCTGGGCCTTCCAGGTGGACGAGAAGGGCGTGCCGCGCCGGGATCCGACGCTGCGCGCCCCGAACTGCGTCTTCCAACTCCTGAAGAAGCACTACTCGCGATACACCATAGACAAGGTCGTGGACATTACCGGAACGCCGAAGGAGAAGGTCCTGGCGGTCTACGAGGCCATCGCCTCGACCCACAAGCCCGACCGGGTCGCGACGGTCTGCTACGCGATGGGATGGACGCAACATACCGTGGGCGTGCAGAACATCCGGGCCTTCTCCATCGTGCAACTGCTGCTCGGCAACATGGGAATGGCCGGGGGCGGCGTGAACGCCCTGCGCGGGGAAGGCAACGTCCAGGGCTCCACGGATCACGGCCTGCTCTTCCACATCCTGACCGGCTACCTGCCCTCGCCGGTGGCGTCGATGGATTCCCTCAAGGACTACATCACCAAGCTGACCCCCAGGACCAGCGAGCCACGCAGCGTCAACTGGTGGGGCAATCGCGGCAAGTACATCACCAGCTACCTCAAGGCGGTCTACGGCGAAAAGGCGACGAAGGAAAACGACTACGGCTACGCCTGGATCCCGAAGGTGGACGACGGCATGAAGGCGTCGTGGCTGGCGATATTCGCCAAGATGTACCTCGGCTCGTTCGACGGGTTCTTCTGCTGGGGCATGAACCCCGCCAACTCGAGCGCGGGCGCCGGCAAGGTGCGCGAAGCGCTAGGCAAGCTCAAGTGGATGGTTGCCGTCGACATGTTTGACCACGAGACGGCCTCGTTCTGGCGCGGCCCCGGCGTCAACCCGAAGGACATCAAGACCGAGGTGTTCCTCCTGCCGGCCTGTTCGTCCGTCGAGAAGGAGGGCAGCATCTCGAATTCCGGGCGTGTGGCGCAGTGGCGGTACAAGGCCATTGAGCCAATCGGCCAGTCGAAGTCCGACGCGGACATCCTGAACGAACTGCATTTCCGGGTGAAGAGCCTCTACCTGAAAGGGGGCGGGAAATTCGCCGATCCGATCGTGAACCTCACCTGGGACTACGGGGAGAAGGACGCGTCCGGCAAGGTGAAGCACCTGGATGTGCAAAAGGTCGCCGGTGAGATCAACGGTTACTACACCGAGGACGTCTACGACCAGACCGCGAATCCGCCGAAGCTCGTCGGCAAAAGGGGCGACCTCGTCACCAACTTCGTGAGCCTGCGCGACGACGGAACGACGTCGAGCGGCAACTGGCTCTACTGCGGCAGCCTGGCGCAGAAGGACGGCAAGATCGTCAACCAGATGGAACGCCGGGGCAAGGAGGATGCCACCGGCCTCGGCCTCTACCCGAACTGGGCGTGGGCGTGGCCGGTCAACCGCAGGGTCATCTACAACCGTGCCTCGGTCGACCCGAACGGAAACCCCTGGGATCCGAAGCGTGCGGTACTCAAGTGGAATGCAGCGCTCAACGATGCCGGAAAGCCGATCGGGTGGCAGGGCGACATACCCGACGGGCCGGCGCCGCCGCTCGCCACCGAGAAGGAAGGCAAACTGCCCTTCATCATGAAGCCGCTAGGCGTGGGCTCGATGTTCGGCCCCGGGCTCGGCGACGGGCCGCTCCCGGAGCACTACGAACCCATGGAAAGCCCCGTCCCGGCCAATCTGATGTCGAAGAAATACCGGGTGAATCCGACGATCCCGTTCGAGAAATTCCAGGCCCAGGCCAAGGATCCGTCGTTCCTGTTTTCATCCGACTTCAAGAAGTATCCCTACGTGGGAACGACGTATCGTCTCGCCGAGCACTGGCAGTCGGGCAGCATGACCCGTCCCGTCGCGTGGCTGCTGGAGATGCAGCCGCAGATGTTCGTCGAGATGGATCCGGACCTCGCGGCGCAGAAAGGCATCCGCAACGGCGACATGGTGACGGTGATTACCGCGCGGGGCCAGCTGTCGTGTCCCGCGCTGGTCACGGTGCGCCTCCAGCCCATGATGGTGCAAGGCAAGAAGATCCACGTGATCGGCATGCCATGGCATTTCGGCTGGCAGCACCCCGCAGACGGCAGCGGCGGCGACAGCGTCAACCTCCTGGTTCCGTTCGTCGGCGATCCCAACGCGCTCATTCCCGAATCGAAGGCCTTTCTCGTGAACCTCGTCAAGACCGCTGAAAAGCGGACCCCGACGCCGCCCAAGAAGGCCCTCCAGGGCCGGGAAGGATAAGCGCCATGTCCGGATACTCGTTTCTAATAGATACGACCCGCTGCACCGCATGTCGCGGCTGCCAGGCGGCCTGCAAGCAATGGAATCAAAACCCTGCGATGGCGACCACCCAGCAGGGAAGCTATCAAAACCCGCCGGACCTCAACGCCAACACCTTCAAGTTGGTGCGATTCAGCGAGGAGAGCGTTCCGGGGAAGGATCCCAAGACATTCTTCTTTCCCGACCAATGCCGGCATTGCGTTTACCCGATGTGCAAGCTGGTTGCCGACAAAAAGGCGCCGGGTTCAATCGTCATCGATCCGCGCACGCGCGCCGTCATCTTCAACCCCGAGGTGAAGATGTCGGCGCAGACCTTTAAGGAAATCCGCGAGATCTGTCCTTTCGACATTCCGCGGTATGACGAGAACACCAGCGGCATGAACAAATGCACGATGTGCAATGATCGCGTCCGCGAAGGCTTGCAGCCGGCCTGTGTACAGGCCTGTCCGACTGGCGCCATGAGCTTTGGCGATCGCAAGGACATTGTGAAACAGGCTCGCGGCAGGCTTGCCGAGGTGCGGCGGACGGACAGAAAAGCGGCGCTGGTCGATCCCGAGGCGGTCCGCGTGATCTATCTGGTGACGGATCATCCCGAGAAATACCACGAGTTTGCCTCGGCCAAGCCGCTGACGGGCATGACCAGAATGGCTGCGATCAAGGGCATCCTGGGCGGTCTCGCCGCTTATCTGGGCCTTTCCTAGGGTTATGGAAGGTAACTTGCGCAACAGGGCGCAGCAACTCAAGGAAAAGCGACCCGGTTACGCAACGCTACTTGATTTCTACGTTGCCATTCGGGAGGCGCAACAGCAATCAAAGCCCCGTGTGCAGGTTGTTTCCGCCAAACCTGCGAACGGCAGCACCGCCGCGTCCGCCTTTCCGCTGACCGGCGACGCGGGGTTTCCCGTCGACATCAAGTCCTCGGTCAGCCTGTTTGACAAACTGTGCCGCCTGGGCAACACCGCCAACCAGTACTTGGCCAGCCAGGTGAAAAGCATCAAGCAGGCAATCGCAGACGGGAAGCTGAATCTCGAGGCGCTTCTGGCGGGTGGATGCAGGGCGGGCTCGGTCGAGCAGACCGCCGTCAATCAGGGGCTGGATGCGCAAGTCCTCTCGTTCCTGGTCGTCAACAGCACGCGCCCCTCGATCGAGGCGGCGAGGGATCAGCTGCTCAAGGGCGTCAAATCCAATGAATGGCGCGAGTGTTCATGCCCGGTGTGCAGTTCTCCGCCCGTGCTCAGCCTGCTGGAAGGGGATCCGGCGCGGCGCCACTCGCTGTGCTCCTACTGCGGCCACCGATGGCGTGTCGACCGGGTGTCCTGTTCCTGCTGTGGCAACAGCGACCCGGATTCCCTGCACAGTTTTTTTGATGAGGATGAGAAGACCTGTCGCATCGATCTCTGTGACAAGTGTCATCAGTATATGAAGACGATCGAATGCGGAAATCTTGAAGAGTCCGATCCTGTCCTGGAAGATCTGGCAACCCTGCATCTGGATGTCGTGGCCATCGAAAAGGGGTATGCGAGAACTGTTCCCAATTTCTGGATTGCCAGGAGAACATTGGATTCATAGAATCGACATTTGCAAGCATCGTCTGCAGCTGATACTGCTCCCTCAATGTGTTCGGCGAAACGCTGTAT
>JANOER010000147.1:0-1990 GCA_031441285.1 Rhodobacterales bacterium
ACGGCTTCGCTCAGGTCCATCCGGGTCAAGGTCTTTTCGCTCATCTCGTCCCCCCACGAGGTTATTTTGCGGAGAGGATGCGGCGGATGGATTTACGAGTCAATATCAAGCACTTGAGGCGTGAGGTTGAAAGCGTCTACCAGCGCAGGACAACCGAGCCCCAGGCCAGGCCGCCGCCGATCGCTTCGGTGACCAGAAGGTCGCCCGGCTTGATCTGGCCACGCGCGCGGCCGACCGACAGCGCCAGCGGAATCGACGCGGCCGAAGTGTTGCCATGGTCCTGCACCGTCACGACCACGCGCTCCATCGGCACCTGCATCCGCCTTGCCGTGCCTTCAATGATGCGGATATTGGCCTGATGCGGCACGATCCAGTCAACATCGTCGCCGGTCAGGCCGGCCTTGTCCAAAGCGCGATGTGCGGTTTCGGCAAGCTTTTCAATGGCGTGGCGAAAAACTTCCTTGCCTTCCATCACCAGATGCCCGGTCGTCCCGGTCGAGGTGCCGCCATCGACATAAAGGATGTCGCGGTAGCGACCGTCCGAATTCAGATCGGTCGACAGGATGCCCCGGTCCGAAACGGTGCCTTCGCCGGCGATCGCCTCAAGCACCACGGCCCCGGCGCCGTCGCCAAAAAGGACGCAGGTGCCGCGGTCCTGCCAGTTCATCAGGCGGCTGAAGGTTTCGGCCCCGATGACCAGCACCCGGCGGACCTGGCCGGACAGGATCAGCGCGTTCGCATTGGTCAGGGCAAAGACGAATCCAGCGCAGACCGCCTGAACGTCGAAGGCGAACCCAGTGGTCAGGCCAAGTTCGGCCTGAACCATGGTGGCGACCGAGGGAAAGGTGAAGTCCGGTGTCGAGGTCGCAACGATGATCGCGTCGATCGTCGAGGCGTCGATCCCGGCGTCGGCCAGGGCTGCGCGTGCGGCGCGGGCGGCCAGATTGCTGGTCAGCTGGCCCGGTGCCGCGAAATGCCGCCGCTCGATGCCGGACCGGCTGCGGATCCATTCGTCCGAGGTGTCGACAATCGCTTCGAACTCGCTGTTCGGGACGACCCGGTCGGGCAGATAGTGCCCGACGCCCATGACTGCGGCGCGTATCGTCATTCGGTCGGATTGCCCCCTGCCGCGGCCGCTGTGCCCAAGGCCGCTGTGCCCGTGGCCGCAGACCCGATTTCGCCGGCATCCTGCGCCGCGCGTTCCGCCGATGCAACCCGCGCGGCCAGCCGCTCGATGAAACGGACCTGCGCCAGCTGGTAGGCAAGGCTGACCGCTGCCGAGACGCCGGTGGCATCCGCCGAGCCGTGCGATTTTACGACCGTGCCGTTCAAGCCCAGAAACACGCCGCCATTCACCCGGCGCGGGTCGATGCGTTTCTGCAATCTTTTCAGAGAGTTCAGCGCCAGAAGGGCCGCAAACTTCGACAAGAGACCGGCGCCAAACGCCTCGCGCAGGAAATCCGAAATCAGTTTGGCGGTGCCTTCGCCGGTCTTCAGGGCGACGTTCCCGGTGAAGCCGTCGGTCACGATCACGTCGACCCGGTTCGACGGCAGGTCACCGCCCTCGACGAAACCGACATAGTCAAAATCACCCGCCTTGGCGATCGGAGCCATCCGCTCATGCGCTTCCTTCAGTTCGGCCCGGCCCTTGTGTTCTTCGGTGCCGACGTTCAGCAGGCCGACGCGGGGCCGCGCCAGCCCCATCCCGTTGCGGGCATAAGATGCCCCCATCGTGGCGAATTGCACCAGATCGTCGGCCTCGGCCCGGATGTCGGCGCCAACGTCCAGCATCAGGTTGAACCCGCCGGGATTGCGCGACGGCCAGAGACAGGCAATCGCCGGCCGGTTCACGCCGGGCAACTTGCGCAGCCGCAGCATCGACACCGCCATCAGCGCGCCGGTGTTCCCGCAGGAAACGGCAACCGAAGCCTCGCCATCCTTGACCGCATCAATCGTGGACCACATCGAGGTGCCCATCCCGTGCCGCATG
>JANOER010000148.1:0-3628 GCA_031441285.1 Rhodobacterales bacterium
ATGCGAAACAGGATGAAGGGTGCCGTCTGCACCATCAGGCCCAAAGATCTGGAAATGCTGAAGCCCCACATCGGCGCGCCTGCCTTCTGTCACCCGGACTGACGGTGACGTCGCGTCAGCCGAAAAGCAAGGGTCAGATCACCTGGGGACGCGGCATTGACACGACAGTCGGTTTCAGTTTTGCGGACAATCCGCGCAAGACTGCTGCAATGTCCGAAGCGCGCAGGCCCGCCTCGGCATACATCTCGGTCGGGCTTGCCTGGTCGATGAACCGGTCCGGCAGCATCAGCGTGCGCACCAGACGGCCCCGGTCAAGGCCACCGGAGGCAGCGAGGTAGTGCAGCACCTGCGCGCCGAAACCGCCCGAGGCCCCCTGTTCCAGCGTCACAAGCGCGCCGTGATCCTCGACCAACCGGTCGATCAGGGCGGTATCCAGCGGCTTGGCAAAGCGGGCATCGGCGACGGTGACGCACAGCCCCTCTTCTGCCAGAAGATCCGCTGCCGAAAGTGCCTCGGCCAGATGCGCGCCGAACGACAGGATCGCCAGCCGTTCGCCCTGCCGCATCACGCGGCCCCGGCCGATCTCCAGCACCTCGTCGGTCGCCGGAAGCTCGACCCCTGCCCCCTCGCCGCGCGGATAGCGAAAGGCGATCGGCCCGCAGTCATGCGCGGCAGCGGTCGCCATCATCCGCACAAGGTCGGCCTCATCGCCTGCCGCCATCACGGTCATGTTGGGCAGGCTGGCAAGAAAGCCTACGTCAAAGGCCCCGGCATGCGTCGCCCCGTCCTGCCCCACCAGCCCCGCCCGGTCGATGGCAAAGCGCACCGGCAGGTTCTGCAGGGCCACGTCATGTACGATCTGGTCATAGCCGCGCTGCAGGAAGCTGGAATAGATCGCGCAGAACGGCCGCATGCCGCTGGCCGCAAGCCCGGCGGCAACGGTCACGCCATGCTGTTCGGCAATCCCCACATCGAACACCCGCGCCGGAAAGCGCCGCGCCATGATGTCAAGGCCGGTGCCGCCCGGCATCGCGGCAGTGATCGCGACGATGCGCGGGTCACGCGCCGCCATCTCGGTCAAACGCTCGCCGAAGACCTGGGTATAGCTTGGCGCGTTCGACTTGCCCTTGGCCTGCACGCCGGTCGCCACGTCGAACTTTGCCACGCCGTGATACTTGTCGTCGGCCCCCTCGGCGGGCGCATAGCCCTTGCCCTTCACCGTGATGCAATGGATCAGCACCGGACCGGACGCACGCGCCTTTGCCGCGCGAAGGGTGGCCAGCAGCTGTCCCATGTCATGCCCGTCAATTGGACCAATGTATTCGAAGCCGAACTCCTCGAACAGCGTCCCGCCCCCCGGAATGCCCGTGACCAGCGACCGCGCCCGGCGCGCGCCGTCGCGGACCGGACCCGGCAGCGAGGCTTCCAGCCCCTCGGCAGCTGCCTTCAGCATGGCGAAAGGACCCTTCTCGGCGATGGCGTTGAGGTAGGTCGACATCGCCCCCACCGGCGGCGCAATCGACATGTCGTTGTCGTTCAGGATGACGAAAAGGCGTTCCTTCAGGTGGCCGGCGTGGTTCATCGCCTCATAAGCCATGCCGGCGGTGATCGCCCCGTCGCCGATGACCGCGATGGTGTCGCCGACCGGCATTCCCATCTGCCGCCCGACCGCAAAACCCAGGGCCGCAGAGATCGAGGTGCTGGAATGCGCCGCGCCGAAGGGATCGTATTCGCTTTCCGACCGCTTGGTGAAACCCGAAAGCCCCCCCTTCTGGCGCAAGGTGCCCATCCGGTTGCGACGACCTGTGATGATCTTGTGCGGATAGCACTGGTGGCCGACGTCCCAGATCAGCTTGTCCAGCGGCGTGTTGAAGACGGCGTGGATCGCCACCGTCAGCTCGACCACGCCAAGCGAAGACCCCAGATGCCCGCCTGTGCGGCTGACCGTCTCGATGGTCTCGGACCGCAGCTCGCCCGCCAGCACTGCAAGCTCGGCATCGTCAAGGGCCTTGAGGTCCATCGGGCCCGCAACACGGTCCAGCGTCGGGGTGCGGCTAGGGGTGTCCATCAGAGGCCTCCTTGCAAAAGAAAGTGCCGCGCGGACGTGACCCGCACGGCACCAGGTCCCTGTCGCCAACAGGAAGGGAACCGGGCTTCGTGGTCACGCCCAGGATCCGGGCCGGCAATCACCCGGATCGTGAACCGGGGGCATGTCTGCCCCCGGGAATGGTGTCAGGCCCGGACCGCGTCCTCGGGCAGCACAAGGCTGCTCCAGGTCCGCGGGTCCGGCGTTTCGCGGCTTTCGGCGGGAAGAAAAGTGCCGATGAACCAGATCACCGTCAGCACCAGGCCAAAGCCCACCACCACCAGCGCCGCCCAGCCGGCACCGCGCATCATCTGCGACGCGATCCAGGTGGACACCTGCGCCCGCCGCGAAATCGAGAAAGAATGGTCGTCAGTCATCACGTTCTCCTCATTCCAGCGGCGCATAGCCGTGGATTTGCGCCCAGACATACCAGTTGTCCACGACGGTACCGGTCAAGAGGATCCCGATGCCCCCGGTCAGCGTGACCAGGATCGCGAACCACCAGGCCCAGCGGTGAATGCCTTCCATCGTGGCGTTGAACCCCATGGTCCAGCGCCAGAACAGCGCCGCGCGTTCCGAGGCGGTGCCCCTGTCGGCGATCTGCTCCAGCTCCCGGTCGCCGCCAAAGCGGCTGACGGCAAGGATTGTCGCCCCGTGCATGGCAAACAGCAGCGCCGAACCGTAAAGGAAGGCAATGGAAAGCGCGTGGAACGGGTTGTAGAACAGGTTCCCGTAGGTGAGGCTGAAGTTGTTGGTCCAGTCAAGGTGGGTGAAGATTCCGTAAGGCACGGCTTCGGACCACGACCCCATCAGCACCGGCCGGATCAGGCCCAGGACCAGAAACAGCCAGATCGCAGAGGCAAAGGCCCAGCAGACATGCTTGCCCATCCCCAGCGCCTCGGCCCGCAGGTAGCTGCGCACCCACCAGGCCATGACCGCCACCAGAAGGAAGAACGAGGCGATGAGGTAATAGCCCCCTTCCGCCATCGGCGGAATGCTCAGGCCGTAGTCCGAGGAAGGCGGATCCAGCGACAGCCAGAAGAGGTCGCGCAGAAACACCGCCGGGTTGAAGCCTGCCTGATACCAGAACCAGCCGCCCACCATGGTGAACCACACCAGCCCCGAAAAGAGCGAGATCACCCCCATCGTGCCCAGATAGATCGGGCCCAACTGGGCATTGCCGAACCAGCCCGCAAGGGTCGAGAAGCTGGCTCCGCGCCCCCGGTTGGCCAGGTCTACGCCTTCGACCAGCCCCATTTCGGGTGCGCCGCGCACCTGAACCTGGTTGAAGATGTTCTGATACTCAGCCATTTACGCCTCCCGGAATGTCTACCCACCAGGGCAGCTGCAGCCACCAGTCCCACCAGACGACCCATTGGTCGAACCAGATGGTGCCCGAAATCACGATGCAGACCGCCGACCAGAACCCGGCGTTCAGCGCCAGGAGAAGGCCAAGACGGTGGATGCCCAGCGTGCCGACCGAATAGCCGATGAGATCGCGGAAGAAGGTATCTTCATATTCCGGCTCGATGGCGTAGGTGT
>JANOER010000149.1:0-15514 GCA_031441285.1 Rhodobacterales bacterium
CGCGTCACGGCTGGACAGCGAACTGGTCAAGGAAGAGGAAGAAGAGTTCAATCTTCTCAAGACCCTGTCGAACCTTTGCCAGTATCTCAGCCAGCAGGCGGGCGAAAAGGGGGTAGATTTCATCATCGACCTGCCCTCTGATCCGATCGCGATCCACGGGCTTGAGGCGCGTCTGGCGCAGGTGTTCGTGAACCTTGTCACCAACGCGATCTCGTTCTGCGATGACGGAGATGCCGTGCGCGTCTGGGCGCGCCGGCGCGAAAACCGGGTGCTGGTGGTGGTCGTGGATACCGGCCCCGGCATTCCCGAACAGGCCCTGACCAAGGTGTTCCAGCGGTTTTATTCGGAACGCCCGCAAGCCGAGTTCGGCAAGCATTCGGGCCTTGGTCTTGCGATCTCCAAGCAGATCGTCGAGGCGCATGGCGGGGTGATCTGGGCCGAGAACATCCGCCCGACCGCCGCAGACCCGATGTCAGAGCCCTTGGGCGCCCGCTTCGTCGTCGGCTTGCCGGTGTGACACCGCCGGGCGAAATCCGGCATGGCACTTGCGTGGCGATCGACGGGCGCGGTCTTTTGATCCTTGGGCCGTCCGGTGCGGGAAAATCGACACTGGCGCTGCGGCTACTGTCGCTGGGCGCGGCTCTGGTTGCGGATGACCGCACCGAGCTTTCGGTCGAGAACGACCGCCTGATCGCCCGCTGCCCGGCCCTGCTTCGAGGCCTGATCGAAGCGCGGGGTCTTGGCATCCTGCGTGCGCCGACGGTGGACAGCGCCGAGGTCGTGCTGGTCGCGGACCTTGGCCAGACCGAAGAACATCGTCTGCCCCCGGCCCGGACGATCACAATACTGGGATGCCGGATCGACCTTGTGCTGCAGGTGCAGAATAGCCATTTCCCCGACGCGCTGATGCTTTATCTTCGCCATGGACGGCAGGCATGATCCCTGCATGGGTGAACGCATGACGGCTGGCCCCAGCCCTGACCATCGTCTGATTCTTGTCACCGGCCCATCGGGCGCCGGCAGGACAACTGCGATCCGCGTGCTGGAGGATCTGGGCTATGAAGGCATCGACAACATCCCTCTCAGCCTGGTGCCACGGCTGACCGATGGCCCGCCCCTCGGCCGGCCCATCGTGCTGGGACTGGACGTCCGCAACCGCGACTTCAACGCAACCGCGCTGATCGAGCTGATCGACCAGTTGACCCGTGATCCCCGGGTCAGCCTGGAAGTGCTGTATCTGGACTGCGCCCCCGCCGTCCTGATCCGCCGGTTCTCTGAAACCCGCCGCCGTCATCCGCTGGCCCCGGCCGAAACCCCGGCGCAGGGGGTCGAGCGCGAGATTGACCTCTTGGCCCCGATCCGTGTCCGGGCCGACCACCTGCTCGACACCACCGAACTGACCCAGCACGACCTCAAGGCCGAGATTGCAGCCCTGTTCGATGCGGGTCCCTCCGGGCGGATGTCGGTTTCGGTCCAGTCGTTCAGTTACAAGCGCGGCACTCCGCGCGGCGTCGACATGATTTTCGACTGCCGGTTCCTGGCGAATCCCCATTGGCAGTCCGACCTGCGCATGCTGGACGGACGCGACCCAAGTGTAGAAGCCTTCGTGAAGCGTGATCCCCGCTTTGCCGAGTTCTTCCAGAAGTTGCGCGACCTTCTGCTTTTTCTGCTTCCGGCCCATCTAGCCGAGGGCAAGGCACACCTGGCCATCGGGTTCGGGTGCACCGGCGGGCAACACAGGTCGGTTGCCATAGCGGAACTGGTCGGCAATGCGCTTGCAGAAGACGGCTGGGCGGTGTCAAAACGTCACCGGGAACTGGAACGCAAGGCTGCCGAACCGCAGCCCGACGCACGGAAGGTGGCGGACGCTTGATCGGTATCGTGATCGTGGCACATGGCGGTCTGGCGCGGGAATACCTCTCGGCGGTCGAGCATGTCGTTGGCAAGCAGGACGGCGTCCGGGCCATCGCCATCGAGGATGACCATGACCGCCTGGCCAAGCAGGCCGAAATCTGCGACGCGGCGGATGCGGTGGATGTCGGGAAGGGCGTGGTTCTGGTCACCGACATGTTCGGCGGATCGCCGTCGAACCTGTCGCTTCCGGCCTGCGCCACGACGGGCCGGCGCATTCTTTACGGGGCGAACCTGCCGATGCTGATCAAGCTTGCCAAGTCCCGCGACATGGCGGTTCCCGAAGCGGTGGCCGCCGCACTGGACGCAGGCCGGAAATACATCAACAGCCTTGATCTGGGCGGCGGGGCCTGACGGGATGGAAAGCCGAAACTTCCATATCGTGAATATAAAAGGCCTTCATGCCCGCGCCAGCGCGAAATTCGTCGAGGTGGTCGAGGCGCATGATGCCCGGGCCGAGGTGGTGAAGGACGGGCTATCAGTCTCGGGCGACAGCATCATGGGGCTTTTGATGTTGGCAGCCTCACGCGGAACCACTATTGAGGTCCGGACGACCGGGGTTGAAGCGGGGAAGCTTGCCGATGCCCTGGAAGCGCTGGTTGCGGCCCGCTTCGGTGAGGAGTATTGAAGCGCGCTGGGGATGAAGGCAGTCGCTTCGTGACGGAACAGTCGCAGATCGGTGGGGCGGGGAAACCGCTGGAAGGCCTGTCACGCGTCACAGTGGCCGATCGCCAGTATGACATGCAGCGGCTTTCCTATGCCGGCACGTTCAAGAATCCCTGGAAAGCTGGCAGCATCCGCACGATCGAATGGCTGACGGCCAAGATTCAGCTTCTGCGGCTGATCCGGCGATTCGAGAAATCCGGCGCCCCGTTTGGTGCTCCGTTCTGGCCCAAGGCGATCCGCCACATGGGCATCCGCATCGACACTCCGCCCGAAGAAATCGCCCGCATCCCGCCGACCGGTCCGCTGGTCGTGGTGGCAAACCACCCGTCAGGACTGGTCGACGGCATGCTGATGGCCGAAATGATCAACCGCATCCGCTCTGACTTCAAGATCCTGACCCGTTCGCTGCTGACCGGGATCCCCGAAGTCGAGGAGTTCATGATCCCCGTTCCCTTCCCGCACGAAGACAATGCCCGCGAGCTTGGCCTTCAGATGCGGGACGAGACGCTGAAGCACCTTAAAGCCGGCGGGGTGATCATCCTTTTCCCCGCGGGGAAGGTTGCGATGTCCGAAGGCTGGTGGGGCCGCGCGGTCGAGGCCGAGTGGAACGTCTTTACCCACAAGATCGTCAAGTCAACCGGGGCCACGATCCTGCCGATCTACTTCCCCGGCCAGAACTCACGCCTGTTCCAGATTGCCAATCAGGTTTCGGACACGGTCCGCCAGGGCCTGCTGCTATATGAGATCAAGCGGTCGCTGTTCAAGCCGCAACGCCCGGTGATCGGCCACCCGATCCTGGCGGAGGAGTTGAAGAAATGGGAAGGCAACCCGAGAGGGTTCCTGGCCTGGCTGCGCGAACATACGCTGGCGTTGGGGAAATAGCGCAAGATCATGCAGCCTGATCAGAAAGGGTAACGGGCGGTTGTGCTTTATGGTTCCTGCGGCTGTGGCAGCTTCACCTTCTCGATAGCGTCAGATCATCTGGGTCCGATTACCTATTGTCATTGCTGGCGCTGCAGAAAGCACTCCGGGTCGAGCTTCAGCACGACCGCCACGGTCAAGGCTGGCGATTTCGCAATCTTGACCGGGCAAGACAAGCTGGGGTCGTGGGAATCAAGTCCCACTGTCCAACGGGTGTTTGCCCTCTGTTGCGGATGCTCGATCTACAAGACCGACGATCAGGACCCTGGTGTTTTCAGAATGCGGCTGGGCACTTTGGATTCCGATCCCGGTGCGCTTGCACAGTCGCACTATATGGTCGGATCAAAAGCGCCCTGGGTCGAGATTGCCGATGCACTTCCTCAGGAAACAAGTGGGGCTCCTTTCGGCATTCGAGACTGACACATCCGAACGCCGGACCAGGATCCCGCACCCCTAACGCGTCGGCACCGGTACCTCGCCCCGGTAGTCGTAGAACCCCCGCTGCGTCTTCCGGCCCAGCCACCCGGCCTCGACATACTTGGTCAGCAATGGGCAGGGCCGGTACTTGGTATCCGCCAGCCCCTCGTGCAGCACGTTCATGATCGCCAGACAGGTATCAAGCCCGATGAAATCCGCCAGTTCCAAGGGGCCCATCGGGTGGTTGGCCCCCAGTTTCAGCGATTCGTCGATGGACTGGACGTTTCCGACCCCCTCATACAGCGTATAGACCGCCTCGTTGATCATCGGCATCAGGATGCGGTTGACGATGAAGGCCGGGAAATCCTCGGCTGACGCGGCGGTCTTGCCCAGCTTGCGGACCACCTCGTGCAGGGTTTCCCAGGTGTCCTGGTCGGTGGCAATGCCACGGATCAGTTCGACCAACTGCATCACCGGGACCGGGTTCATGAAGTGGAACCCCATGAACTTTTCCGGCCGGTCGGTGCGGCTGGCCAGCCGGGTGATCGAGATCGACGAGGTGTTCGAGGTCAGGATCGTCGAGGGCTTCAGGTGTGGCAGCAGATCCTCGAAGATAGCCTGCTTGACGGTTTCCCGCTCGGTCGCGGCTTCGATGATCAGGTCGCACTGTCCAAGGTCGGCCAGGGTCAGCGTGGTCCGGATCCGTTCCAGTGCAGCACGCTTGTCGGCGGGCAGCACCTTGCCGCGGGTCACCTGACGCTCGATGTTCCGTTCGATCGTTGCGACAGCCTTTTGCAGGCTTTCCTCCGAGATGTCGTTCAATAGCACGTCATAGCCCGCAAGCGCGAAGACATGGACGATCCCGCTGCCCATCTGCCCGGCCCCAACAACGCCAACCTGCCTGATGTCCATCCCGCGCGCCTCCGTTCGTCCCGTCGCTTATGCCCTTAGCCCCGCAGCGGTGCAAGGACAGGGGTAATGCGTCGACTTGTCGGCTTCTGCCCGACTTTAGCCATTCGGCAACCATCCTCCGGCAGGTTTGCGGGGGGTGATTAGCTTCAGGGGAATGCGATGTTGTCGATCCAGAACGGCGCCGGGGCGCCAGACTATTGCGCGTGCAGATACGGGCGGTCGCGGTCCGCCTTCCGGGGGCCGCAGGTCAGTCTGGACCTGCCCTACATTGCCATGCTGGGCGGGTCGCTTACCTTCGGAATGTGGGTTCACACCCCCTTTCCGGCTCTGGTCGCTGCGGCAACTGCCCGTGCAGTGGTCAATCTTGGCGTCCACCACGGCGGGCCGGATGTCTATTTGTCAGATCCGGAGATCCTGAACATCGTCGCCCGGGCCGATGTGGCGGTGGTGCAGATTACCGGGGCCGAGACGCTGACAAACCCTTTCTACTCGGTTCATGCCCGGCGCAACGACCGGTTCCTTGCCGCGACGCCTGCATTGCAGGATCTCTTTCCCGAGGTCGACTTCACCGACATCCACTTTGTCCGGCACCTTCTGCAAGTGCTTCAACGGGTTGATAGCCGCCGGTTTGCGCATGTCGTGCAAGCATTGAAGGCAACCTGGGTGGCCCGGATGCAGGATCTTCTGGTCCATCTGCCCTTGCGCCGGCGGCTTTTGTGGGTCGCCGAGCAGGCACCGCCCGACCGGGCCGACACACTGGGGGCCGGCGGCCCGCTTTTCGTCGACGGACCGATGCTGGAGCGGCTGCGTGCGCTGGCCGGCGACGTCATCGTTGCAGTTCCGGGCATGGAGGCGCGCCTGAAGGACGCGGCGGCGGCGGGCCATGCCTGGGACGGCGTTTCCCGCCCCGACGGTTTGCCCGGCCCGGAAACGCATAGACTGGTCGCTGCCCTGGTTCTGCCGGCGATCGCGGCACAGCCGCGTCCGGGACGCAGGCCGCCTCTGCTGCTGCGCAAGGCGGATGCGATCCCCCAAACCGCGGATCAGGCGGAATAGTACGGGTCTTCCGCGTCAAGAATGGCGCGCAATTCCCGCAGATGCGCCGTGGCGAAGCCAGGATAGGATTCCCATTCGCGTGCGGTCTTTTCGGCAACCGCTTCCGGCAGGTAGCGCAACGGCCGGCCGGTCTGCAGCGCGCGGATGTAGGTCTCGGCCGCGCGCTCGAAATAGTACAGCCGGTTGAAAGCCTCGGCCACGGTTGGCCCGATGATCAGCACGCCGTGGTTTCCCATGATCAGCACCGTGATCTTCGGGTCGGCAAGCAACTGCGCACAGCGCGCGCCTTCCGCTTCGAAGGCCATGCCGCCAAAGTGCTCGTCAACGATCTGCCGATTGTGGAACATCGCCGAGTTCTGGTCGATTGCCGGAAGCCGGCTGTCGGCCAGACTGGCCAGCACAGTCGCATGAACCGAATGGACGTGCATCACACAGACCGCATGCGGACAGGCGCGGTGGATCGCCCCGTGCAGACCCCAGGCCGTCGGGTCCGGCGCATTGGGATGCGCCATGGTCGCCGGATCGTTGGCGTCGATCTCGATCAGCGCCGACGCGCTGATTCGCGCGAAATGGCGTCCGTTCGGGTTGATCAGGAACCTGGCCCCGTCCGGGCTGACGGCCAGAGAGAAGTGGTTGGCCACCGATTCGTGCATCCCAAGCCGCGCCGTCCAGCGAAAGGCCGCTGCCAGATCAGCGCGCTGGTCCGCAAATGGCAGGTTGCTATGGGTGTTCACTGTAGCCCTCCGAATCGGTCAGCCAACGCATTTTGCATCAAGGGCTGCATTCTTGTAAAAAATAGGTTAACACCTTTGCGACAGGACATATGTGGCCTAGACATGTCCAGCCCCGCTGCCGGGGCCGTCCGGTCGGGCCTGCAGCAGACGGTAGAGCAACGGAGAAAGTCCGAATTACACCTGCAAGTTTCCGCATTTGCGACCCAAGGTTACCGCATTGACGGTCAAGATATAAGTTGGTCTTGTTGGAGGAAGTACGCATGCAAACCGTGATCAGGTCAGGCGAGCGGGCATACCCGACCCAGCCGATGGGTGTGCGGGTGGTGCTCTTGACGGACGTTCAAGACGGACGCACAGCGCATCGACTTACCCGTTGCGGAAGCATTGTCGATGTGGAAGGCACCCTGGATGCCGCACTCTCCCGAGTGAATGACGATCCGCTGGGTTATGATCTTTTCGTAATGGATTGTGACGCTTACGGGGGCCTGACCGGTGCCGAGATGGCCGTTTCTGCGCTGATCGCGGCCGACGCGAAAATGCGGGTCATGTTGGTGAGCCGCGATTTCGATGAACCTGCCTACCCGCTTGGCAGGCGGACTGCGGTGTGCCTTCCGGTTGCTTCCCGGGATGAGGACTTCCGCCGGGGATTTGACCACGTCCTGCGCGACAAGATCCCGATGACGCTCATGTAGTCGTGATCGGGGGCAACACGCTGCCCCCGATCATGGTCAAAGCTTATGCGAGCGCGAGGTTGGTCGCAGATTCGCGACCGTCGCGGCCGGCTTCGATGTCGAAGGTCACGGGCTGGCCGTCCTTCAGGCTGCGCAGGCCGGCGCGCTCCAGCGCGGTGATGTGGACGAATACGTCCTTCTTGCCGCCTTCCGGGGCGATAAAGCCGAAGCCTTTGGTTTCGTTAAACCATTTCACGGTGCCCTTGGCCATCGTGATGTCTCCTGTCAAGTCTTCCGCCCGCGAGATTGCGGCGGCTTGGCCCCGTCAGCTAAGGTCGATTGCTGTGGCCGATGGTCGGAGACAGTGGTCGATAAGTTAACGTCGCGGCGGGACCTTGCCACATTCATCGCCCGATTCCAAGGGGTTCCCCCGCAAGCAATCGTCGCAAGACCCGGGTGGTCTGCCGCCAGCAAGCTTTCGGGCTGCGCCGCGTGCGGGAATGGGTTACGCTGCATTGCAGCAACAAAGGGAATCGCGATGGGCAAGGTCGTGACCGTGGCACAGCAGAAGGGCGGATCGGGCAAGACGACCGTCGCCGTCAACCTTGCGGTCGAGTTCCATCGGCGGGGGCTGACCGTCGCCCTTCTGGACACCGACCCCCAGGGAAGCCTTGGTCGCTGGTTCCTGTCGCGCCGCGAAAGGCTGGGGGACGCGGGGATGGAGTTCTCCACCGCCTCGGCCTGGGGGGTAAGCTATGAATGTGAGAAGCTGAAGAAGCTGGCGGATGTGGTGATCGTAGATACGCCGCCCAAGGTCGATGCCGACCTGCGGCCCGCCTTGCGCGAAGCGGATCTGGTGATCGTGCCGGTGGCAGCGTCGATGGTGGATCTCTGGGCGACGGACGGGGTCTTCGATCTGGTCGGTCGTGAAGGACGGCGGGCGGTGATCGTCCTTAACCGCGTCAAGGCGGGCACGCGGCTTGGACTTGAGGTGGCGGAAGCGGCGGCAAAGGTCGGGGGGGTGGCCGAAGCCCGCCTCGGGCAGCGGGTGGTCTATGCCGAGACCCTGGGGCAGGGGCTGGGCGTGGCCGAGACGCGCGGCGTCGCGGTGGCCGAGGTCAGCCGCCTGGCCGACGAGATCCTGGGACTTCTGGGCTGACCGGCAGATCGTTTTCGCAGTGCAGATGCGTCCTGCCGATCAGCCGCAAGGTGTGCTTCCGGTTCTGGCACGGAAAACCCGCTCGACCCTGTCGATCAGGTCCGGGCGTGACAACAGCGGCATATGGCCGTCCTTGGGCAGAACGCAAACCGTCGCGTCCAGCCGGGTTGCCAGTCGCCGGACTTGCGACAGCGGGAAGACCGGATCGTTCTCGCCGTGAAAGAAAGTTATCCTTGCCTGTGACGAAAGCGCCTCGGGCGACAGGGTCCAGGCGAGAAGGCTGCCGGACTGCGCGCGCCCCCGGCCTTCGCCCGGTCTCTTGATCCGGCCTTCGAAGCTGCGGCGAATCTCATCTGCGATTGCGCGTTTTTCCGTGGAGTTCCGCCAGCCGCTGCCAAGGTAGAGCGTGATGAAGTATTCGTCCCAGACGGTTTGTGCATCAAGCGTGCCGGCGGCGATGGCCGATCCGGCGACCCCGATACTGCCCTGCAAGAAGGCGAGGGCGGCACCGGGGAACGGGGTGGCGCTGGAGACCGCGATGACCTTGACGCGCTTACTGTTTTCGATCCGGCCCGAGGCCTCGATGGCGATGGCGCCGCCGGTGGAATAGCCAAGAAGGTTGATCCGGGCCTGCGGGTGACGGTTGGCATGGGCGGCAACCCAATCGGCGGCGCGCAGGATGTCGAGGTTGGGCGACAGCGGCTCGCCCCGCATGCCGGGAAGGCGGTATTCGACAAGCTGGTGACGGTCGGTGTCCCAACCGTTCGCCGCGCCGAAGATGCCGGCGGTGGTCAGCGCGCCCGGAAGAAGGAAGGTGATCTCGTCCGGTGCTGCGGTCGCCCCGGCGGTATATAGGGGCGGCTTCACGGCCTCTGGCGTCCCGGCGCAGGCGGCAAGCCCAAGGCCCGCCGCCAGCGCCAGCCAGAGGCGATGCGTCACCGCGCGAACCGCTTGTACTTCACCCGCTTCGGCTCCAGCGCATCCGGGCCAAGACGGCGGACCTTGTCTTCCTCATAGGCCTGGAAGTTGCCCTCGAACCATTCCACATGCGCGTCGCCTTCGAAGGCGAGGATGTGGGTGCAAAGCCGGTCAAGGAAGAAGCGGTCGTGGCTGATGATGATCGCGCAGCCGGCGAAATCCTCGATGGCGGCTTCCAGCGCTTGCAGCGTTTCCACGTCCAGGTCGTTGGTCGGTTCGTCAAGAAGAAGGACGTTGCCGCCCGATTTCAGCAGCTTTGCCATGTGAACGCGGTTGCGTTCCCCACCTGACAAAAGCCCAACCTTCTTCTGCTGGTCGGTGCCCTTGAAGTTGAACGCGCCGGTGTAGACGCGGGAATTCAACTGCATGTCGCCCAGATGGATGACCTCGGCTCCGCCAGAGATTTCCTCCCAGACGTTCTTGTTGGGGTCCAGCGCGTCGCGGGACTGGTCGACGAAGGCGAGCTTGACCGTGTTGCCCAGCGTGATCGTGCCCTCGTCCGGCGGCTCGGCCCCGATTATCATGCGGAACAGGGTGGATTTGCCGGCGCCGTTCGGGCCGATGACCCCGACGATGGCGCCCGGCGGGACGGTGAAGGACAGATCCTCGATCAGCAGCTTGTCGCCCATGTGCTTTTTCAGGCCCACGACCTCGATCACCTTGTTGCCCAGGCGTTCGCCGTTCGGGATGATGATCTGGGCGCTGGTCGAGCGTTCGGTGACGGTCTGGCTGGCCATCTCGTTGTAGCGCGACAGGCGGGCCTTGCCTTTGGCCTGGCGGGCCTTGGCACCCGAGCGGATCCACTCCAGTTCCTTCTCCAGCGCCTTCTGCTTGGATTTGTCCTCGCGCGCTTCCTGCGCCATGCGCTTGGCCTTCTGGTCCAGCCAGGCAGAGTAGTTGCCTTCGTAAGGGATGCCCCGGCCGCGGTCGAGTTCCAGGATCCAGCCGGTGATGTCGTCAAGGAAATAGCGGTCGTGAGTGACGATCAGGATGGTGCCCTTGTAGTTGATCAGGTGCTTTTGCAGCCAGGCGATCGATTCTGCGTCAAGGTGGTTGGTCGGCTCGTCAAGGAGCAGCATGTCGGGCTTTTCAAGCAGCAACCGCGTCAGCGCCACCCGGCGCTTTTCGCCCCCGGACAGGGTAGAGACATCGGCATCATCGGGCGGGCAGCGCAGTGCGTCCATCGCAACACCGACACTGGCTTCCAGTTCCCAAAGGTTTTGCGCGTCGATCTGGTCTTGCAGCGCGGCCATCTCGTCCGCAGTCTCGTCCGAATAGTTCATCGCAAGTTCGTTGTAGCGTTCCAGGATCGCGGTCTGCGCGGCCACGCCCAGCATCACGTTGCCCTTGACGTCAAGCGTCAGGTCAAGCTGCGGTTCCTGCGCAAGGTAGCCGACCTTCGCGCCTTTCGCGGCCCAGGCCTCGCCTTTGAAGTCGGTGTCGATGCCGGCGATGATCTTCAAGAGCGTGGACTTGCCCGCGCCGTTGACGCCGACAACACCGATCTTCACGCCGGGCAGGAAGTTGAGATGGATGTTCTCGAAGCACTTCTTGCCGCCGGGGTAGGCCTTGGAGACGTTCTCCATGTGATAGACGTATTGATAGCTGGCCATGCGAGTGCTCCATCCGGGGTTGGCGCGTATGTAGCGGCGATGAGGCGGGGCTGCAACGGGCAGACGGGCTAAAGCCGCTTGGTCATCCAGATGTTCGCGGGCGGATTGGTGTAGGGCTCGCACTCGGACCAGCCGTCCGAACGGTACAGGCTGATCGCGGGGGCAAGAACGGTGTTGCTGTCCAGCTTGGCATGGCTGTACCCAAGGTCGCGGGCGCGGGCTTCGGTCGCGCGCATCAGGCGCAGGCCAAGGCCCTGTCCCCGGGCATGGGGGTGGACCCAGAGGCGTTTCACCTCGGCCAGCTTTGGCCCCAGCCGGCGGAGAGAAACACAGCCGATCGGCAAGTCCTCGGACCAGGCAATCAGGAAGGCGCCATCGGGTGCGCGGTAGCGCTCGGGGTCAGGCAGCGGCAGGGGAAACATCTCGGTCGTCATGCCGACATTGAGGTCCAGAAGCAGGCGGTAATAGGCCCCGATGCAGGACAGGGCTTCGGGGTCCGCAGGGTCTGCGTCGCGGATGACCACATCATCCTTCAGCATGACGGTTGCGATCAGGTCCATCGCGTCGATCAGGGCCTGCTGGTTGGTGCCGGCGCGGTCTAGGACCGCCCGGGCCTTGGCCTGACCAAGGGCGTCGTAGACCTGCCATTCGGCAAGGCCCGCCGGGGTCAGGCTGGCGATGCGGCGGCGGCGATCGGCGGGATCGGTCGAAACCTCGACCAGTCCCTCGGATTCCAGGCTGCGCAACAGCCGGCTAAGAAGGCCGGTATCCAGATCAAGCTGCTGGCGCAGGTCGGCCAGATCGGTGCCCTTGGCCTTGACCAGTTGCAGGACGCGGGCCGCGCCAAGCGGGCGACCCCGTCCAAGGTATGAGGTATCAAGCGCCCCGATCTCGCGGGTGACGACCCGGTTGAAGCGGCGCAGTCGGGCGACGGCGTCCAACATGGAAGACTCCTGTCAGCTAATGAACCTGACTACGGTCAGTTATCTTGCTTTCGTCAAGGGATTTCCGCTTTACAGCCTTGAGCCGGGCCGGCAAAGCTGCCGCCCTGAGGTGCCTTGCGGGGTGCAGGCAGAGCGACGAAAGGGGCCGGAGGATGCGCGCGGGGTTCCCGATTGCGGCGAAGGGCATGGTCATCGGCCTTTTGGGCGGATCGTTTGATCCGGCGCATGTTGGGCACGCCCATATCTCGCGGGAAGCCCTGAAGCGGATGGGGTTGGATCAGGTCTGGTGGCTGGTCACGCCGGGAAACCCGTTGAAGGCCCGCCAGCCCGCGCCGATGGCGGACCGGCTGGCGCGGGCGCGGGCGGTGATGCGGCATCCGAGGGTGAAGATCACCGCGCTGGAGGCGGCCTTTGGCACAAGGGCGACCGCGGACACGCTTGCCCGGCTGAAGGCGGTCTACCCCGGTGTCACCTTTGTCTGGCTGATGGGGGCGGACAATCTGGTGCAGTTCCACCGCTGGGAGCGGTGGCGCGACATCCTGCGCGGCGTGGCGATGGGGGTACTGGCGCGGCCGGGATCGGGTGTTGCCGCGCGGCTGTCCGTCGCGGCGCGGGCGTTCCGCGTCGACCGGATCGCGCGGGGCGAGAACCTGCGCGGCCACCGGCCTCCGGTCTGGTGCTTTGTGAACCTGCCGATGAACGGTGCCTCGTCCAGCGAGATCCGGGCGCGGGGGGACTGGCGGGCGGGTCAGGCCTCTGGCACCGCCCCGCCTTCGTGATCGCCGGTGCGGATTCCCCGGCTGGTGGAATCGGCCGGATCAGGTATCACCGGGGCAATGCGCAAGGGCGAACGGAGGAAGCGGCTGTGGTCACGCGGCGGATGGTTTTGGCGGGACTTCTGGCGGGTGGCGCATGGCCGGCGCTGGCCGAGATCATGGAAAGCTCGCCCCGTCCGGTAGCGCGGGGCGGCACGGCAGAGACGGTTGCGGCGTCTGACTTCGACGCGATGGTTACCGCGGCAAAGCTGGGCGGAGCCGTCAGTTTCATGGTGGCGGACGCAAGGACCGGCGCCGTGCTGGCATCGCGGGATCCCGACCGGGCGCTGCCACCTGCGAGCGTGGCCAAGGCCGTGACCGCACTTTACGCGCTTGACCGGCTGGGCGCGGACTACCGGTTTGCGACGCGGGTGCTGGCGACGGGGCCGGTCATGGCGGGCGAGGTGCAGGGCGATCTGGTTCTGGTCGGTGGCGGCGACCCGACCCTTCAGACCGACCAGCTGGGCGACCTTGTGGCACGCCTGGCCAAAGCCGGGATCACCGGGGCGACCGGGAGGTTTCTCTATTGGGACGGTGCCTTGCCGGTCCTGCGCGGCATTGCTGCGGATCAGCCGGACCATGTCGGCTACAATGCCGCGATCTCGGGGCTGAACCTGAACTTCAACCGGGTGCATTTCGAATGGAAGCGGGCGGCGGGCGACTGGGAGGTGGCGGTCGACGCCCGGGGCGAGCGTTTCGTGCCGGACGTGGCGATGGTCCGTGTCGCGGTCGCCGCGCGCGAGGCGCCCTTGTTCACCTACGACGCCGGTGTGGTCGAGGAATGGACGGTGGCCGCGTCGGCGCTGGGCAAGGGCGGAAGCCGCTGGCTGCCGGTGCGCGATCCCGGGGCCTATGTGGCTGAAGTGTTTCGCACTCTTGCCCGCGCGCAGGGCATCCGGCTTCCAGAACCTGAACCCGCGACAGCCCTGCCCGTGGGGGTCGAGGTCGGGCGGGTGGACAGCGAGCCCCTGACCGACGTGCTGCGCGACATGCTGCGGTTCTCGACCAACCTCACGGCGGAATGCGTCGGGCTGACGGCTTCGGGGCTTGGCGGGCTGGAGGCCTCGGCCCGGGCGATGTCGGACTGGGTCCGGCAGGCGTTCGGGGTCTCGTTCGACCTGCACGACCATTCCGGTCTTGGCGGGATGTCCCGGGTCACCGCGGCCGGGATGGTCAGGCTTCTGGTCGCGGCCGAGGCGGGCAAGCGCGGGCTGAAGCCGATCCTGCGCGATGTCGGGATGAAGGACGACAAGGGCAAGGTGATCGAGGGGCATGCGGCAAAGGTGCTGGCGAAGTCGGGGACGCTGAACTTCGTGTCGGGTCTTGCCGGGCATATCGTGCCGCCGAAAGGCCCCGAACTGGTGTTCGCGATCTTTTTGGGCGACCCGGACCGGCGGGACGCGGTGCCGGTCAGTTTGCGGGAGGAGCCGGAGGGCGCGCAGGCCTGGACCAAGCGGGCGCGGCGGTTGCAGGGGCAACTGATCAACCGGTGGGCGGGGTCTTACGCGCACGGTTAAGAAAGCGTGAAGCGCGGTTTCTTCGGGGCGCGCGCAACGGGGTAAGGGCCGCAAGGCAAGCCGTTGGGAACGCTGCGTTTACCGGTGGGTTTTGCGGGGTTTGCGGGGTCTTTTTCCCGTCTTGAAGGCGTCTTCTTTCCGTCTCTACGCGCGGGGAGATGAGGAGGCGTTAACCATGGGGAGGGAATCGGGGGGAAGGGGGCGGTGTGGTGGCTTGGCACCCACGCTACGCTTGCCTGGTCCGCGACGGGTAAGGGAGTGGTTGGGAGGAGAGTCGGGCTGAAGCCCGACCTGCGGGTGCCTGGGCTTGATGTGGGGCGTTTGCAGAGGTTGAGGCTGCGGATCAAGTCAGGGGCGGGGATCAGGTCTCATACCCCCATGTGCCGCACCCGCGCGCCCCATTCGATGGCGGCGGCGTGGAGGCGGTCGACGTGAAGCTCTTCGCGGACCTCTTCCAGCATCCGAAGTTCGACCTGTGAATGCCGGCCGTCCGCCGTCACCACGTCGCAGGCCAGCGCATAGGCGGTTTCATACAGACGCTCGGGCAGGGCTTCGCGGATCAGGCCGAAAAGGGCGTCGAGGCCGTCTTCCTCTTCGAAGAGGTCGAACACGATGCGGCTGACGCGCTGGATGCGGTCGGGGTCGTAACTCCCGAAGATCGGCATGTGGTTGACCATGCGGGTGATCGCCACCAGTTCGGCCGTGCGCACGTGCTCGTCCGAGGCAGAGCAGGCCACCATTACGGCGACAAGCGCGTCTTGCGGGGACATCGGTGAAGTGTCGGTCATGGCGGGCTCCTGTGCGCGGTATCGGGCAGATTATTGACGAGCGTGCGGGGGGGCAATAGAGGACGGTTGGTCCGGGGCATTGGGTCGCGGGCGGTTCGGGAGAAGATGCGATGAGCAGCTTGCGCGATGCGGCGATGAATTCGAAGGCCTGGCCCTTTGAAGAGGTGCGCGCGATCCTGAAGCGCTTTGGCGGCAAGGTTCCGGCCAAGGGGTATGTCCTCTTTGAGACGGGTTACGGGCCGTCGGGCTTGCCGCATATCGGCACCTTTGGCGAGGTGGCGCGGACGACGATGATCCGACGGGCGTTCGAGATCATCAGCGACATCCCGACCCGGCTGATCTGCTTTTCCGACGACGTGGACGGGATGCGGAAGGTCCCCGAGAACGTGCCGCAGCAGGAGATGTTGAAGGC
>JANOER010000150.1:0-18719 GCA_031441285.1 Rhodobacterales bacterium
CACAGCACAAGCAGGAACACCACCGTGGCGATGCCCCAGTATTTCAGCTGATCCCGGATCGGCAGCGCCATGGCGTGGTCCTTTTGCGTCGCTTCACATATCGCCTGCGCTGCACCGCCGCGCAAGGGGCGCGCTTGCCGCCGTCCCGTTTGGCCTGCCATCCGTCACGGGGGCCGCCGGTTCGCCGGACGGTTGCGACGGGGGGGAAACGGCTGAAAGACCGCCCGCCTGTTCCAGCTTAACTTGCCCTTGACCGCTTCTCCCGGATAGGTTTCCACGACAGCGCAGCGAGGGACGAATGCCCAACCGCCTTCACTACGGCGACAACCTTTCCGTCCTGCGCGACAGCATCGCGTCCGAGAGCGTGGACCTCGTCACCCTCGACCCGCCCTTCAACCCGAACGCCAGCTGCGACGTCCGGTTCAAGGCCCCCGAAAGCGCGTTCTTGCTGCAACGCCGCACAACGGCGGCTTGAAAGTGCAACATTGCCTGTCAAACCAGATCGTCAGCGGCCCGCAGGTCGGGCCGTAGGTCGGGCTTAAGCCCGACTCCCCCCCCCGTCATCGCCGCGAAAGCGGGAACTGGTTGGTTGGCACCGACCCTGCAGGGGTGCAGCCCGATTCGCCAGCCATGGTTAACCCTCTGTGGTCCTCCCGTGCGTAGAGACGGAAAGAAGACGCATGGAAGACGGAAAAAAGACAAAGGAATTTCTCATAACGCATTGGAATTAATGGACAGATCTTCGCAACCTCGCTGTTGCGCGCACTCGGCCCCACCGCGACCCTGACCGGTGGCCCGCGGGCCTCTTGCCTTGCCGGCCCGCCTCCAACCCGCTAGGAAACCCGGGACCCTTCAGCCAAAGGCCCGTTCCATGCGTCTGTCCCGCTACTTCCTTCCCGTCCTCAAGGAAAACCCCGCCGAGGCGCAGATCGTGTCGCACCGCTACATGCTGCGGGCCGGCATGATCAAGCAGCAGGCCGCCGGGATCTATTCGTGGTTGCCGCTGGGCTACCGGGTGCTGAAGCGGATCGAGGAGATCGTTCATCAGGAACAGATCCGCGCCGGGCACATCCCGCTGTTGATGCCGACGATCCAGCCCGCCGATTTGTGGCGGGAATCAGGGCGTTATGGCGACTACGGCGAAGAAATGCTGCGGATCACCGACCGTCAGAAACGTGAGCTTCTGTTCGGGCCGACGAACGAGGAGATGATCACCGACATCTTCCGGTCCCACGTTTCCAGCTACAAGGACCTGCCGCTGACCCTCTACCACATCCAGTGGAAGTTCCGCGACGAGATGCGCCCCCGCTTCGGGGTGATGCGGGGGCGCGAGTTCTTGATGAAGGACGGCTACAACTTCGACGTCGACCGCGATGCGGCGCTGCACGCCTACAACCGCCACATGGTCAGCTATCTGCGGACCTACGAACGCATGGGCCTGACCGCAATCCCGATGCGGGCGGCCTCTGGCCCGATCGGCGGGGATAATACCCATGAATTTCTGGTACTTGCGCAGACCGGCGAGTCCGAGGTGTTCTTTGACGACCGGGTAACGACTCTGAAACTCGGGGCGCGCGATATTGACTATGACGACCGCGCCGGGGTGGCCAGGGTTTGCGAGGAGTTCACCACCCTCTACGCCCGCACCGACGAGACTCATGATGCGGCGGTCTTCGACCAGGTCCCTGAGGCGCACCGCAAGGTCGGGCGCGGGATCGAGGTCGGGCAGATCTTCTACTTCGGCACCAAGTATTCCGAAGCGATGGGGGCCGAGGTCACCACGGCGGACGGCGGCAAGGTGCCGGTCGAGATGGGGTCGCACGGGATCGGCGTCAGCCGCCTTCTGGGCGCGATCATCGAGGCCAGCCACGACGACAAGGGGATCATCTGGCCGGAAGGCGTGACGCCGTTCCCGGTCGGGATCGTGAACCTCAAGCAGGGCGATGCTGCGGCGGATGCAGCTTGCGAGGGGTTGGAAAAGGCGCTGCTGGCCAAGGGGTTAGAGCCGCTTTACGACGACCGCGACGAACGGGCCGGGGCGAAGTTCGCGACAATGGACCTGATCGGCCTGCCCTGGCGGATCACTGTCGGGCCGCGCGGGCTGGCGAATGGCGTGGTCGAACTGACCAGCCGCCGCACGGGTGTGTCAGAGGAGATGAGCCCCCAAGCCGCCGTCGACCGGGTAGCGCAGATCTACGTCGCGCACCGCTGACACCGGTATGTCCCCCGCTTCCCCGCTCGGCTCTTTCGGGAGCGGGGAAACATGCAGGACGCAGGCCCGGGCCTACATCACCACCACAAGATTGCCGGGCTTGTGATGGCTTTCGGCCAGCGCATGGGCCTTGGCAAGATCGGCGAACGGCAGCAGCGGGCCAAGTGCGGGCGTGTAGCCCCCCGCCGCGTGCAGGGCCAGAAGGCGGCGCAATGAGGCCAGATCCTCCCGGTTCGTCCCGGTGATGACCTTCCGTCCGTCGCTGCGGGGCCGGAAACCAGAGCTCAGCATCTGCCACAGGTCGGCGGTGATCAGGATCAGCCTGCCGCCGGGCGCAAGAAGCGGTCCGGCCTTGACCCAGCCAAGCCCGCCCATCACGTCCAGCACCACGTCGAAAGGGCCGGGAGGGGGGCTGTCGCGGTAGTCCGTCACCGCCTCTGCTCCAAGCCTGCGCGCCAGCGCGTGGTTCGCGGGCGAGGCGGTGGCCGTGACCTGCGCGCCCAGATGGCGGCCGATCTGGACGGCGGCACCGCCAACCGACCCGGTCGCCCCGGCGACAAGAAGCCGCTCTCCTGCAGCAAGCTGCGCGCGGTCGATCAGGAAATACGCGGCGGTCAGGCCGCCGAAGAAGAAGGCGGCACCTTCCTCGAAGCCAAGGCTTTCGGGCAGGGGCAGAACCGGGCCATCAGCGCGGATCAGCAGATACTCGCGATGCGCACCGCCCTTGAAGCCGGTCAGCCCAAAGACCTTTTGGCCGCGGGTGAATCCGGTGACGCCCGCGCCAGCCTTTGCCATCACACCTGCGAAGGCCCAGCCGGGGGCAACACGGGGACGGGTCAGGCCAATGGCAAGCCGCAGCATCAGCCCAAGGCCGCGCGGAACCTTTCCCGATCGCAGCCGGGCGTCGCCTGCAGTCACCGGGGCGGCGCAGACGCGGACCAGCACCTCGCCCGGGCCGGGGGACGGGATCGGGGCGTCGGTGAAGGCGATGGTGTCGGGCGGGCCGTAGGCGGTGTAGCTGGCGAACTTCATGTAATCCTCAAGGTGCTGAGGCGCCCGCCGCCTCCCTCTCCCACGCAAAGGGGAGGGAGGCGCGCGGTGCCGGTTGCCGGGTTTCAATCGCCCTGGAAGGTAAAGACCTGATCCAGTGGCACGCCGAAAGCGCGGGCGATGCGGAAGGCAAGATCCAGCGTCGGGGCATATTTGCCATTCTCGATGGCCAGAATGGTCTGCCGGGTGACACCGACCCGGTCGGCAAGATCTTTCTGGGTCATCTCGCCCGCATCAAATCGTAGGCGGCGGATGCGGTTCTCGATCGCCATGCTTCAGGCCCCGCGCCGGTAAAGCCAAAGCTTGACGCCATCGTTGAAGATCTCGGATCCCGCGCAAAGGGCGAGAACAAGGTTCATCGCGCGGAACGCCGTGGCCCCCATGGCGAGGTCGATGATCACCCCCAGAAGGCCGAAAGACAGCAGATACCACGCCCAGGTAAGCGCCCGGCGTTCGATGTCACGGTCACGCTCGTCGCGCCGGTCATCGGGCTTTTCGCCGGTCAGCATCCCGTAAAGGATATGAAAGCCGATACTGACCACAATTGCGATGCCGATCGACCATGCTACCAGCAAAAGCACCATGCGCGCCCAGACCTGCAACGCCTCGGGGCCGTCGAACACCCCATCACCATGCTGCCCTGACAGGTGCCACAAGAAAAGTGCAACAACGATCAGCGATGTGATGAGGCCGGTCATCGCCTCGCGTTCACCATAGGACATGGGGTGCTCCTCTTTCCGTCTGAGGTATGCCAAAGAAGACTATGAGTAAAGAAAACCATACCTGATGTCCGGTTTTCCATACCCCGTTGACCGCGGCACGGATCCCCGCCTAGCTTGCCCCGGAAGTGATGGGCAGGGAGCACGAGGATGACGCAGGCACTGATCACCTGGGGCGGCTGGGACGGGCACGAGCCGGACAAGGTTGCAGCCCTGTTCGCGGGCTGGCTGCGTGACGCCGGGATGGCGGTCGAGGTCAGCGACAGTCTTTCCTGTCTCGACGATCCGGTGCGGCTGGCGGGGCTTGGGTTGATCGTCCCGGTCTGGACGATGAGCACGATCGGAAAGGACCAGGCGCTGAACGCCTGCGCGGCGGTGGCATCGGGTGTCGGGATTGCGGGCTGTCACGGCGGCATGTGCGACGCGTTCCGCGACAACGTGGACTGGCAGTTCATGACCGGCGCGCAATGGGTGGCGCATCCGGGCAACGACGGGGTGGAATACGGGGTGCGGATCACCTCGACCGATCCCGTGGTCGCGGGGATCGGTGACTTCCAGGTCAAGACAGAACAGTATTATCTGCATGTCGACCCGGCGGTGCAGGTCCACGCCGTGTGCGACTTTCCGGTGGTGGACGGGCCCCATGCGCCGAACGGGCCGGTGGCAATGCCGCTGGTCTTTACCAAACGCTGGGGGCAGGGCCGGGTCTATTACAATGCGCTCGGGCACAAGGCTTCGGTGATCGGCACCGGCCCGGCGGCCGAGCTGATGCGGCGCGGGCTTTTGTGGGCGGCGCGGTAGCCCGCCGGCCCAAGTTTCTTAAGCAAGAAACTTGTCAAATTCCTTGCTTCAGGGAATTTGGCCGCTCGGGTCAGGTGACAAGCCTCTGCAATGCCGCCTCTGCATGGCTTAGCGGCGCGTCCGGGCCGAACATGCGGACAGAGGACCAAATGCCTTCCAGCAGCAGGAACACGGCTTCTGCTGTGGCGCGCGGCTCTTGCAATCCCTGGTTGCGGGCGCGGCGTTCAAGGGACTGAAGGACTCTGACCTTGACCCCAAGCCCGGCCGCGTGCGCCGGGTGGGCCAGGTTGTGAAATTCGGCTGCGGTGCCCTGATAGGTGCAGCCCATGCAGCCACCGGTTCGGGCGATCGCAAGCATCGCGCGTGCATAGGCGGTCAGAGGCTCGGGTCCATCCTCGGGCGGAACACTCGCTTGCGCGCTGTCTTCGGCTTGGGAGATCCAGGCGACGATCAGGTCGTCCTTGGACGGAAAGTGCCGGTAGAACGTGGCCTTGGCAACGTCTGCCTCCAGGATCACCCGGTCAATTCCAACGGCGCGATAGCCCTCGCGGTAGAAAAGCCGCCCGGCGACTTGCAGGATACGGTCACGCGGCGAGAGCGGTTTTTCCGGGGCAGCGAGAGAGTAGCTTGACATATAGACAGACCTGTCTGTATTGACACTGTAAGGTAGACTGACCTGTCTGTCTTTAGCATCGGAGCGGAGCAATGAAAATAGGCATGATCGGCGGCGGTGGCGTCGGGCAGACACTGGGGGCGGCTTTGCTGGCGCAAGGACATGACGTGGTGATCGGCATCAGGAACCCGTCGCCCGAGGAGCTTGCCAAGCCGCGCGCGCAGGCGGTTCCGCTGTCCGAATGGGTTGCGAAATCCGGGGGCAGGGTGGTGACCTTCGCCGAGGCTGCGGCCTTTGGCGAGGTTGTGTTCAACGTCACCCAAGGCGCGCATTCCATAGCCGCGCTGACGGCGGCAGGGGCGGGAAACCTGGCGGGCAAGGTCCTGGTCGATGTGGCCAACCCGCTGGATTTCTCGGCAGGGATGCCGCCGTTCCTGAGCGCGGACTACTCCGGGCCGACCAGTCTGGGCGAAGCGATCCAGACGGCATTTCCAAAGGTTCGGCTGGTCAAGGCGTTCAACACGGTAGCGGCGGCGGTGATGGTCGATCCGGGGCTGATCTCCGGCGACCACGATCTTTTCATCAGCGGCAATGACGCCGAAGCCAAGACACTGGTTGCCGACATTGCGCGCGGTTTCGGCTGGACCGGCTTTGCCGATCTGGGCGACATCGTGGGGGCAAGGGCCCAGGAAGCGGTGCTGCCGATCTGGGTAAGGCTCTGGACGACCGGCAGCAGTCCGCTGGTCAACCTGAAGGTGGCCCGGGCCTGAGTGGCCCGGACCTCTGTTGGCGTCACTTGGAAAGTTCGGCCGTCATCTCGTCCATGGCCTTGCAGGCGGCCTGCAGGTCATCGCCGGTGCCAGCGGCCTTGGTGGCAAGTTCCTGCACTTTCGGGCCCATCTCGGCCAGTTTGGCCGGGTCCGTGGCAGCGATTTCAGTCAGCCTGGCCGAAAGGTCGGCAGCCTTTTTCTGGGCAAGTTCGGTCGTGCAGACCTCTTCGCTGTTGCAGGCGGCAAGCAGGCCCGTGGCAATCAATGCCACAAGCGCGGGCGCTATATGCATGATATCCCTCGTGTCTTTTCCGTTGCGATCAAAGCAGGGTGCCGCGCGCGGTATGGCGGCACGACGCAAGACTAACCCGGATGGCGCGCAGCACGAAGCGGCCGCCTCCCGCCGCGCGGGTTTTCGCCCGGTCGCCGGCGCGCCTTGACGTTTCGGCCGGTCTCGCCAATGGTCGCGGCGAAGAAGGGCAGGGGTAGATGGCAGGCAGGACGGCTCCGTTTTCGGGATTTGAATTCATGATCGCCTGGCGCTACCTGCGGGCGCGGCGGGCGGAAGGCGGGGTCAGCGTGATGACCTGGATCAGCCTGATCGGCATCACCCTTGCGGTCTTCGCCCTGATCCTGACCCTTGCGGTGCGCGCGGGCTTCCGGGCCGAGTTCGTCGATACGATCCTTGGCGCAAACGCGCATGTCACCGTCTATTCCGGCGGCGAGATCGGCGCCGACGGCCAGTTGATCCGCGGCTTTGCCACGCCGGACGTGATGGCGGCCGAGATCGGCACGGTGCCGGGTGTGACGCGGGCGGCGCCCCTGATCCGCGGCAAGCTGATGGTGTCCGATGGCGAGGATACCACCGGGGCCGAAGTCTACGGCCTGTTGCCCGAGGATTTTGCCAGCATCCCGCGTGTCGGCACCGGGTCGGATGCGATCGGTGATCTTGCGCGGTTCCCTGACGGGATCGCCCTGGGGTCAGGCATCGCGCGCGAACTTGGCGTCACGATCGGCGACCGGGTGCGGCTGATCGCTCCGGGCGGCGTCAAGACCGCGATGGGGTCGACGCCGCGGGTGAACGCCTATGAGGTGGTCTACATCTTCAGCGCCGGCCGCTACGACATCGACACCACGCGGATCTACATGCCCTTCATCGAGGCGCAGAGCTTTTTCAACAAGGAAGGCCGCGCCGACGAGATCGAAGTCATGGTCGAAACCCCCGACGAGATCGAGGGCTACGCGCTGCCGATCCTGAACGCCGCCGGGCCAAGTGCGCAGCTTTGGACCTGGAAGGACAGTTCCGGGTCGTTCCTGCGCGCATTGGATATCGAGGACAACGTGATGTTCGTGATCCTGTCCGTGCTGGTGCTGATCGCGGCGATGAACATCGTCTCGGGCCTGATCATGCTGGTGAAGAACAAAGGTCGCGACATCGGCATCCTGCGGACCATGGGTTTGACGGAAGGATCAGTGCTGCGCATCTTCTTCATCTGCGGCGCCTTTACCGGGGTGATCGGCACCCTTGCCGGCGTCGTGTTGGGCTGCCTTGTGGCGCTGAACATCGACCAGATCATGAGCTTTCTGAACTGGCTGAACGGGGCGGCGGTCTGGGATCCCTCGATCCGCGGAATCTACGCGCTGCCCGCGAAGCTGCAACTGGGCGACGTGCTGTCGGCGGTCGCGCTGTCGCTGGGCCTGTCCTTCGTCGTGACGCTGTTCCCGGCCCGCCGCGCCGCGCGGATGAACCCGGTCGAGGCGCTGCGCTATGAGTAAGCCGATGCTGGAGCTTTCGGGCGTCGAAAAGGGTTACAACCGGGGCAAACCCTCAGAGGTCGTGGTGCTGCGCGGGGCGGACCTGACGGTCGCCAAGGGCGAGGTGGTGGCGCTGGTTGCCCCCTCGGGCGCGGGCAAGTCCACGCTTCTGCACATCGCGGGGCTTCTGGATTTTGCGGACGCCGGCACAGTGCAGCTTGACGGGCGGGCGATGGACGGTCTGTCCGACCGTGCCAGAACCGACGTTCGCCGGGCCGAAGTGGGGTTCATCTACCAGTTCCACCACCTTCTGCCCGAGTTTTCGGCGCTGGAGAACGTGGTCATCCCGCAACTGGCCAACGGCGTCGCCAAGGCCGAAGCCGAGGCGCGGGCGCGGGGCCTGCTGGACCTGGTGGGCGTGGGTCCACGGGCCAGCCACCGTCCGGCGGCCCTGTCGGGCGGCGAGCAGCAGCGCGTGGCCTTCTGCCGCGCGCTGGCGAACGCACCGAAGCTGTTGCTTGCCGACGAGCCGACGGGCAATCTGGACCCAGGCACGTCGGATCAGGTGTTCCGGGTGCTGATGGATCTGGTGCGGTCAACCGGCCTTTCGGCACTGATCGCCACGCACAACATGGACCTTGCGGCGCGGATGGACCGTATCGTCCGCCTGTCGGGCGGCCAGATCGGTCCGGGATGAAGGGAAGGGCAACGATGCGCTTTGGATGGATGATCGTGGCGCTGGCACTTGCGGCCTGTGTCAAGCGCGACGCAGAACCTGCGCCAACCGGGGCAGAGGATTTCGCCAGCTATTGCGCCGGATGTCACGGGGCCTCGGCCACGGGCGACGGTCCGGCGGCGGCCGGACTGGCCGTGAAGCCTGCCGACCTGACCCAGATTGCGGCACGCAACGGCGGCGTCTTTCCGGGCACGAAGGTGATGGCGAAGATCTGGTCCTACTCGGGCGGTCCGGGGGCCGAGACGCCGATGCCGTCCTTCGCGCCGCTTCTGGATGGCGCCTTGGTCGGCTATGACGGCGGCGACGGGATCGCCAGCCCGACGCCGGTCCGGCTGGTGCAGGTCGCCGAATACCTGAAGGCGCTGCAAAAGTAGCCGCCGACGGCAAGACCGAACCGGCTGCGGTATCCTGATCCCTACAGCGGGCGCGCGTAGCGGATGAAGGGTGTGACCTGTGCCACGCGGTCATACAGCGCCCGTGCGCTGTGGTTGAAGTCCTGCGTCAGCCAGTAGACCGACGGCGACCCCGCCGCGTCGGCAGCGGCGTAGACGCTTTCGATCAGCGCCCGGCCAAGGCCGGTGCCGCGCGCCTCGGGGCTGACGTAAAGATCTTGCAGGTAGCAGGTGTTCTCGATCTTCCAGCCATGCCGGTGGAAAAGGTAATGCGCAAGGCCGACAGGTTGGCCGTCAAGCTCGGCGATCAGGCAGCTGAAGTCCTGCGGGTCGGACCCAAGCAGCCGCGCGAAGGTCGCGGCATAGACGGTGTCGGGAACCGTGGCGCCGTAAAACACCAGATACGCGGTCCAAAGCCTGCGCCAGGCGGCATGGTCCGATGCGTCAAGCGGGCGGATGGTGGCAGACATGGGAAACTCCGGGCGGTGGCGCTGGCAGCATTGTCGAAGTTCCGGACCTTGGCAATCGGCCGGAAATCCTGACAGTGGGCCGGACAGGTGCGGCGGGCAAGCGTAAGAGGGTGGCGATGGGCGGACAACTTGCAGACCGTTGGCGGCTGGCGCTGGTCGGGGCGATTGGCGGCAGTCTGATCTGGGCGGTCGCCGAAGCGGCGGACGCCGATCTGATCAGCGCCCGCACGGGCCTGGTGCTGTTGGCACTGGTCGGCACCTTCCTGTCAGCGACGTTGGCCATGGCCGGCCCGATCGGCCTTGCGCGTGCCCTGCCGCGCGCCGGAGGGCTGGCGCTGGTCACCGCTGGTCTGGTCTGGCTTGGCGGGCTGCGCCATCCCGAGGGGATTGCCGGATCGGCGCTGTCGGTCCTTGCGGCCCTGACGATTGCCAGCCTGCCACTGCCGTTCCTCTTGATCTCGGCGCGGGGCGGATGGCGCGACTATCCCGACCTCTTTATCGAGGCGTGGTCCATCGTGATCCGATTTGCCGCCGCGTCGGCCTTCACCGGGCTGGTCTGGGGGGTGATCTTCCTGTCCGATCAGGTGTTGCGGATCGTGGGGCTGACCGTGATCTCCGACCTGCTGGAGCACTGGATCGTCGGTGCCGTCCTCACCGGAGGCATCTTCGGCTTCGGCATGGCAGTGGTTTACGAACAGGCTGAACTTCTGTCGCCCTATCTGGTGTTGCGTCTCTTTCGGTTGTTGTTGCCGGTGGTGCTTGCGGTCATGGCGACTTTCCTGATCGCGTTGCCGTTCCGGGGGCTGAACGGGCTTTTCGACGGGCTTTCGCCGGCGCTTCTTCTGCTGACCATGGTCGGGGCCGGGATTGCGCTGGTCTCGGTCGCGGTAGACCAGACCGATGCGGATGCAACGCAAAGCCCGGTCCTGCACCGCTCGGCGCAAGGGATGGCGCTGATCCTGCCGGTCATGGCGGGGCTTGCGGCTTGGGCGGTCTGGCAGCGGGTCGCCCAGCACGGCTGGACGCCCGAGCGGCTTTTCGTGGCGCTGGTGGTCGGGCTGGGGCTGGCTTACGGCGCCAGCTACGCGGTTGCGGTGCTGCGCAGGGCGGGCTGGATGCAGCGCATCCGCCGGGCCAATATCGGCATCGCGCTGGCGGGTATCGGTCTGGCGGCGCTGTGGCTGACGCCGATCCTGAACGCGGACCGGATCTCGGCCCGCGACCAGCTGGCCCGATACGATGCGGGCCGGACAACGGTTGCCGATCTGGACATCGACGCGCTGCGGCTCTGGGGACTGGCCGGGCAGGCGGTGCTGGCCGAGCTTCAGGAACGGGCCAAGGCACCCGGGCAGGAGGATCTGGCCGCACGGCTTGCCGGCGTGTCCGATCCCGGCGGGTCCGGGAAGGCAGCCGCCATCGCTGTGCTGGCGGCCTTGATGCCGGTCCAGCCGGCGGGGGCTACGGGAACCCGCGACAGCCTGCTTGCGGCGGCAGATGAGTTCCATCTGCAGACCTGGGCCGACACCTGCGGGCGCAAGGACCGGGCCGGCCGGCCGGGGTGTCTGATGGCGGTTGCCGACCTTCTGCCCGCCCGGCCCGGCGAGGAGGCGATCCTCGTGCTGGTCCACTCTGAAACCTTCGTCGAGCTTGTGGGGCTTTACCTCGACGACGCCGGGCGGCTGGCCCTGCGGTCGGTGCTGCGGGCCGATGGGCAGGTGCCGGGCCCGGAAGATGCGACCCGGCTGCTGGAGGACTGGACCAGGGCGCCTGCGCCCCTGACGCCTGCGCTGATCAACCAGTTGGGCACGGGCGACGCCGGCTTTCTGTTCCTGCCGTGACGTGCTGAGGCTTTCTTAACCGATGATCCCTACCTTTCGGGCAACAGGCTGGATGGGGTCAGATATGGACGCGCTGCTGCTGCGATCGCTTCAGGGCTATGTGCGCGATACGTTCGGACAGGCGCGCTGGCAGGCGGTCTGCCGCCGGACCGGCTTGTCGGTCGAGACATTCGAACCGATGCTGCGCTATGCTACTGGCACGGCGGACCGTGTCGCGCATTGCGCAGCCGAAGTGCTGGGCCGGCCGGTTGAAACGATATGGGAAGACATGGGGACCTATCTGGTCACGAACCCCGGACAGGAAGGCGTGCGCCGGCTTTTGCGCTTCGGCGGAACAGGTTTCGCCGACTTCCTGCACTCGCTTGAGGACATGCCGGGCCGTGCGCGTCTGGCCATGCCGGATCTGAACGTTCCTGAACTGACGCTTACCGAATCCGGCCCCGACCACTATACGATCCGCTGCCGGTCTGGCGTCAGGGGAATCCCGCGCGTGCTGGTCGGGATCCTGACCGCGATGGCCGATGACTATGGCAGCTTGTGCCTGATCGACGCGGCGGAAGATGACTGCATTTCCGTCCGCGTGCTGGACAGCCTGCACGCGGCAGGACGGCGCTTCGACCTTGCCAGGCCGGAAGGCTGAGAAATGGACACCCGACACATGCAGATCACCTGCCCGGTTCCCCTGGACGCGCTGGCACGGTTCATGCCGATGCATCTGTTGCTGGACCGCGATGAGCGGGTGATCAGCGTCGGTCCGACGCTTGAACGGGTTCTGGGCGACGTGGATCTGGGGTCGGCCCGCTTTCAGGACTTGTTCGAGGTCCGATCCCCCGGCGGTACTTCTACCGTGGCCGAGATGCTTGACCGGTCGGCCGACCGGTTCAGGCTGGTGGTCCGCAACGAGGCTCGGGTCGGCTTGCGCGGGCTTGCCATGCCGGTCGCGGGGGGCGACCAGGTGCTGATCAACCTGTCCTTCGGCATCGACCTTGTGACCGCGGTGCGCGACTTTGCCTTGACCGATGCCGATTTCGCCCCGACCGAACTGGCGATGGAGCTTCTGTACCTCGCCGAAGCCAATGCTGCCGTCACGCGCGAACTGCGCGGGCTGAACCTGCGGCTTGAAGGCGCCCGGATGGCAGCCGAGGAAGAGGCGCTGACCGATCCCCTGACCGGCCTTCGCAACCGGCGGGCGGCCGACCTGTTTCTGGAACGGCTTTGTTCGGCGGATGCGCCCTTTGGCCTGCTGCATATGGACCTCGACTACTTCAAGACGGTGAACGACACGCTTGGACACGCCGCCGGCGACTTCGTGCTTGAACGTGTCGGCTGCATCCTGCGCGACCAGATCCGGGCAGAGGATTGCGCCGCCAGGATCGGCGGGGATGAGTTTGTCGTCATTGTAAGCGGCAGATCGAACGCGGCGGTGCTGATGACCGTGGCTGAACGGATCATCGCCCGCGTGTCGTCGCCGATCGATTTCAACGGGTCCGAGTGCAAGGTGTCCGCCAGCGTCGGGATCGTCCGGTCGGTCGACATGACCAAGCCCGACCGTACCCGCGTTTCAGCGGCTGCAGACCGGGCGCTCTATGCCGCCAAGCATGCCGGGCGATCCCGGGCCGTCCTGCTGCCCGCGCCGCTTGAGTGATGGCCGGCGGTCAGGGGCGCCGTTCAGGGGGTTGGACCGGGTCGCGCGGCACAATCCATGTCTCCTCGACGGGGAAGCTGACGGCGACCTCTGACCCCGGAGACAATCCTGCCGCGACCTCGGGGGTTGTCAGTGCTTCCAGCTTCTGGCCGCCGATCTCAAGGGAGACCTGCGCCTGAGTGCCAAGGAAAGCCGAGCCGAGCACTTTGGCCAATCGGGCATCCGGGGCGGCACCCAGACGGATCGCTTCGGGCCGGATGGTCAGGATGCCCGAACCCCGCAGGGCCCCTTTCGCCAAAGGAAGCGTGCCAAGAGCGCAGTGAAACCCCTGATCGTCGGCCGTTCCTTTCAGGAAATTTACGCCTCCAAAGAAGCGTGCCACCGCGACCGAGGCCGGGCGGCGAAAGATCTCGCGGGGGGGGGCCTCTTGCGCAAGCCTCCCCTCCAGCAAAAGCCCGACCCGGTCGGCCAGCGCCACAGCCTCGGACTGGTCATGAGTGACGATCAGCATGGTGGTCCCGGTCTCTCGTTGCAGGTCGCGGATCAGCCGGCGCATCCCGTCCCGCAGGGTGGCGTCCAGGTTTGACAGCGGCTCGTCCAGCAAGAGGACGCAGGGCTTCAGAACAAGGGCCCTTGCCAGGGCGCCACGTTGCGCCTGCCCGCCCGAAAGCTCGTGCGGGCGGCGGTGGCCAAGGCCGGAAAGTTGCACCCGGTCCAGCATCGCCGCAACCTGCGGCGCGATCTCTCCGGCGGCCAGCCCCCGCATGCGAAGGCCGAAGCCGATGTTTTCTGCCAGGGTCATATGCGGGAAAAGATGCGCGTTCTGGAACATCAGCACCACGCCGCGCCGGTCCGCAGGAACCGCAAGAAGCGATGCGTCCCCCAGCCAGATGCCCCCTGCGTCGGGCTCGACCAAGCCGGCGATCATCCGCAGAACAGTGGATTTGCCCGACCCGGAAGGCCCAAGAAGTGCGGTAAGGCTTCCCGACGGCACCGACAGGGTAAGGGTGTCGACCACCGGTCCGGCACCTTTGCCAAAGGATTTGGTCAGCCCGTCAAGGCGCAGTGTCTTCACCGGGCGACCCCGCGTGCCATCGTCAGGTGGCGTCCGGTCACGTGCCGGGATGTGATCAGGACGATCAAGAGGCCGGGCAGGATGTAGAGGATCCCGATCGCTCCGGCCAGGTCGTTGCGGCCCGAACTGGCGTAACTGAACAGAACCAGCGGCAAGGTCTGAACCTGCCCGCCGCCGATGGCCAGGGTAAGAAGATACTGCGACCAGGAGACAAGAAACGCAAAAAGGGCTCCGGCCATGAGGCCAGGGCGGATCGCCGGCAGGGTCACATGGCGAAAGACCTGCCAGGGGCGCGCGCCCAGCAACCGGGCCTGGTCTTCATGGGCGGTGTCGAAGCCGGCAAAGACGGCGGCCATGACCAGCGTCATGTAGGGGATCACCGGAATCAAGTGTGCCAGGACCACTCCTTGGATGGTGCCGGTCAGGCCAAGCCGAAGGAAGACGCCGTGCAGGCCGGGCGCAAGGGCGATGGCCGGAACGATCGCCGGGGCCAGCAGCAGCAGCAGCACAAGCCGCCTGCCGGGAAATTCGTGCAGCCCCAGTGCCCGGCCCGCCGGCACGCCGACACCCGCCGCAATCACCGTTGTGGCAAGCGCAGTCACCGTTGTCAGGCCAAGGCTTTCCAGAATGCCCGATCCGGGTGTCAGCGCCAGGCTCCAGGCCGCAAGTGACCCGTCGCGCGGCAAGAGGTCGGGAAAGCGCCAGCCATGGGCGAAGGACCAGATCGCCAACGGCACCAGCGGCAAGACCAGCCAGAAGGTCAGCACGGACCCGGCAAGGCTTCTCCAGCGTCTGGCGGTCACGGGCGTCGCCCCTTTGGCAAAAGCAGACGCGCATAAAGCGCCAGCAGGGCCGCACCGATCAGGGTAATCACCATCGACAAGGCATAGGCCTCGGGGCGTGCGGCAAGGTCGACATCGGTAAAGCTGCGCCAGACCCGGACCGGAAGCGCCTCGGGCGCATGGGCGCCCAGAAGGAGTGGAACCTCATAGGCGCCAAGCGCGAAGGCAAAGACCAGCGCTGATGCCGCGACAAGTCCCGGCATCAGCTGGGGAAGAAGGACATGGGCAAAGGCCTGCCAGCGACTGGCCCCGAGGCTGCGGGCGGCGGCTTCGTGTTCGGGGCCGATGGTCTGCAGGTTGGCAAGAAGGATCAGGCCGATGAACGGCACTTCCTTCCAGACATAGGTGAGAATGATCCCGACGGCGAAGGGATCGTGGGTCAGCGCCGGGAAGGCGCCGGGGGCCGCGATCAGCCCCGCTGCATGGGCCAACCGCGCAAAGCTGCCGGACTGCGAGAACAGATACAGGATCCCCAGCGCCCCGACCACATGCGGTATGGTCAGGTTCAACTGAAAGAGAAAGCCGATCAGCCCGCGCCCGCAAAAGGTCTCGCGCAGAAGGATCGCCGCGCCGACCGCCAGCACGGCCGCGATCAAGGTCGAGACCCCGGCAATCCAGAGCGACAGAACGACGGACGCCAGAAATCCCGGTGCGGAGAGGATCGCCGCATAGGCGGCAAGGTCGGGGTCAGCCTGGCCGATCGCGGGCACAAGGCGCAGCGACCGGATCAGCCCAAGTCCAAGGCCGGACAGAAACAGGCCGCCCACCAGCAACAGGGCCGGGGCGAGAAGCAGGATGAGGCGGGTCTTCTGGGTCACATCATGTCCGGGATGCCGGCGCCAAGGGTGCCGGGTTGGGCGAGCGGGCGCAAGCCATGGCGCATGTCCATTGGGGCAGCCGGTCTTCGCCAGACCGGCGCTGACCGCCGGATACGGCCGTTCAAGCGGCTCAGTTGCCGACGTTCGCCGCCCAACCCGCTTCGATGGCGGTCAGCCAGTCGGCTTGCAGTTCGGGAAGCGTTGCGAGGGCCAGTTCGTCGGCCGAGACGACGGACGGATGCCGTTCGATCGCGGCAAAGCTTGCCTGCACTTCGGGCGACGTGCGGGAAATCTCGATTGCCGGGGCGGCACCCCAGACGTCCGGCCTGGCTTTCTCCAGCTGTTCTTCGCCGGACAGAAGCAGGTTCTGCACGACCATGGCCGCCGCCTTGTTCGAGGCGTTGAAGGGGATCAGCGTGTAGTTGGTGTTCCCGATCGTGCCGTCGGTCAACCCGAAGGACCGCGTGGTTTCCGGGTACAGCCCGGCCTGCACGGCAAGCCCGAACTGTGCGGGATCATAGTTGAAGGTGAAGGCCACCTCGCCATTGGCAAAAAGCTCGTTCAGCTGGGTGACCGTGGTCGGATAGGTCTGCCCCTCGCGCCAGAGGAACGGCTCGATCTCGTTCAGGATCGCCCAGGTTTTTGCCGCAACGGTGTCAAACCTTGCCTGGTCGAAGGGGCCGATCAGGGTCTCTGGTCCGCCCGCCGCATGGATGAACACATGCCGCACGAAAGCCGACCCGGTGAAATCGGGCGGAGCGGGATAGCTGAAGCGTCCCGGATTGGCCCTGATCCAGTCAAGAAGCGCGCCCATGTCGCGAGGAGGTTCAGGCAGAACGGCGCTGTCATGGGCAAAGGCGAACTGGACGGTGTTCCACGGCACCTCGCACCCCTCGACCGGCACGCCGAAATCGTTGGCAATGGCCGGATTCTGCCAGTTGACCAGCGCGTCGCCCGGCAAAAGTCCGGTATGGCCGCAATAGGCCAGGTCCCCCTGCTTCATCGACCTGAAGTTCTCGCCATTGATCCAGATGAGATCTATCGCGCCGCCCTCGGTGATGCCGGCTTCTTTTTCCACCAGGACGATGTTCACCGCCTCGACCCCGTCAGAGACACCGACCCGGTTCAGCGTGATGTCATAGTCGCGCTTGAGGATGCCGCCAATGTGGTCCGAAACGTAGCGATTGATGGTATCCGACCCGCCCCACATGAACCAGGTCACCGTGTCACCCCGGGCGTCTTCGACGATCTGGTCCCAGGTCATCGACTTCAGCGCTACGCCGTCGGAGGTCTGGGCGAGGGCGGCTGAAGACAGCAGAAGTAAGACGGCAAGCTTGCGCAGCATTGGTGGCTCCAGATTGTTCGGCACGCTTCTATCAAACTGAAATGGCAGGCGAAGGCCAGTCACATGACCGTGGACGGACTGCAATATGTGACGGGCCAATCCGCAAGGTTCGGGTCGCAGGGTAAGCAGGCACCGGGCTAAGACCGGGCAAAAGGAGACCACCATGCGCCAAGTCGACTGGATACGCCTTGTGATCCTCTCCATCCTGTGGGGAGGATCGTTCTTTTTTGTCGAGGTGGCCTTGCGGGGCCTGCCCGTGCTGACCATCGTCTGGACGCGGGTGGCGCTGGCGGCGCTGATCCTGGCCTGCGTGATGCGGCTGGCGGGGACGCGCTTTCCCGGCCGCGCGCTGTGGCCGGCGCTGGCGGTGATGGGCCTTTTGAACAACGTGGTGCCCTACACGCTGTTCGTGCTGGCACAGGGGCAGATCAGCGGCGCGCTGGCGGCGATCCTGAACGCGACGACGCCGCTGTTCACCGTGCTTGTCGCGCATCTGGCCACCAGGGACGAGCGGATCACGCCGGCCAAGGCGGCCGGGCTGGGGCTGGGCTTCGCGGGCGTGGTCGTCATGCTGGCCGGGGCCGAGATCGCTGGCGGGGCGGCGGCCAAGCTGGCTTGCCTTGCAGCGGCCCTGTCCTACGCCTGCGCCGGGGTCTGGGGGCGGCGGTTCGGCGCGCTGGGGGCAGCGCCCCTGGCGACGGCCTTCGGACAGGCCACGGCGGCGGCGCTGATCCTGCTGCCGCTGTGGCTGTGGGTCGATGCGCCCTGGGGGCAAGCCTGGCCGGGGCTGGAGGTCGCAGGCGCGGTCGTCGGGATCGCCAGCCTGTCGACGGCGCTGGCCTATCTGATCTATTTTCGGCTGCTGGCCTCGGCGGGGGCGACCAACCTGCTGTTGGTGACGTTCCTGATCCCGGTCAGCGCGACCGCGCTGGGCGTGGCCTTGCTGGGCGAAGGGCTGTTGCCGCAGCATCTGGCCGGGTTCGGGCTGATTGTGGCCGGGCTTGCGGCGATTGACGGGAGGGCAGGGCGATGGCTGGCAGGGCGTTGACCGACATCGACTGGGACCGGCTGACCCGGCGCGAGGCAGGATCGGGGCTTTACGCGGTGGTGACGACCGGAGTGGTCTGCCGCTGCGGTTGCCTGGCCCGCACGCCGCTGCGTCGCAACGCCCTTGCGTTCGACACCCTGTCTGCTGCGCTGGCCGCGGGATTTCGGCCTTGCAAGCGCTGCCGACCCGACGCGCCGGGCCGATAGGCCGGCCGCTTCAGGGGCTCCAGGTCAGGAAGTTCGCGATCAGCCGAAGGCCGGCGGCCTGGCTTTTCTCGGGGTGGAACTGGGTGCCGATAATCGTGTCCCGTCCGATGATCGCGGTGATGGCGCCGCCGTAGCCGCAATGCGCCAGCCGGTGCGCGGGATCGGTCACCCGGACGTGGTAGGAGTGGACGAAATACGCATGGTCGCCGGTGCCAAGCCCGGCAAGGACCGGGTGCGGCCCGCCGTCCCGCGCATCGATCACCAGATCGTTCCAGCCCATGTGGGGCACCTTGAGAGCGGGATCGGCCGGGGTGATCCGCACCACCTCGCCGCCGATCCAGTCGAACCCCGGCGTGTCCCGGTATTCGCGCCCGATGGTTGCCA
>JANOER010000151.1:0-1743 GCA_031441285.1 Rhodobacterales bacterium
GGTCGCCAGACCCGCCTTGCCCATCAGCGTCAGCAGCACCGGCATCTGGAAGCACAGGCCGAACGCGACAATCAGCTTCAGGCTGATGTCCAGCGTCTCGTTCACCTTGCCCTGAAAGACGATGTCGATCCCTTCGTCCGCTACCGGCTCGCTGATTTCGGTCAGGGGCGCATCGGCCACCCCCGGCAGAAGCGCGGTCAAAAGCGAATAGGTGTCGGCGAAGCCCAGAAAGAAGGTCATCGCGATCGGCGTCACGATGTAGTGCGAAAAGATCGCCCCGGTCAGGAACAGCACCGGCGAGGCGATCAGGAACGGCAGGAACGCCTGCTTTTCGTTGCGGTAAAGGCCCGGCGCCACAAAGCGCCACAGCTGATAGGCGATGACCGGAAAGCTGACCATCAGTCCGGCCACCACCGAAATGTGCACCAGAACGAAGAAATACTCCTGCGGCGCGGTGTATTGCATCACCGGGTTCGGGTCGCCCAGCTCGCGCATGGACTGCTCGATCGGGGCCAGAAGGAAATCGAGGAGAGGCTCGGCCACGACGAAGCACAGGATCATCGCGACCATGAAGGCCGACACCGACCAGATGACGCGGTTGCGCAGCTCGATCAGATGCTCGACCAGCGGGGCCGAGCTGTCGTCGATCTCTTTCGTCGTCATGTCGCGTCACCCTGGGCCGTATCGGGTTTCTTGCGCACCCGCCCCACGCGCCGGGCAGCGGGCGCCTCGGCAACCGGGGCAACGGCGGCCGCGACGACGGGGGCTTTCACAGCCTTCGCGGCGGGTGCAGCCTTCGCCTTGACGATCGCCGCAGTCTTGTCCGCCGAGACCTTGCGCTTTGCCGCGACATCGGCGGCCAGCGCGGCCGTCGCCGGCCCGACCGTGGCGGCCGTGGCGGCCGCAGCGACTGGGGCCGCAGCGACCGGGGCAGCCGTCGCGGGCATCGGTGGCGGCGTCAGGGGTGCCGCCGGCTTGGCCGACGATTTCAGCGGATCCCACTTCTCGAACTTGTCGGCGGCCGAGCGCACCGCATCAAGCCCCATCGACTTCGGGTCCGTGACCTTGCGCAAATCATCGGCCAGATCCTTGACCCCGGTTTCCTTCGCCGCCTGTTCCATCGCGCGGTTGAACTCGCGCCCCATGGCACGGATCTTGGCGGTGAAACGGCCCAGCTCGCGGAACATGCCGGGCAGATCCTTCGGGCCGATGATGACCAGCGCCACGATCCCGATGACCAGAAGCTCGGACCAGCTTACGTCCATGTCTTGCTCCCAAAGCGCCCTGGGCCCGGATCCTGGCTCAGACCTTGTCCTTGTCGGCCGGGGTCACGTCCTTGGCGACATCCGCCTTGGCGGCGTCGATCTCGGCGGCGCCGTCTCCGACGCCCTTCTTGAAGGCGGTGATCCCCTTGCCGACTTCGCCCATCAGCGAGCTGACCTTGCCCTTGCCGAACAGCACAAGGACGACGACCGCGATCAGCAAGAGCCCCGGCAGACCAATGTTGTTGAACATGGGTATTCCCTCCGATTCCTGACCCGTTCCGGGGTCGTGTTCCAGTTCTGTCCCCGTCATAGAGCCGACTGCCGATCGGTTCCAAGCGCCAAGCGACTTGCGCGGCGCAGTCAACTGACAGTATTTTGTCAGTAGGGTGCGTGATTTTACGCCCTGCCCCCCGGGACCACCGATGAAACGCGACGCCCGCCTTTATGACATCGTCCAGTCGCTGCGCGACGGGCGGCT
>JANOER010000152.1:0-20769 GCA_031441285.1 Rhodobacterales bacterium
CCACGACGATCATGCGCTCTTCCCCCTGTCTCCCCCGCTTTGCCGCAGGGTGTCGACTCTTATGCACCGGCCCGGAGGGATCACTCTCTCCGGGCCGCGCGTCGTTACGTCAGAACCGGCCTGCGATCAACGCCAGCCGACCACGGCAAGCTTGCCGTCCGCGAACTCGATCTCGCGGTAGCTGCCCTTGGCCTCGCGGCCGTTGACCAGTTCCACGTCGGTTGCACCCTGATAGTCGATGTCGCCACCGGCCCGGATGATCTCAAGTCCCTTGGCCAGTTCGCCCGGGAAGATCTGCTCGCCAGGCGCGTTGGCCAGGTCAAGGACCTTGTCCTTGAACACCTTGGCGTCAGTCGACTTGGCCGCTTCCATCGCGAAGGCGATCAGTGCTGCCGCGTCATAGCTTTCACCGGTGAAAGGCGAGGTGCCGTCAAAGCCCGCAGCCGTCGCAATCCCCTGGAAGGTCTTGGCGCCGGCAGAGTTCGAGGCCGGGTTCTGACCGAACGAGCCGTTGATCTCGCCCCCGAAGCGGTCTTCCAGCGCCTGGCTGATCATGCCGTCAGGGAACTGGTACAGCGGGAAGGCGCCCGCGTCGAGCGACGCGCGCAGGATGCCGCCGCCACCGCCGTCGATGTAGCCGGCAAGCACCAGAACTTCGCCGCCAGCAGACGCCAGTGCGCCCAGTTCGGCCGAATAGTCGGCTTTGCCGTCTTCATGCGCTGCCATGATCGTCACAGCGCCGCCGGCAGCCTCATAGGCGGCCTTGAACGCCTCGGCCAGACCTTTGCCGTAGTCGTTGTTGGTGTAGGTCACCGCAACGGACTTGATGCCGCGCGAGGTCAGGATGTCGGTCATGACGATACCCTGACGGGCATCCGACGGCGACGTCCGGAAGAAGAGACCGTCGGTTTCCGCCGTTGTCAGCGCGGGCGAAGTGGCCGCAGGCGAGATCATCAGGATGCCGTTCGGCCGCGCGACGGCTTGCAGGACCGCCCCGGACACGCCCGAGCAATCGCCGCCGACCATGGCGACGATCCCGTCGGCCGTCACAAGGCGTTCAGCCGCAGCCGTGCCGGCCGCAGCATCGCCGCAGGTGGAATCGCCGCGCACCGGGACGATCATGCTCCCGTCGATCACGCCGCCCGCAGCGTTAAGCTCGGCGATCGCCACTTCAGCCGCCTGAGCCATCTGCGGCGTCAATGCTTCGAGAGGCCCGGTGTAACCAAGAAATACGCCGACCTTGATGTCTTCGGCCTGTACCGCACCTGCGCAAATCGCGACAGCAGCGGTGGCCAGCAGCAGTTTTTTCATTGAAGTCTCCCATGTTGGATCGCAATCCTGCGTGCGACCCTAGAGATGGCAATTCGAAAAGAAAAGCGGTTTGACAGGGGCATCTGCCCTTCTCTGGGTCCGAAATGCCGGCTTGCCCGGCGTAAATGGACTGTCTGGCCAAACGCACTATAATTTTGGCGTGTTCCTGACGCGGGAGTGTTCCATGCGCACGATTCCGTCCCTGTGTGCCGTTGCCTGCCTGACTGGCACCTCAGCCATGGCGCAGTCGGTGATCGAGACATCAGCCGGCCAGATGCGGATTGACCCGGTGGCCGAAGGTCTGGACGAGCCCTGGGGCATCGGGCTTCTTCCCGACGGGGCATTTCTGGTGACCGAGCGTGGCGGTGTCCTGAAGCTCTTCGCCGGCGCGGGTGCTGCGGGTGTCGCGGTTGCGGGCGTGCCGCCGGTCGAAGTTGACGGGCAGGGCGGGCTTCTGGATGTGATGATCCCGGCCGATTTCCTGACCAGCCGAGAGGTCTGGCTGACCTATGCCGAACCGCGCGCTACCGGGCCGGTGACGGCGATAGGCAAAGGCCGGTTGTCTGACGACGCAGAGCGGCTGGTCGGATTCTCGACCATCTTTTCAATCCCCGAGGGCGGCTCTGGCGGGCGGCATTTCGGGTCGCGTCTGGTCGAAGCGCCGGACGGAACCCTGTTCCTGACCGTGGGCGACCGTGGAACCGGGCCGGGCGGGCTTGAGGCGCAAGATCCGATGCGCGGTGAAGGCAAGGTCTTCCATCTCACCCGTCTGGGCCTGCCCGCGACCACACTTCCAGGGGCATTGCCCGGCGTCTACAGCCTTGGCCATCGCAACCCGCAGGGTGCCGCACTGGATCTTGAGGGGCGGCTTTGGGTCACCGAACACGGCGCGCAGGGAGGCGACGAGCTGAACGCCCCCGAGGCCGGGCGCAACTACGGCTGGCCGGTCATCACCTATGGCCGGAACTACAACGGACTTGCGATCGGCGAGGGCACGGCGAAGGACGGCATGGAGCAGCCGGCCCACTACTGGGATCCCTCCATCGCGCCCTCGGGACTTCTGATCTACTCGGGTGCTCTGATCCCTGACTGGTCGGGCGATTTCCTGTTCGGGTCGCTGAACAGCGATTTTCTGGGCCGGCTTGATCCCGACAGCCCGGCCGAAACCGGCTTTGCCGAAGAGCGCATGGCCAGCGACGACACCCTGCGGGTGCGCGACGTGGTCGAGGCTCCGGACGGGTCGATCTGGTTCCTGTCGGTCGGAGTTGGGGCCGTCAACCGGCTGGCCCCGAAGGACTGAACCGGGCCGCGCCCTGCAGGCCCGGTCGGGCAGAGGGCGAAAAAACTTGAGTTTTTTCGGGTCAGGTCCAAGATGCCACCGGTTTGAAGCCGCAGTCATCCGGGAGGCCAAAATGAATTTCACCGAAGCGGTCAGCAACGTCTATCGGAACTATGTGACCTTCAGCGGACGGGCGCGACGGTCGGAATACTGGTGGTTCATCCTGTTCTCGATCATCGCGGCGATCGTGATCGGGATCGTCGAAAACTCGCTTGGCATGGGGCACGGGATGATGTCCAGCGGCGGCGGCGGGTTCGAGGCCAACTACACGGGTGGCCCGCTGACGGGTATCTGGTCCCTGATCAACCTCCTGCCCTCGCTTGCCGTCGCTGTCCGGCGCCTGCATGACACTGACCGGTCCGGCTGGTGGCTGCTGATCGGATTGATCCCGCTGGTTGGGTTCATCGTGCTGATCGTGTTCTTCGCCACCAAAGGCAGCATCGGAGCGAACCGCTTCGGTGAAGACCCGATCCGCTGAACGCCCGATGCGCTGAAAGGCTGTCCGGTCAGATCGACAGCCTGACTGGCACCGCTCCGGGCATCCCTTGCGTCCCACGCTCGCGGTAGGGGGTGGTATTGTAGTGGCTGCGGTAGCATTTGGAGAAATGCGACGGGCTGGCGAAGCCGCAGGCCAGGGCCACGTTGATCACGCTCATGTCGGTCTGCATCAGAAGGTTGCGCGCCTTTTGCAGGCGCAGTTCCATGTAATACCGCTTCGGACTGCGGTTCAGATAGCGGCGGAACAGGCGTTCCAGCTGGCGGGTGGACATGCCCACATCCTCGGCCAGATCGGCGGGCGACATCGGGTCTTCGATGGCGTTTTCCATCATCTGGATGACCTGGCTCAGCTTCGGGTGGCGCACGCCGATCCGGGTCGGGATCGACAGGCGCTGGGTGTCCTGATCGGTGCGGATCGCGGAATAGATCAGCTGGTCGGCGACGGTGTTGGCCAGATCCTCGCCATGGTCGGCGGCGATGACCTTCAGCATCAGGTCGATCGACGAGGTGCCCCCGGCGGTTGACCAGCGGTTGCCGTCCATCACGAAAACCGATTTCGTCAGCTTCACCGACTCGAATTCCTCAAGGAAACCGTCCTGGTTTTCCCAATGGATCGTGGCTTTCCTGCCGTCCAGAAGCCCGGCCTTGGCCACCGCATAGGCCCCGGTGCACAGCCCGCCGATGGTCGCCCCACGCCGCGCCTCGCGCCGCAGCCAGTTCAGCACGCTCTTGGTCGCAGCGCGCTGCACGTCGATGCCGCCGCAGACCAGCAGCACATCCTCGCGGTCGATCTCGTCCAGCCCGAGGTCCAGCTTGAACGCAGCCCCGTTCGAGCAGGTGGCATAGTCGCCGCCTTCGCCCGCCAGCACCCAGGCGTAAAGATCCTGGCCCGAGACCCGGTTCGCGATCCGCAGCGGCTCGATCGCACCGGCGAAAGACAGCATGGTGAAGCGGTCAAGCAGCAGAAAGACAAAGCGCTTGGGGTTGGCGACCTTGGCGATGGCGGTGGCTTTAAGCGGGGGATTCGTCATCTTGCGACCTGATCATGTCGTTTGCATGCCACCGAACCGCAAATTCGCCCCCTCCGCAAGGGCTGATCCGGTCGGTTTTCGCCCAATCTCCCTTTGCATAGGCGGAAACGGCGGCGTATACCGCAGCCCGTTCTGCCAAAGACCCGGAGAAAGATGATGACCAAGGGATGGACCAAGTCGGCATGGCGCGCGAAGCCGCGGATCCAGATGCCGGATTATCCCGATCAGGCGGCGCTTGGTGCGGTTGAGGCGCAGCTTTCGAAGTATCCGCCGCTGGTCTTCGCCGGAGAGGCGCGCCGGCTGAAGAAAGAGCTGGCCCTTGCCGCTGAAGGCAAGGCCTTCCTGTTGCAGGGCGGCGACTGCGCCGAAAGCTTTGCCGAGTTTTCTGCCGACAACATCCGCGACACTTTCCGGGTGATGCTGCAGATGGCGGTCGTGCTGACCTACGCGGCCAAGGTTCCGGTGATCAAGGTCGGCCGCATGGCGGGCCAGTTCGCAAAGCCGCGTTCCGCTCCGACCGAGATGATCGGCGGCGTCGAATATCCGTCCTATCGCGGCGACATCATCAACGGCTTTGAGGCCACGCCCGAGGCCCGCCGCCCTGACCCTTCGCGGATGCTGCAAGCCTATACCCAGGCGGCGGCCAGCCTGAACCTGTTGCGCGCCTTCTCGACCGGCGGTTTTGCCGACATTCACCGAGTCCATTCCTGGACGCTGGGCTTTGCCGAGCATGACAAGGCCGAACGCTACCGCGAAATGGCGAACCGGATCTCGGACGCGCTGGATTTCATGAACGCCGCCGGGGTGAACAGCGACACCGCGAACGAACTGGCGCGCGTCGATTTCTACACCAGCCACGAGGCGCTGCTGCTGGAATATGAAGAGGCGCTTGCCCGCGTGGACAGCATCACCGGCCAGAACGTGGCCGGGTCGGGCCACATGATCTGGATCGGCGACCGCACCCGCCAGCCCGATGGCGCGCATGTCGAATTCGCGCGGGGGGTGTTGAACCCGATCGGGCTGAAGTGCGGGCCGACGACGACGGCCGAGGATCTCAAGGTGCTGATGGCCAAGCTGAACCCGGAAAACGAACCCGGCCGTCTGACGTTGATTGCGCGCTTCGGGTCCGGCAAGGTCGGCGACCATCTGCCGCGCCTGATCCGCACCGTCGAGTCCGAAGGCGCCAAGGTGCTGTGGTCCTGCGACCCGATGCACGGCAACACGATCAAGTCGTCGTCCGGCTACAAGACCCGGCCGTTCAATTCGGTCCTGACCGAAGTGCGCGAGTTCTTCGCGATCCACAAAGCCGAAGGCACCGTCCCCGGCGGCGTGCATTTCGAGATGACGGGCCAGGACGTGACCGAATGCACCGGTGGTCTGCGCGCCGTGTCGGACGAAAGCCTTGCCGATCGCTATCACACCGCCTGCGATCCGCGCCTGAACGCCTCGCAATCGCTGGAGCTGGCCTTCCTTGTTGCGGAAGAGCTGTCCTCGCAGCGCGAGGCCGCGCGCCGCGTCGCACTCTGACCGTCGGCAATCGATCCTAAGGGCGGCAGGCAACCCCTGCCGCCCTTTTGCATGTCAGGCGTTGCAATGGATCAGCCGAAGGTGCCCCCCCGCGCCCGGCGGATGGCGCGTGCGGCGCGACCTGCAGGGTTGGGCTGAAGGCGGGGTGAGGCATCGGGGGCAGGTCCAGCCGTTCGCTCCGTCGCGCCAGCACCTCAAGCTTGCAGGCAGGGATCGCCGGGGCAAAGCCGATCACCCCAAGCACCTGCCGGCAGCCGGCGTCGTCCTGCAACGGCAAAAGCAGCAGCCGTGCGACGGGCTGTCCGGAGTGGCTGCGGTCCGACCCGAGGTCGATCTCGGCCAGTGCTGTCCCGGCAAGGACGGGTTCAAGAGCGTCACCCAGAACCGGGCGCGCGGCAGGGGTGAACAGGCAGGACAGTGGCAGGCCGCGCAGGTCGGTTCCGGCAAATTCGGTCAAGGCCGATCCCGCGATCCTGACCCGCGCCAGTCCCTTGCCGATCCCTTCGGCCAGAAACACCCGGTCCAGTGCACCACTCAGGCCGCGCGGATCCAGTGCCGCGCGCGTCGGAAGTGCGGCCCCCTGCCGCAAGCCTTCCCAGTAGGCGCGGACCTGCGCCGGGCCGGTGAAGCTTGCGGGGTGTGCGACAGCGGCGCGGGGCCGGAACCGGTCAAGAAAGCCTGGTGTCATCATCGCCTCCCCCAACGCGCCCCTTGCGGGCCGGACGCCCGAAGCGCCATGAAGGAAAGGTATCGCGGATCGTGAAGATTCGGCCGAAAATCTAATCAAATGGTAAACATCGCCCCGCCGGGGCCGAAAGGACCGCATGATCTCGATGACAGGCTTCGCTGCGCGGCGGGGGGCGGGGCTGGGCTATGGCTGGGCGTGGGACTTGCGGTCGGTGAACGGCAAGGGGTTTGATCTGCGGCTGCGCGTGCCGGACTGGATCGACGGGTTGGAGCTTGCGATCCGCGCCGATCTGCAGCGGACGGTCGTCCGGGGCAATGTCAGCCTGACGCTGAAGGTCGCCGAGGACGGGGGGGCGGCCGAAACGGGATTCCGGCTGAACCCGACCCAGCTGTCCGCCGCGATGGCGGCACTTGCCGGGGTCGAGGCGGCGGCGATGGCGGCGGGGATGACCCTGCGCCAGCCGACCTCGGCCGATGTGCTTGGCCTTCGGGGCGTGCTGGACCAGACCGCGTCCGACCGCGACACGACAGCCCTGCGCGCGGCGATCCTTGCCGACCTGCCAGCGCTTCTTGCCGATTTCGCCACGATGCGTGCCGCCGAGGGCACGGCCCTTGCGGCGATCCTGACCGGCCAGCTTGACCGGATCACCAGCCTGACGGCGGACGCCGCCTGCGAAACCGCGCAGCGCAGCGCCACCCAGGCCGAAACCCTGCGCGAGGCTCTGGCGCGGGTTCTGGCCGCGACCGAGGCCGTTGACGAGACGCGGTTGGCCCAGGAACTGGCGCTTCTGGCCGTCAAGACCGACGTGACCGAAGAGCTGGACCGGCTTGCCGCCCATGTCGCTGCCGCGCGCGCGCTGGTGGCTGATGCCGCACCTTCGGGACGCAAGCTGGATTTCCTGATGCAGGAATTCATGCGCGAGGCGAACACGCTCTGTTCCAAGGCGCAGTCGCTGGCGCTGACCCGCATCGGCCTTGACCTGAAAACCGTGATCGATCAGATGCGCGAGCAGGTGCAGAATGTGGAATGACGCATGATCCCCAAATTGCTTCGGCGCGGGCTTCTTCTGATCCTTTCCTCGCCCTCGGGAGCGGGCAAATCCACGCTGTCGCGGATGCTGATGGACTGGGATCCAACCATGCGCTTTTCCGTCTCGGCCACCACCCGCGCCCCGCGCCCGGGTGAGGTCGAGGGCCGGGAATACTATTTCCGCAGCCGAGCCGATTTCGAAGCCATGGTCACCTCGGGCGAGATGCTGGAACATGCCGAGGTGTTTGGAAATCTCTACGGCAGCCCGCGCGGCCCGGTCCTTGCCGCGATGGAGGCCGGGACCGACACCGTGTTCGATATCGACTGGCAGGGTGGCCAGCAGATCGCCCAGGCCATGCGCGGCGACGTGGTGTCGGTCTTCATCCTGCCGCCGTCGATTGCCGAGCTTGACCGCCGCTTGCGGACCCGGGCCCAGGACAGTGACGCCGTGATCGCCGGTCGCATGGCGAAAAGTCGCGACGAGATCAGCCATTGGGCCGAATATGACTATGTGCTCATAAACGATGACCTTGAGCGGACCTTCGCGCAGCTTCAGGCGGTCTTGACTGCCGAACGGCTGCGGCGCGAACGTCAGCCGCAGCTTTCCGCCTTCGTCCGCGCCCTGAACGAGGAGTTCGAGGCCCGATGATCTACGCCCTGGACGGCATTGCGCCCCTGATCGACCCCACGGCATGGATCGCACCAGATGCCAACCTGATCGGCCGGGTCGTCGTGAAGGCCGAGGCCTCGGTCTGGTTCGGCTGCACCCTGCGCGGTGACAACGAGGAGATCCGGGTCGGTGCCGGCTCGAACGTTCAGGAAAACTGCGTGCTGCATACCGACATGGGCTATCCCCTTGTGATCGGGGCGCATTGCACCATCGGCCACAAGGCGATGCTGCATGGCTGCACCATCGGCGAGGGGTCGTTGATCGGCATGGGGGCGACGATCCTGAACGGCGCGCGGATCGGCAGGGGCTGCCTGATCGGCGCGGGCGCGCTGATCACCGAAGGCAAGGAGATCCCGGACGGATCCCTGGTCATGGGCGCGCCCGGCCGGGTCATCCGCCCGCTGGACGACGCGGCGCGGGCGCGCCTCTTGCAGTCGGCGTCCAGCTACCGGGCCAACGCCCGCCGCTTTGCCGCCGGGCTGCGGCCCGCATGAGGGTCAGGGTTGTTCCAGCATTTCAAGGGTGATCCCCTGCCGCACCGCATGCGACCGCAGTTCACGCAGCACGATCTGCCGGTTCGGCAGTTTCGGAGTCATCACCCGCAGCTGCCCGCGGTATCCCGATGCGCCAAGGGTCTCGATGATCTCAAGCGCGTCGAACTGCTGGCAGAACAGCGGAACCACCACCAGCTCGACCGCTGCCGGAAGCGGCAGGAAGCTGCCCAACGCATCATGGGTGATCGACAGGGCATTTCCATTGCTGGCCATGCTTTCGGGGAAGACGGCGTCGGGAATACCGATCGCAAGGCAGCGCAACGCATCGGGCACGGACTTGACCACACCTCCGCAAACGAGGGAAGCCGCGACGTCTGTCTACCGGTTTGGCAAATGCAGCTGCGACCGTTTTTCCGGGCAATTGCCTGGAACGCACCACTTTACCAACCTCGCCACTTTAACCCTTATTCTTCCCAAGACAAGATGTCGTGGGACGGATCCCGTATAGGCTGACCTGATGACGGACATCCCCATGAACAATCTGCTTTCCGGGCTGCCGATGCCCGCAATGCTGGTGAACCGCGCTGACGAGGTGACGGCTTGCAATGAACGCGCACTGGCACTTTTTGGCGACGCCGTCATAGGGCGCAATCCGGCCATGGCGGTCCGCACTCCGGCCGTGCTGTCCGCGATCGCCGACGCAACCCGAAGCGGAGGCGTCCACGAGGCCCGCATGACACTGTTGCGTGACGGGCAGGATCAGGTGTTCCAGGTCACCGTCTCGGGTCAGGGCGGCGGTCTGGTGCTGTGCGTCTTTCGCGACGTCAGTGAAGAAGAAAAGGCTGGCGCGATGCGGCGGGATTTCGTGGCGAACGTCAGCCACGAGCTGCGCACGCCCCTGACCGCGCTGATGGGTTTCATCGAGACCCTGAAACACGCCGCCAAGGATGATCCAAAGGCGCGAGACATGTTCCTTGGCATCATGGAGCACGAGGCGGGGCGGATGAACCGTCTGGTGCGCGATCTGTTGCACCTGTCCCGGGTCGAGGCCGAGGAACGGGTCCGGCCGCGCGACCAGGTTGCGCTGAAGCCTCTGTTGGAAAGCGTGATTTCCTCGCTTCGGGGCGTGGCGGAAAAGGAGGGCGACCAGGTTGACCTGACCGGCGCTCCGGTGACGGTGCCAGGGGACGCAGACCAGTTGGTTCAGGTTTTCACCAACCTGATCGAGAATGCGCTGAAATACGGCAAGGCGGGACAGGTGGTGCGGGTGACGCTGTCCCCTGAGGAAACGGTGCGGGGTCCGGCGGTCCGGGTGGAAGTGGCCGACGAGGGCGAAGGGATCGACCCGGTCCACCTGCCGCGGCTGACAGAACGGTTCTACCGCGTGGACAGCCACCGCTCACGCGAGATGGGGGGAACCGGGTTGGGTCTGGCCATCGTCAAGCATATCGTAAGTAGGCATCGGGGATGGCTGAAGATTGAAAGCGAGCCGGGCGAAGGCAGCCGGTTCTCGGTCATCCTGCCTTTGGGGTAGGGTTGAGCTGATTTTCAGCGGCCGGAAGAATGCTGACCCAGGGCCAGAGCTATGCCAAAGCCGAAGCCGGCGGCAAGCCCGGATACGACTGCCCACCCCGAGCGAAGACCTAGGCTGACAGCGAGCTGTCACTCCATGAATTCAACCGACAGCACAGTCGGCAGATGCCGGGCAACCTCGACCCAGCTTTCCCCCTCGTCGCCCGAAAGGAACACCGACCCCGAGTTGGTTCCGAAAGCCACACTGCAAGGCGTCTGCTTGTCAGCAGCCATGGCTTGCCGCAGCACGGTAAAGAAACAGTGCCGGGCGGGCAGACCTGTGCCCTTTCCGATCCAGCTATCGCCGCCATCCGTGGTCTTCCAGACCAGCGCCCTGCCGTCCACCGGATAGCGGCCCTGCGAATCTCCGTTCAAGGGAAATACCCAGAACGTACCGGGATCGCGCGGATGTGCGGCCACCGGGAATCCGAAGGTCGACGGCAACCCTTCGGTCACCTCCTCCCAGACCTCGCCGGCATTTCGGCTGCGGTAGACGCCCTGGTGGTTCTGCATGTAGATCAGCCCGTCGGCTGCCCCGAAAGCAAGATTGTGGACACAGGAAAAGATCTCGTCCTCGCGCCGGAATTCGCCTTCTCCCCAGTCGCGGGTCAAGGATCCCGCCGGACCCTCCCGGTTGCCGCGCCGGTTGCGTATCAGCCAGCTTGCGCCCCCGTCGCGGCTTTCGAACACTCCGGCTGCCGAAATTCCGACCCAGACGCCGCCTTTGCCGTCCACAAGAATCGTATGCAGCGTCAGCCCGGCCGCCCCTGGTTGCCAGCCTTCGGCTCCGGGCTGGTCGGTCAGCGCATCGAGCCGTTGCCAGCCAAGCCCGCCGTCCCGGCTTTCAAAAAGATAGGCCGGCTTTGACCCGGTCAGCACGCGTCCGCCATCGATACAAACCGACCAAAGCTGTTCCGCCCCGGTGAACGGCCCTTTCGAGACGGACCATTCGCCTTTGTCCCGCCGCCAGATCCCGGCACCATGCCAGCCACTGCCGCCCGCCGCGAAGATCCGCCCGGAGGTCGCGTCACCAACCGCGTGGTTGATCGGCCAACCTTCGCAGAAAGGCCCAGCCAGCCGCCCGCTTTCCAGAATGAAAAGGCCCTTTGTCGTTCCGACCAGAATGTCCGTCATCATCTGCCCCTTCCGCACGCTTCACTATCTTGCCATAACCCTCCCTCTGGACAAATCCCCCGGCCTCGCCTTTCCTGACAAGGAACCGGAGACCGCGCATGCCCCCCCCACGAAAGATCATCATCGACACCGACCCCGGCCAGGACGATGCTGTCGCGATCCTTCTGGCCCTCGCTTCGCCCGAGGATCTTGATGTGCTGGCGCTGACCACGGTTGCTGGAAACGTGCCCCTGGCGCTGACCACCCGCAACGCCTGCCAGATCGTCGAGCTTTCAGGCAAGTCCGTCCCGGTCCACGCTGGTTGCGACGCGCCGCTGCGCCGCAAGCTTGTCACTGCCGAACATGTCCACGGCAAGACGGGTCTGGACGGCATCCCGCTGCCGGACCCGACCCATCCGGTCGACGCGCAGCATGCCGTCGAATTCCTGATCGACACCTTGCGGCGCGAGGCCCCCGGCTCTGTCACCTTGTGCCCGCTTGGGCCCTTGACGAACATTGCCACGGCGATCCTGCGTGCACCCGACATCATCCCCCGAGTGGCCGAGATCGTGCTGATGGGCGGCGGATGTTTTGAAGGCGGCAATATTACCCCCGCTGCCGAATTCAATATCTACGTTGATCCGGAAGCCGCTGATATTGTTTTCAGATCCGGAATTCCGCTTGTCGTGATGCCGCTTGACGTCACCCACAAGGCCTTGACCTCACGCGACTGGATCGAGGCGATGCGTGGGGTTGGCAGCCGCGTCGGACAGGCTGTCGCCGCCTGGACCGACTTTTTCGAACGCTTCGACACGGCGAAATATGGCAGCGACGGCGCCCCGCTGCACGATCCTTGCGTGATCGCCTATCTCTTGCAGCCAACGCTGTTCCACGGTCGCCATGTCAACGTGGAAATCGAAACGCAAAGCGCGCTTACGCTTGGCATGACCGTTGTCGACTGGTGGCATGTGACCGGCCGGACGCCGAACGCGATGTTCATCGGGTCGGTAGACCGCACCGGGTTCTACCGGCTTCTGACCGATCGGTTGGGCAGGTTCTGAACACGGGATCGCTGGGGATCCGGTGCCAAGGCCGGTTTGCGCCGTCGTCGGACAGGCCCCCCCCCTGGTAGGCCAACCCCCTGACCGGTCAGTCCGGTGCTGCGGAAAGATCCACACTGGTATGTGCAGTCGACTGGGCGGGTGCGACCGCGTCGGTCTTCGGTCCCGGCTTGCGTTTCAGCAGGATCCAGGCGTCCCGGAACGGCAGCACATAAAGCTTCAGGCACGAGGTCAGCTCGTGCCCGCGGTCCTTTTCTGTCACCCCGAATTTCACGTCGCGGTTATCCTCCGGCATGACGTATGAGCCGAAGATCACGTCCCAGACCGGAAAGAAGAAGGCGAAGTTCTTGTCCAGATGGTCGGGGTGGCAACTGTGGTGCACCTGATGGTGCGCGGGCGAGGGAAAAATCATCGACCAGCGCCCCGGCCAACGCAGCCAGATGTGCGAATGGCGCAGATTGTAGCCAGAGACGTTGAACAGGAACATCAGGATCGGCGCGCCCAGAAACGATATCGTGTCAGGCATGTAGCCAACGGTGTGGGCCGCAATGGCAAGGACAAGGCCATAGGCCGCGCCGATCGTCAGCGAGTAAACCAGGTTGTCGATCGGGTGTTCCCGGAAGTTGGACAGGGGATGCATGACCTCGGCGCTGTGGTGGACCTTGTGGAACTGCCACAGGAGCGGGACCTTGTGTTGCAGATAGTGGACAACGAATGCGGTGAAGTCGACGAAGACAATCGTCACCGTCAGAAAGCCGACGGATGCTGCAAGGCCCTGCCAGCCCGTCAGCGCTATCGCGCTGTCTGGGCCAGGCAAGGCGTCGGCACCGGTCAGAAGCATAAGGACTGCGGCCGTGAGGACGACGCCGCCTCCGGTTACGAGGAAATTTCCGATGATCTGGTGAAAGAAGAAATAGCGCACGTCAAGCCAGGCTGACGGGTGGCTCCAGACACTTTTGGGAAACAGAAACGAAAGGAAGGTATTCGCTTCGCCGGAACGGGACTTGCGCAGCCGCAGATAGACAAAAAAGGCAAAAAGGGCAGAGGTCAGGAGGTAGAGGAAATAGATCCGGCTGTTCGGATAAAGCGGCGCAAGCACGACATGGCGGATGTTGGCCAGAAAAGCTTGAAGATAGGGAGGGAATTCGATCATCACTTTTTGTCCGACTCGCTGTCACGCACCGTGGCCCATAGCTTATGATGGAAATTCGCCGGATGTCAGCCCGTCCTTGCGCCTGCCGGCGCAAAGCAAACGCCCCCCCGGGGTCGGGAGGGCGCAAGACCTTTTCACCGATGCAGCGCGTCGTCAGCCGTCAAAGTTCACCGTTTCCATGATCTTCAGGGCAGCCGCCCGCGTTGCCGCAATCTCGGCGAGGGGGGTTGTGTCCGGCGTGAACTCACCCCAGGACGCAACCAGTTCCGAGCGCCCGACGCCGGCCTTGACCGGGAATTCATGGTTGGTTTCGGCGTAGATCTTCTGGGCCGCGTCCGAGGACAGCCATTCCATGAACTTCAGCGCGTTCTCCTTGTTCGGGGCGGACTTGGTCATGGCGACGCCCGAGATGTTCAGATGTGTGCCGCCGTCTTCGAAGGTCGGGAAGACGATGTTGACCGCGTTCGCCCAGGCAACCTGCTCGGGGTCAGCCAGCATCTGGCCCATGTAGTAGGTGTTGCCAAGGGCGATGTCGCATTCGCCGGCCGCGATGGCCTTGACCTGGTCGCGGTCGCCTCCGTCGGGCTTGCGGGCGAGATTGGCCTTCAGCCCCTCGGCCCAGGCAGTGGCGGCCTCTTCCCCGTGATGGGCAATGACCGCTCCCAGAAGCGCCACGTTGTAGTCGTGCAGACCCGACCGTGTGCAAAGCCGGCCCTTCCACTTCTCCGAGGCAAGATCCTCGTAGGTGGTCACCTCTCCGGGCTGCACCCGGTCTTTCGCAGCATAGACGATGCGGGCGCGCGAGGTGATGCCGAACCAAAGGTCACCGGGATCGCGCAGTTCGGCCGGGATGTTGGCTTCAAGGGTGTCGGACTGGACGGGCTGCAGCACATCGGCCTCGACGATCTGCAGCAGGCGGGCAATGTCCACCGTCAGCACCAGATCGGCGGGTGAGCGGTCGCCCTCGGCTTGCAGGCGTTCGGCCATGCCCTTGTCGACGAAGGCCACGTTGACGGCGATGCCGGTCTCGGCGGTAAAGGCATCGGTCAGGGGCTGGATCAGTTCGGGCTGGCGGTGGGAATAGACGTTGATTTCCTGGGCGATGACTGCGCCGGTGAAAAGGGGGGCAGTTGCCAGAAGCAGGACGAGGGGGGCGCTGCGGATCATGGTTGAGTCCTTTAGTCAGGTTTTATGCGGCCGTTATTGCCCGAGTTGGCGTTGCCGTCAATAGCCTGAGTGAAACTGTCGACAATACAAAAACCTTGCACCCTCCACTGCATCCCTTCCTGCCGAAGGGACCGGGACCGCAAACCAGCGGCTGTCGAGATGCGCGCGGCTAAGGATTCCCGGCCTTTTCCTCGGCCTTGGCGCGGTTCCACAGGGCGTCCATCTCGGCCAGGTCGCTGTCGGCGGGGCGCTTGCCAGCCTCGTCCAGCACGTCCTCGATCCGGGCAAAGCGGCGGGTGAACTTGGCGTTGGCGCCGCGAAGGGCGGCTTCGGGATCGACCTTCAGATGCCGCGCGAGGTTGGCCATGACAAAGAGGAGGTCGCCGATTTCCTCGGTCAGGTCCGCGTGGGTCAGGGTATCGCGTGCCTCGACCACCTCGCGCGCTTCTTCGACCAGCTTGTCGAGAACTTCCCCGGTCGAGGGCCAGTCAAAGCCGACCCGGGCGGCGCGGTTTTGCAGCTTTACGGCGCGGGTCAGGGCGGGCAGGGCGGCGGCGATGCCGTCAAGCGTGCGCGCGGTCCCGCGTTCGGCGGCCTTTGCCGTCTCCCAGTCCTGCGTCTGCTGTTCGGCGGTCTTGTCGCGGGACTGGTCGCCAAAGACATGCGGATGGCGCGCAACCATCTTGTCCGAAATCGTGGTGACGACGTCGGCAAAGGTGAAAAAGCCGGCCTCGGCCGCCATCTGCGCGTGGTAGACGGCCTGAAACAGCAGATCGCCAAGCTCGGACTTCAGGTCGCCCCAGGCTTGGCGGTCGATGGCGTCGGCGACCTCGTGCGCTTCCTCCAGCGTGTAGGGCGCGATGGTGGCGAAGGTCTGCTGGATGTCCCAGGGGCAGCCGGTTTCGGGGTCGCGCAGGCGGGCCATGATTGCCAGCAGGCGGTCGATTCCGGTGCCTTGGTGGACGCGTGCGTCACTTGTCGCGGGGTCAAGTCGGGGAGGGGTCATTGCGGCCACCGGGGTTTTGCGATTTGATCAAAGGGTAAAGTCTGGAGAGTCTGTCATGCCCGTTCTGAACCGTATCGCCTCATATGCCGAGGAAATGAAGGGGTGGCGGCGGCATCTGCACATGTATCCGGAGCTGGCGCTGGACTGCCATGCAACGGCAGCCTTCATTGTTGAGCGGTTGCGTGAGATGGGGGTGGACGAGATCCACGAGGGGATCGCCCGGACCGGGATCGTGGCGCTGATCCGCGGGCAGGCGGCCGGGCCGGTGATTGGCTTGCGCGCAGACATGGATGCGCTGCCGATCGAGGAGATGACGGGGGCCGAGTATGCCAGCACCGTCAAGGGCAGGATGCATGCCTGCGGGCATGACGGGCATGTGACGATGCTTCTGGGGGCGGCGAAGTATCTGGCCGAGACGCGGAACTTTGCCGGCACCGTGGCGCTGATCTTCCAGCCCGCCGAAGAGGATGGCGGGGGCGGGCAGGGGATGGTGCAGGAAGGCATCATGGACCGTTTCCAGATCGCGCAGGTCTATGCCATCCACAACGCGCCAAACGTGCCCTTCGGGTATTTCCAGACCACGCCTGGGCCGTACATGGCCGCGTGCGATACGGCTTTTGTCCATGTGACCGGCACCGGCGGTCATGCAGCGACGCCGCATGACACGGTTGACCCGGTCGTGGCGGTGGTGGGCATGGTCAGTGCGGTCCAGACGATCATCCCGCGCAACGTCTATGCGCTGGAAGAGGCGGTAATTTCGGTGACCCAGATCCATGCCGGAACCGCCAGCAACATTGTCCCGGAAAACGCAATGTTCTGCGCCACGATCCGCAGCTTCAAGCCGGATGTGCGGGCGCTGTTGAAAAAGCGGATCCACGAGATCGTGGAGGGGCACGCGCTGGCTTATGGGGTGACGGCGCGGGTCGATTACGACTGGGGCTATCCCCCGACGATCAACCATGAAGACCAGACCGAGATCGCGGCCGAAGCGGCGCGCGACGTGGTGGGACCCGAGGCTGTGGACGCCAACTCCAACCGCGAGATGGGGTCCGAGGATTTCTCCTACATGCTCGAGGCGCGGCCGGGGGCCTATCTGTTCCTCGGCACCGGGCCGGGGGCAGGGCTGCATCATCCGGCCTTTGATTTCAATGACGAGGCCGCCCCGGTCGGCGCCAGCTTCTTTGCGCGGCTGGTCGAACGGGCTCAGCCGCTGGCCTGAACGCGAAAGGCCGGGATCCGGGCAGCGGCTGTGCTGATCCTGTCCCGCGATATCGAGCGCGCAGAGCGCGCACGCCATTTGTCTCACCCGCCACGTGCGGCGGGCTCGGGTGCCTCCGGCGGGGATATTTTGTCCAGGGTGAATGGTCAGGCGAATCGCCCTTTGCCGCAGGCAGGCGCTATTTCGAGGTGGATCAACCTTTGGACACCATATCTTGACCACCCCCAACCTTTGGGGCGCGGTCGGGGCTGGCGGGAATTTGATCAAACTGCTACATTGACCGGACAGTCAATTGCCTGGAGCCCCCGATGACCGCCGCTTTCAAGCCGAATTCACCCTCGCCCGTCGAGCTTTGGGAAATGGACCGGGCGCATTCCTTGCATCCCTGGACCAACTTCGGCCCGTTCGAGCGTGATGGCGCGCTGGTGATCACCCGGGGCGAGGGCTGCCATCTCTGGGATGCCGACGGGCGGCAGTATCTGGATGCGGTCGGCGGGCTGTGGTGCACCAACATCGGCCTTGGCCGGAAAGAGATGGCGCAGGCGATTGGCGATCAGGCCGAGCGGCTGGCGTTCTGCAACACCTTCGTCGACATGACCAACGACCCCTCGGCGCGGCTGGCGGCAAAGCTTGCCAGCCTTGCGCCCGGCGATCTGAACCGGGTGATGTTCACCACGGGCGGGTCAACGGCGGTGGATACCGCGGTGCGGACGGTCAGCTACTATCAGACCTGCATGGGCCGGCCCGACAAGACCGACATCGTCGCGCGGGACTACAGCTATCACGGGTCGACCTACCTTGCTCAAAGCGTGGGCAAGCGGCCGGGCGACCGGGTGCCCGAGTTCCGCTATCACGAGACGGGCATTCATCACCTGTCGGTGCCGAACCCTTACCGGCGCCCCGAAGGGATGACCGAGGCCGCGTTCTGCGACTGGCTGGTGGCAGAGTTCGAGGCGCTGATCGAACGGGTGGGCGCCGACCGGATCGGTGGCTTCATCGCCGAGCCAATCCAGGCCAGTGGCGGCGTGATCGTGCCGCCCGAGGGTTATCTGCGCCGGATGTGGGAGGTGTGCCAGCGCCATGACATCCTGTTCATCGCCGACGAAGTGGTGACCTCGTTCGGGCGGCTTGGGCACTGGTTCGCGTCCCTGGACGAATTCGGGGTGCAGCCGGACATGATCTGCACCGCAAAGGGGCTGACCTCGGGCTATGTGCCCTTGGGTGCGCTGATCATCTCGGACCGGATGTGGGAGGCAATGGCCGCCGATGGCGCGCGCTGGTTCACCGCGGGCTTCACCTATTCGGGGCATCCGGTGTCCTGTGCCGCGGGCCTGAAGAACATCGAGATCATGGAACGCGAGGATCTGTTGGGCCATGCTTCCCGCGTGGGGGCCTATTTCGAGACCCGGATGGCCGAACTGGCCAACCTGCCGCTGATCGGGCAGGTCCGGGGCCTCAAGCTGATGCTCTGCGTCGAAAGCGTGGCCGACAAGGCGACCAAGGCGCTGTTGCCGGACGCGGCGAACGAATCAAAGCGCATTTCCAACGCGGCCGAGGCGATGGGCCTGATCGTCCGCCCGATGGGGCATCTGAACGTGATGTCGCCGCCTTTGGTCATCACCGAACGCCAGGTGGACTTCGTGGCCGAGACGCTGGAGCGCGCAATCCGCCAGGTGACGGACGAGCTGGTGCGCGAAGGCTACGCCTTGGGTTGACTTGCGGCGCGCGGGCCTTAAACCCCGCCCTGACGGATAAGCGCGGTCTCCGATGAACGATAACGCAAGTCTTGAAGGAGGCCCTGATGGCCCTCGAAGATGCCAAGAATGAAGTCGACGCCGCGTTCACCCGCAAGGGCTTGCGCGGCTATGCCTATGAAAACGCGTTCGGGGGGGCGACCTCGTTCCTGCGCCGGACCTATACCCGCGACCTGACCGGGGTCGATCTTGCGATCACCGGGGTGCCGTTCGATCAGGCGGTCAGCCACCGGGCGGGCACCCGCTTTGGTCCGCGTGCGATCCGCGAGGCCAGCGCCCTGATGCCTTACGATCCGCCTCCGGGCTGGGGCACCGACCCGCTGGAGGACCTGTCGGTGATCGATTACGGCGACCTGGCCTTCGACTATGCCAACGTGGCGGAATTCCCCGAGACGCTGACCGCGCATATCCGCACCATCCTGCAAGCCGAGGCCGGGTCGCTGGTGCTGGGGGGCGACCACTTCATCACCTATCCCATCCTGAAAGCCTATGCCGAAAAGTTCGGACCGATCTCGCTTGTCCATTTCGACGCGCATTCCGACCTCTGGCCGGATGACAACCCGGCGCGGATCGACCACGGGACGATGTTCTACAAGGCGGTAAAAGCGGGCTATGCCGACCCGAAAACCTCGGTCCAGATCGGCATCCGCACCTCGACCGAGGATTACCTCGGCGTCAATGTCATCACCGCGCGCGAGGCCCATGAATGGGGCGTGGCCAAGGTGGTCGAAATGGTGAAGGGGATCGTCGGCAAGCGCCCGACCTACCTGACCTTCGACATCGACGCGCTGGACCCGGCTTTCGCGCCCGGCACCGGCACGCCGGTCTGGGGGGGGCTGGCCAGCTGGCAGGTCGCGGCGATGTTGCGCGACCTGGCCGGGATCAACCTCGTTGGTGGCGATGTGGTCGAGGTCTCGCCGCCCTATGACACCACCGGGGCCACGGCAATCGCGGGGGCACATGTCGCCTACGAGCTGATCTGCCTCTACCACTGGGCCAAGACCCGGAGATAGGGATGCGGCGCATGGCGGGATATCTGGCGCTTGGGGCTCTGGTCGCACTGCTGGCCTACGCGCTTTGGATCCGCCTTGCGCCGTCTGATCCTGCCCGCTGGAACGTCGCTCCGGTGTCCGAAGGGCCCTTGGGCGCGGTGGTGGCGGGCGAAAACAGCGCCAGCCTGCGCCTTGGCCCGAAGGCCGGGGCGCCGGCAGAGCTTCTGGCCCGGTTCGATGCGGTGGCGATGGCCGCGCCCCGCACGACGCGGCTGGCAGGAAGCGTCGCGGAAGGCCGGATCACCTGGGTGACGCGCAGCGCGCTTTGGGGGTTTCCCGACTATACCACGGCCGAGGTGCGGGCCGACGGACTCCACATTCTGGCGCGCAGCCGGTTCGGCCAGCGTGACATGGGCGTCAACGCCGTCCGCCTTGCCGACTGGCTGTCGCACCTCTAGCCCTTCATCTTTGCACAAGTATCCCGGGGTCCGGGGCCGCCCCCCGGGGTCTGCCGCCTCTTGACCGCTCCCGGGATACGCGCCAGAGAACCCGGCATGGTTCCGATGGACAAGCTTGCGCAGATCACCCGGCGCTTCGAGTTTCTCGAAGCGCAGCTGAACGCGGGCTCTGCCCCCTCCGAGATCGCGCGGATCAGCAAGGAATACACCGACCTGCGCCCGGTGGTCGACGAGATCGCCGCCTATCGCCGGGCGCTGGACGACCTTGCCGAGGCCGGGGCGATGCTGGCCGACCCCGAGATGCGCGCGCTGGCCGAAGAAGAACTGCCGCGCCTGAAGGCCCGGATCCCCGAGATGGAACAGGCCCTGCGGATCGCTCTGCTGCCGAAGGACGCCGCGGATGCGCGTCCGGCGATCGTGGAAATCCGGCCGGGGACAGGGGGCGAGGAAGCCTCGCTGTTCGCCGCCGACCTTGCCCGGATGTATCAGCGCCACGCCGAACGGATGGGCTGGCGCTGGGAGGTGCTGGAAGAAAGCCATTCGGATCTTGGCGGATTGAAAGAACTGGTCGCCCTCGTCTCCGGCGAAGGCGTCTTTGCCCGGCTGAAGTATGAAAGCGGCGTCCACCGGGTGCAGCGCGTCCCCGAGACCGAGGCGCAGGGCCGGATCCACACCAGCGCCGCGACC
>JANOER010000153.1:0-4151 GCA_031441285.1 Rhodobacterales bacterium
GCGTAAAGGTAGGGCACCATGATCGCAGCGATGGTCATCAGCATGATCACGGCGGACGAGGCGCCGATGCCCATCTGGTTTCGCGTGAAGGTGTAGGAATACATGAAGGTCGCGGGCATTTCGGTTGCCCGCCCCGGCCCGCCCCCGGTCAGCGCGATCACCAGGTCATAGGACTTGATCGCCAGGTGCGACAGGATCACGAAGGCGCTCAGGAACGCGGGCCGAAGCAGCGGAATCACGATCCGGCGATACAGCTGCCAGTTCGACGCCCCGTCGATCTGCGCGGCCTTCAGGATTTCATTGTCGATCCCGCGCAGACCCGCCAGAAACATCGCCATCACGAAACCGCTGGTCTGCCAGACCGCCGCAAGGACGATGGTGTAGATCGCCATGTCGCTGTCCTTGATCCAGGTGAACGAGAACGAGTCCCACCCCCATTGGTGCATGATCCGTTCAAGCCCGATCCCGGGATCAAGGAACCACTTCCAGGCGGTTCCCGTGACGATGAACGACAGCGCCATCGGGTAAAGGTAGATCGGCCGCAGCACGCCCTCGCCCCGGATCTTCTGGTCCAGGAAGATCGCCAGCATCAGGCCGATGACCGTGCAGATGGCGATGTAAAGGCTGGCGAAGATCGCAATGTTGACGATCGCGGTGTGCCAGGCCGGCAGGGCGAACAGCTTTTCGTAGTTCTCGAACCCGACCCAGGTGAACTTGGGCAGCATCTTCGATCCGGTGAAGGACAGCACGATGGTAAAGAGGATAAAGCCGTAGACGAACAGGATCGTGACCGCAAAGGACGGTGCCAGCACCAGCTTTGGCAGCCAGTCCTGCAGTCGTGTGCGGAAATCGGCCTCGATGGCGGCCATTGTCATCCTCCCTTGCGTCCAGACGGGCCAAAAATCCTTGAGCAAGGATTTTGACAAATTCCTTGCTTAAGGAATTTGGGTCGTGGGGCGACCGGAGCCGCCCCCTGGTCTTCGGCTACTGCGCGGCGGCGACCGCTTCGGCCAGTGCGGTCGCGGCGGCGGCTCCGTCGGCATATTCGCCGTTGAAGGCTGCCGTCACCACGTCATAGACCGCGTTCTTCACTGCCGCCGGGGCAGCGTGACCATGCGCCATCGAGCCGAAAAGCTTGCCCGAAGTGTTGGCCTCGGCCAGGTCGGCCATGCCTTTCTTGCCGCAGTCGTCGAACGAGTCGTTCGGCACGTCGGTCCGCGCCGGGACCGACCCTTTGACCACGTTGAACGCCGACTGGAACGCCGGGTTCATGATCGCCGAAGCCATCGCGCCCTGTGCTGCCACCTTGCCTTCGCCTTCAACCGCGAACATCGCGAATTGGTCCGAGTTGAAGGTCACCGCGCCTTGTGTTCCGGGGAAACGGATGCAGACGAAATCGGTGCCCGGCACCTTTCCGGCCTTCAGGAACTCGCCCTTGGCCCAGTCGCCCATCATCTGCATGCCCGCTTCGCCATTGATCACCATGGCCGAGGCCAGGTTCCAGTCGCGGCCCGAGAAGTTGGCATCGACATAGGTCGAAAGCTTGATCAGGCGGTTGAAAGCCTCGGCCATGTCCGCGCCACCAAGGGCAGCGGGGTCAAGGTCGATGAAAGCGGCCTTGTAGAAGTCGGTGCCCATGCCCAGAACGACGCCGTCGAACACGGTTGCGTCCTGCCATGCCTGACCGCCGTGGCCGAAGGCGGTGATCCCGTTGGCCTTCATAGCGTCAAGGACTGCGACCAGTTCTTCCCAGCTTTCGGGTGCCTTGCCACCGGCCGCGTCAAGGGCTGCCTTGTTGATCCACACCCAGTTGGTCGAGTGGACGTTGACCGGTGCCGCGATCCATTTGTCGTCGAACTTGGAAAACGCCTGCAGCGCCGTCGGAACCACGGCATCCCAGCCTTCGGCGGCTGCCACAGTTGTCAGATCGCCCAGCGCGCCTTCGCCCGCCCAGTCAAGGATGTCGAAGCCCAGCATCTGCACCGCGGTCGGCGGATCGCCGGCGGTCACCCGCGCCCGGACGGCGGTCATCGCCGCTTCACCGCCACCACCGGCGACCGGCATGTCGACCCAGCCGATCGATTTGCCCGCCAGATCATCCTTGAGAACGCCCAGTGCGGCGGCTTCGCCACCCGAGGTCCACCAGTGCAGAACCTCGACATCCTCGGCCATAGCCAGCGAGGTGGTCATCACCAGTGCAGTCGCAGTTGTCAGTGTCTTGCCGAAAAGGCGCATTAGAGTTCCTCCCGTTGATGCGCTTGCATTGCCCGCTTCCGGTTCCCGGTCAGCGAGGTCTTACCCAAGGGGCCCGCGTGCGGCCGATCCGCATCACCAGCGACTTGATCTCCATGAATTCATCCAGCCCCTGGCGGCCGATCTCGCGGCCAAGGCCTGACTGTTTGACGCCGCCGAAGGTCACTTCGGGAAAGCCGTCCATCCAGGTGTTGGTCCAGACCGTCCCCGCCTGCGCCCCGCGTGCGAAGGTCAGGCAGGTGTGGATATTCTCGCTCCAGACCCCGGCGGAAAGCCCGTAGTCGGCGTCGTTGACAAGGGCCAGCGCCTCATCGGCCGTGCGGAAGGTCAGCACCGTCAGGACCGGGCCGAACACCTCGTCACGCGCGATGGCCATGTCGGGGGTGACATGGGTCACCACGGTCGGCTGGTAGAACTGCGGGCCAAGGCCCGGCACCTGCAACGGCTTGCCGCCCAGCGCGACCCGCGCCCCGGCCTTTACGGCGGCGGCGACGCAAGCGTCGATCTTCGCGCCGTGTTCGGCCGAAACGATCGCCCCGACCTGCGTTGCCGGGTCCAGCGGATCACCGAACGCCACCTGTCTGGACAGGGCGACCACTCGGTCGGTGAAAGCTTCGGCGATGTCTTGGTGAACGATGATCCGGCTGCCCGAATTGCAGCATTGACCCACGTTGAAATAGACCCCGAACACCACCGCGTCGGCGGCGCTTTCAAGGTCGGCGTCCGGGAAGATCACCTGCGGGTTCTTGCCCCCCAGCTCCAGCGCCACCTTCTTCAGCGTGCCGCTTGCCGCCGCAGCGATACCCCGCCCGACAGCGGTTGACCCGGTGAAGGTCACCATGTCGACCTTGGGGTGCGCGGCAAGGGTCGCACCAACCGGCTGGCCGTGGCCGAGGACGATGTTGACCACGCCCGCCGGCAGACCGGCTTCGATCAGCAATTCGCCCAGCATCGCCGTGGTCGAAGGCGTCAGTTCCGACGGCTTGACCACGCAGGTGCACCCCGCCGCCAGCGCGAACGGGAGTTTCTGGCTGAGAATCCAGAACGGAAAATTCCACGGTGTGATGATCGACACGACGCCGATCGGTTCCTTCAGGACCACCGCCAGCATGTCCGGCCCAAGGCTGTTGTGGCTGTCGCCATGCAGGGTCCGCGCCAGCGCCGCCGCATAGCGCCAAAGGTCGGCGGCCCCCGAAACCTCGCCGCGCGACTGGGTGATCGGCTTGCCGGACTCCAGCGTCTCGAACAGGGCCATGCGGTCGACGTTGGCTTCGATCAGGTCGGCGACCTTCAGCAGGACGGCGGCGCGGGCCTTGCCGGACAGGCCGCTCCAGCGACCATCGTCAAAGGCCGCGCGGGCGGCTGTGATCGCGGCCTCGGCTTCGACCGCGCCCCCCTTGGCGGCCTGGCTGACCACGGCGCCGTGCGAGGGGGACACCCGGTCAGTCGTTGCCCCGTCGGCGCTGTTCTGCCAGACGCCGCCGATCAGGTGGCGGGCGCGGAACGGGCTGGCCGGAAGGGCCGCGCCGGAGGATGGGATCAGGGTAAATTCGGTCATCTCAGATCCCCGGAAAGGTTGGGCTGCGCTTCTGGCGGAAGGCGGCGACGCCCTCCTCGCGGTCAGCGGTGGCCGCGATGGCGGCCGAGCCAAGCGCCTCGACCATGGCGGCGGCGTCTTCGCCGATGCCGGCATGGATCATCGCCTTGGCGATTTCGGTCGCACGCGGCGACTGGGAGGCGACCTTGCCGGCCCACTCATGTGCCAGCGCGCGGGGGTCAGCGGTGACCCCGGCCACGAAGCCGCAACCAGCCAGCCGTTCGGCCCCGATGCGGCGGCCAAAGAGGGCCATTTCCTTCAGCATGCCTTCGGGGATCAGCCGCGCCAGCCGCTGGGTGCC
>JANOER010000154.1:0-29648 GCA_031441285.1 Rhodobacterales bacterium
CGGGTGATGGAACTTTCAAGCCTGACCTCGACCGTCGAAAAGGTGTTCCGCCTGACCCGGATGGACACGATCTTCACCATTCATCCCTCGCATGAGGCAGCCGTCGCCAATGCCATCCGCGTCTGATCCCGCGCCCGGCACGGGGCCCGACGCAGCACCTGCGCAGACCGGTCAAACTCTGGTCTTCACCGCCGATCCCGCAGCGGTGCGGGGCGCGCTTGCCACCCTGCTTGCCGCACCGCCGATCCTGGGGTTGGCTGCGGACGATCGCGGAACGGTCGAACTTGTCCTGGCCGAGGTTCTGAACAATGTCGCCGAACATGCCTATGCCGGCGGCAGCGGCCCGGTCGAGGTCGACCTGCGCGCCACCACGGCGGGCCTTGCCTGCCGCATTGCCGATGTCGGACTTGGCATGCCGGACGGCAGGCTTCCCGCCGGACATCTGCCCTATGCACACCCCGAAGCCATGGATGATCTGCCCGAGGGTGGATTTGGCTGGCACCTGATCCGCAGCCTGACCGCCGACCTGACCTATGCCCGCAGCGCCGGCCAGAACCGGCTGACCTTTCTGATCCCGCTGACCGATCAGGCCTAGGACCCGGTGCCTGCACAAATCCCTGCGTCCGCGTCTTGGCTTTCCGGCGTGGCCGGCCTAGGTCTGCACGGACCTTGATCTTACCGTGGCGGACGGAATGCGCGATCTACATCTTCCCGGCCGGTCGGCCGTCTATGCGGCGAACGGGCTTTGCGCCACGTCCCACCCGATTGCAGCACAGGTGGCGGTCGAAGTGCTCAAATCCGGCGGCAATGCCGTCGATGCCGCCATTGCCGGGGCGGTTCTTCTCGGCATCGCCGAACCGCAATCGACCGGCATCGGCGGCGATTGCTTCGTTCTGGTCAAGCCGCCGGGATCGGAAGACATCATCGCCCTCAATGGCTCGGGCCGCGCTCCGGCAGGTTTCGACACCGAAGCCCTGCGCGCAAAGGGCCTGACCGCAATCCCCTTGTACGGGATCGAGGCCGTCACCCTGCCCGGCGCCGTCGATGCCTTCTGCACGCTCAGCGCCGACTACGGAATGCTGCCCCTGTCCGACACGCTTGCCCCCGCGATCCGCTATGCCGACGAAGGTATTCCTGTCGCCCCCCGCGTCGCTTTCGACTGGGCCGACGATCTGGCGGCCCTGAAGGGCGCAGCACTTGATTACTACAGTTTCGGCGGCAAGGCCCCTGCCATCGGCCAGATCTTCCGCGCCCCCGGGCAGGCCGAAGTCCTTCGCCGCATCGTCCGCGAAGGCCGTGCGGGTTTCTATGAAGGCGAGGTTGCCGAGGACATGATCACCTCGCTGCGCGCGCTGGGTGGCAGCCACACGCTGGATGACCTCGCCGCCACCCGCTGCGACTATGGTACGCCGGTCGGCGGCTCTTATGGCGATATCGAGCTTGTCGAACATCCGCCGAACGGGCAGGGCGCGACCGCGATCCTGCTTTTGAACATCCTCAAGCACTTCGACCTTGCCAGGATGGACCCGTTCGGCAGTCAGCGCGCCCATATCGAGGCCGAGGCGACCAAACTTGCCTATGACGCCCGCAACCGCTTCATCGCCGATCCGGACCACACCACCCGGCTGGGCCATATGCTTGCCCCGGAAACCGCCGCAAGGCTTGCCGCCCTGATCGACCCCAAACGCGCCATGCCCGCCGCCGCCCCCCTGACCGAGGCGGTGCACAAGGACACGATCTACATCACCGTCGTCGACCGCGACCGGATGGCGGTGTCGCTGATCTATTCGATCTTCCACGGCTTCGGCTCTGGCCTGGCCTCGACGAAATTCGGCATCAATTTCCAGGGCCGGGGCGCGGGATTCACGCTGAAGCCTGGCCACCCGAACGAGGCCGGCGGCGGCAAGCGTCCGATGCATACGATCATCCCCGGCATGATCCGCAAGGCTGGACGGGTTGTCATGCCCTTCGGCGTGATGGGTGGGGCCTATCAATCCTGCGGCCATGCCCGCTTTGTCACCAACCTTGCCGATTTCGGGCTGGACGTGCAGGCCGCCATCGACGCCCCACGCTGCTTCTCCGGTGTCGGTGGGTTGACCGTGGAACGCGGCTATTCCGACGCCGTGCGTGCCGACCTTGCCGCGATGGGCCATGCTGTGACCATCCCTGACGAACCCATCGGCGGCGCTCAGGCGATCCGCATCGACGGCGATATTCTGGTCGGCGCGTCCGACCCCCGGAAGGATGGCTGTGCCCTTGGCTACTGAGATCGACCGCCCCGCAATCTCGGCCGCGATCCGCGCGCTGACCGCCGGAGAGACGGACACCGTCGCGCTGATGGCCACCGTGGTGTGCGAGCTGCACCACGCCCACCCCTTCGCGGACTGGACCGGCTTCTACCGGGTCGTCGCGCCGGAACTGCTGAAGATCGGCCCCTATCAGGGCAGCCACGGCTGCCTTGTGATCCCGTTCAGCCGTGGCGTCTGCGGGGCCGCCGCGCGCAGCGGAAAGACCCTGAACGTGCCGGATGTCGAGGCGTTTCCCGACCATATCGCCTGCTCGTCCAGCACGCGGTCCGAACTTGTCCTGCCGGTCTGGAACGGCCGTGGCGTCCTTCTTGGCGTTCTCGATCTGGACAGCAACACTCTGGCCGCCTTCACCGACGCGGACGAAGACTGGCTGGTCCCGCTGCTTGCCGAGGTTTTCGACCCGGCAGATTGACCCGGCAGATTGACCGGGCAAGCTGACCGGCCTCAGTCGCCGTCGCTGGCCACCTTTCCCAGAACCCGGCCCCGTCCCCTTGCGCGCAGGATCAGCGGCACGAACAGGAACAACCCCGCAAGCGTCAGGAATCCCGCCGACACCGGGGTGGAGACCAGCGTCATCCAGTCACCCTGCGCGATCGACAGGGCGCGGCGCAGCTGCTGTTCGGCCATTGGTCCCAGGATCAGGCCAACCACGACCGGAGCAATGGGAAAGCCGTAAAGCCGCATTGCATAGCCCATCAGGCCAAAGCCGATCAGCATTCCCAGCTCGACCGGCGAGGGGTTGACCCCGATGCAGCCCAACGTCGCAAAGACCAGGATACCGCCGTAAAGCCAGGGGCGCGGAATGGTCAGAAGCTTGATCCACAGGCCGATCAGCGGCAGGTTCAGCACCACCAGCATCACGTTGGCCACCAGAAGGCTGGCGATCAGACCCCAGACCAGCTCGGCGTTGGTGATGAACAGAAGCGGCCCCGGTTGCAGGCCGAACTGCTGGAACCCGGCCAGCATGATCGCGGCGGTGGCAGTTGTCGGCAGGCCCAGCGTCAGCAAAGGCACCAGCGTGCCTGCGGCGGCGGCGTTGTTGGCCGCCTCCGGCCCCGCAACGCCCTCGATCGCGCCATTGCCAAACTCCTCGGGGTGTTTGGTCAGCTTGCGTTCCGCCGCATAAGACAGGAACGACGCGACATCCGCGCCCCCCGCCGGCATCGACCCGATGGGAAAGCCGATGGCCGTCCCGCGCAGCCAGGGCTTCCAGGACCGGCGCCAGTCCTCGCGCGTCATCTGCACCGCGCCCTTGATCTGGTGCATCCCCTCGGCCGGGGCGCCTTGCCCGGCGACGAAGAAGGCTTCTCCCAGCGCGAACATGGCAACGGCCAGCGTGGTGACCTCGATCCCGTCCAGCAGCTGCGGCACCCCGAAGGCAAGCCGCGTGGCGCCGGTCAGCTGGTCGATCCCGACGCAGGCCAGCGCGAGGCCGACGAAAAGTGCGGTCAACCCGCGCAGGGTGCTGTCGCCAAAGGTGGCCGAGACGGTGACAAAGGCCAGCATCATCAGCGCAAAATAGTCACGCGGGCCCAGCGTCAGCGCAAGCTTGACCACATGCGGCGCAAGGAAGGCCAGCGCCAGCGTGGCAATCAGCCCGGCGACAAAGCTGCCGATCGCAGCGGTGGCCAGCGCCGGCCCGCCGCGCCCGTTCCGCGCCATCTTGTTGCCCTCGATGGCGGTGACGATCGACGCGCTTTCCCCCGGCGTGTTCAACAGGATCGACGTGGTCGACCCGCCGTACATGCCGCCATAGTAGATGCCCGCGAACATGATCAGCGACCCGGCAGGATCCAGCCCGTAGGTGACGGGCAACAACAGCGCTACGGTCAGCGCCGGGCCAATGCCGGGAAGAACGCCGACGGCCGTGCCAAGGGTCACCCCGATCAGCGCGTACAAGAGGATCATCGGGTCAAGTGCGACCGACAGGCCTTGCAGCAGAAGATTGAAGCTTTCCATCCGGTCAGGCCCCCATGATCAGGCGCTCGACCGGGCCGCCGGGCAGGTTCAGCTTCAGAAGGCCGTCGAACAGGACATAGACCAGAAAGGCCAGCGCGATGCCGATCCCAAGCGCCAGCGGAAACCGGCGCTCGCCGAACCCGCGCGCTGTCATCGCAAACAACAGGCCGGTGGCAACCGTGAACCCGGCCAAGGGCAACAGCACCAGCTGCCCGAGCAGCCCGCCAAGCACCCAAAGCACCGGCGCGACCTCTTGCTTTTCGGGGGTCATGAAATCACCGCGCAGGCCCGCAACCACGGTCCAGACCGCCAGACCGATCAGCCCGATGGCCACCATACGCGGCACATCCGCCGGGCCGACCCCGGCATAGCCGCCGTCCTGCGTCAGATGTGACACATCCCACAGCATGACCGCCCCGACCCCCGCCAGAAGCGCCGCGACGACCAGCGCCGCTCCAATGGAGCGGCGCCGGCCTTCGACACCCGAAGGTGTCATTTCACCAGCCCGATGTCGCGCAGGATGGTTTCGGTGGCGGCGGTGTCGGTGGCAAGCTGCGCCATGAAGGCATCGCCGGCCATATAGGTGTTCAGCCAGCCCTTGGTCGCCAGCGCGTCCTGCCAGCCAGCCGAGGCGTTCAGCTTTTCGATGTCGGCCATGATCTTGGCCTTTCCAGCCTCGTCCAGCCCGGCCGGAGCCGCGATCATCCGCCAGTTCTGCACGACGACATCGAAGCCCGCTTCCTTCAGCGTCGGCGCGTCCACGCCCTCCAGCCGCTCGGCGGACGAGACCGCCAGCAGCCGCATCGTGCCGGCCTTGATCTGCTCGGCAAACTCGCCGACCGACGAGACACCCGCCGTCACCTGGCTGCCAAGGATCGCCGCAAGCGCCTCGCCACCGCCCGAGAAGGCGACATAGTTGATCTTGGTCGGATCGACTCCGGCCGCCTTGGCCAGAAGGCCGATGGTGATATGGTCGGTGCCACCGGCAGACCCGCCCGCCCAGGACACAGCACCCGGATCGGCCTTCAGAAGCGTAACCAGGTCAGCCAGGGTCTGGATCTCGGACGACGCGGGCACCACGATCGCCTGATGGTCGCCCGTCAGCCGCGCAATCGGGGTGACATCGGCCAGCGTGACCGGCGAGGCGTTGGTCAGGATCGCGCCGACCATGACATAGCCGCCGACGATCAGCTTCGTCGGATCGCCTGCGCTGTCGTTCACGAACTGCGCCAGACCGACGGTGCCACCGGCTCCGGGGACGTTGATCACCTCGACCGAGGGCGCGATGCCTTCCGCCTGCATCACGTCCTGCATGGTGCGGGCCGTGGCATCCCAGCCGCCGCCGGGGTTGGCCGGGGCCATGATGGTGTAGTCCTGGGCAAAGGCGGGAAATGCCAGCGCAACGGCAAGCCCCGCGCCAAGAATGGCGTGTTTCATGTGGTAGTCCTCCCTTGGGCGGGCGTGATGCACCCGCGAATCATTGCCGCAGCCTCCTCGCCGCGGATGGGGTATCTGACCACGCCGACCTGTCATGAACCTGACACGCCGCGGGCGCACCAGAGCGGGATGTCCCTCGTGGAACCGGTCCGGTTCTTCGGCCAGTCGTTCAACCAGCGCGACGAAAGGGCAACGCCCGACCGCCGGGTGGGCAGGCAACAGCAGTTCAGCGCGGTTTATGGGTCAAACCACCCCACCGAAGCTCTATGCGTGACGGTGCAAAATGCCCGCCCGAGGGGGCGGTCGGGCATTGCCCGGCGCGCTTCGCGCTTGAATCCGGGCAGAAAAAGATTGTCGGCTCCATGAAGGTTCGCCCTGCGCTACTGTCCCAGCGCCGCTGCCCAGCGCTCCAGAAAACGGCCGCGTCTGGACTGGTCCAGATAGGCCAGCAACCCCGGCCCCACCGGCACCGGCTTCAGCACGGCGCCATGCGCCGCACGCAGCGCCGCCGCACTGTTCGGGCCGGTGTGATCGGGCGACAGCGCAGGCAGCGACATTTCTTCGGCCAGGATCCGCTGGCCCTCGGCACTGATGAGATAGTCCAGGAACCGCGCGCCAAGGTCCGGCCGCCGCGCCGCGCGGGGCACCAGACCCACCCGGGCGACGACCACGACGAAATCGCGCGGATAGGCAAGGCCAAGATCGGGAAGCCGCCGCGCCTGATCGGCGGCATAAGAGCCAAGGATGTTGTAGCCGATCAGCAGCTCGCCAGAGGCGACGCGGTCGATGATCCCCTGGCTGGTCGGCGACAGGACCACCCCAGCCTGCCCCATCGCCTGCACCAGCGTCCAGATGTCGGCGTAATGCTCCTGGTCGCGGGCCAGGAACAGATAGCCCACCGCCGCCGCCGTGATGTCGTAGGTTCCGATCCTGCCCTGCGGAGCCGTCGCCAGCCACCGGGCCAGCGCCGCGCGCGTGTCCGGGGGGCCGTCCGGAAAGCTGGGCCGGTGGTAGACGATCACCGCCGGCTCGAAGGTCAGCGCCACCGCCATGTTGCGCCAGTTCGCCCAGTCCGGCCAGCCCAGCAGCGCCGGCAGATCAACCGCGGCGGCATAGCCGTCATTGGCCAGCTTCATCTGCAGGTCCATCGCCGACGAAATCGCCACATCCGCAGTGCCGGCGCCCGCGTCAGTTTCGGCCACGACGCGGGCCGCGATCTCGCCGGTCAGAAGATCGCTGTAGTCAACCGCCATGCCCGGATTGGCGGCCAGAAACCCGTCGATCAGTGGCCGGGCAAGGCCTGCGTCCAGCGAGGAATAGACCACCACGCGGTCAGTCGCCCCGTCCGGGCCGAAACGGAAATCTTCGGCCTCCGCCACGGCGGGGATCAGGAAGATCAGGCCCAGAACCACGCGGAACGCTGCACGCATGGCCGCGATGATGCACCGCAGGAACCCGGTTCACAACGCCCGGCTTTGCCCTTAGCCTTGCCTCATGCGCATCCTTCTGGTCGAAGACGACGCCCCGCTTGCCGAAGCCCTGAGCCAGCTGATCGGCCAGACCGGCCACGCGCTTGACGCGGTGCGCGACGGAGACTCGGCCGAAGCCCTGATCGCGGCCGAGGCGTTCGATCTGGTGATCCTTGACCTCAACCTGCCCGGAATGGACGGGCTGTCGGTCCTGCGCGCGATGCGGGCGCGGGGCAATCCGGCGGCGGTGATGATCCTGACCGCGCGCGGCGCGCTGGAAGACCGGGTGCGCGGGCTGGACCTTGGCGCCGACGACTATATGGTGAAACCCTTCGACGTGGCCGAATTCGAGGCGCGGATCCGGTCGCTTCTGCGTCGCCGGGCCGGTCAGGGGGCGACAGCACTGACCCTTGGGCCGGTCACACTTGACCTTGATGCGCGGACCTTCACGGCGGGCGGCCTCACACTGGACCTGCCCGCGCGGGAACGCGCGCTGCTGGAACTGTTCTTCCGCCGCGCAGGACGGCTGGTCGGACGCGAGGCGATCGTCCAGTCGCTGACGGCAATGGATGATCATCTGTCGGACAATGCCATCGAACAATATGTCAGCCGCCTGCGCCGCCGGCTTGCGCCGCATGGCCTGACCCTGCGCACCGTGCGCGGGCTTGGCTATGTCCTGGACAAGCCCGCATGATCCGCGCGCCCGCCTCGCTGCGGCTGCGGCTGATCCTGTCGCTTGCGCTGGCGACTTTGGCCATCGGCGCCGTCGCCCTTCTGGACACAAGGGCCGAGGCGATCCGCACCGCGCGCGATGTGTCGGACCGGGTGCTTCTGGGCTCGGCCATGGCCATTGCCGAACGAGTCACGGTGTCGGATGACGGCGGCCTTGACGCCGAAGTGCCGTTTTCAGCGCTGGAAATGCTGTCCTCCACCGCCGAGGACCGGGTTTTCTACCGGATCGACGGGCCGGCGGGCTTTCTGACCGGCTACGAGGATCTGGCCCGCCTTGAGGCCACGCCCGAGGCCGCCCGCTTCGCCGACAGCTGGATGCGCGGCGATCCGGTGCGGCAGGTGACCATCGCGCGCAGCGTCACCTCGGGCGAAGGCACGCTGGCCATCGCGGTCACCGTGGCCGAAACCACCCGCGCGCGGGATGGCCTTGCCCGGGCGATCCTCTGGCGGTCGGCGATCCGGCTGTCGCTGATCGGCGTGGCAGCGATGGCCATCGCCTGGGCGGTGATCACCCTGGCGCTGCGCCCGCTGGACCGGCTGGGCCAGGCCATCGCCGCCCGTGCGCCCGATGACCTTGACCCGCTGTCGGCCCCGGTGCCGCAGGAAATCGCGCCCCTGATCGAGGCGCTGAACGGCTTCATCGGGCGGCTTCAGTCGTCGATGTCGGCGCTGCGCCGCTTCACCTCGAACGCCAACCACCAGATCCGCACGCCCTTGGCCACCGCCCGCACCCATCTTGCCCTTGCCGGCAGGGCCGGGGGTGAGGGGGCCTCGCTGGCAAAGGCCGATCAGGCGCTGGTGCGCGCCGAACGGGTGCTGGCGCAGCTTCTGTTGCTGGCGCGGCTTGACGCGACCGAGGGTGGCATCGTCCGTGTCCCGGTCGATCTGGCCGCGGTCGCGCGTGAGGTGACGGCCGAGGCCCTGCCGCGCGCCGATGAGGCCGGGCAGGATCTTGGCTATGACGGGCCGGACAGCCTGATGATCCTGGCCGAGCCGGTGCTTCTGGCCGAAGCGATCGGCAACCTTGTCGACAACGCCATCGCCCACGCCGGCCGCGACTGTGCGGTCACGGTGCGGGTTTCGGACAGCGGCAGCCTTGCGGTCAGCGACACCGGCAGGGGACTGCCGCCCGACCGCCTCGCCCGGCTTTTCCTGCCCGCCGGGGCCGGGGCCGATCACGGGCTGGGCCTCTCGATCGTGCAGGACATCGCCCGCCGGCTTGGCGGCAAGGTCTCGGCCTGTCATGGCGAAGGGGGGCGGGGTCTGGTTGTCCGGCTTGACCTTGCGCGCGGGCCTTTGCGCCCCCCGGCATGACCCGCTTGCCCCCGCCATGACACATGACGACCCTTGATCTTCCTTGTCCCCAGACCGACTGTTGCCGCCAAAGGAGATCACGATGACCGATATTACCCTTCTCGACGGCGGCATGGGGCAAGAGCTGGTGGCCCGTTCCGGCGACGATCCGACGCCGCTTTGGGCGACACGGGTGATGCTGGACCACCCCGGTCTGGTCCGCGACATCCACGCCGACTACTTCGCCGCCGGCGCGACCATCGCCACGACCAACACCTATGCCATCCACCACGACCGTCTGGCCCGCGTCGGCCTTGACCACATGTTTCACGCCCTGCAGCTGCGCGCCCTTGCCGAGGCGCATGAAGCCCGCGCCGCGCATGGATCGGGCCGCATCGCCGGGTCGCTTGGCCCCCTGCAGGGCAGCTACCGCCCCGACCTGACCGAACCCACAGTCGAGGCCGCCCCGAAATACAGCGAGATCGCCCGCATCCTCGCCCCGCATGTCGATCTGATCCTGATCGAGACCGCGGCCTCGATCGAGGCCGCCGAAGGTGCGGTGATCGGCGCGCAGGCGGCGGGAAAGCCGGTCTGGCTTTCGATCTCGGTCGATGACCACGACGGCACCAGGCTTCGCTCCGGCGAGCCCGTGGCCGACCTTGCCCGCCTGTTTCATCACCCGGTCGCCGCCCTTCTTGCCAACTGTTCGGTCCCCGAAGCGATGGCCGATGCGCTTGCCGCGCTGAAACCCTTCGGCAAACCCTTCGGCGCCTATGCCAACGGCTTCACCCATATCTCGGGCAATTTCCTGAAAGACGCACCGACGGTGAAGGAACTGACCCACCGCCACGACCTTACACCCGAGAAATACGCCGATTTCGCCCTGACCTGGGTCGGCATGGGGGCCAGCATCGTCGGCGGCTGCTGTGAAGTCGGGCCTGCCCATATCCGCCACCTGCGCGACCGGCTGCTGGCCGAAGGCCACCGGATTGTCTGACCAATCAATGTCTGACCCCTCGCTGATCCCGGATTTCGCCTACGACCCCCCGGACACGCCCCTGCAGTTCCTGCACGAGGACGCGGCAATCCTGGTCATGGACAAGCCCGCTGGCCTGTTGTCGGTGCCGGGCAAGCTGGACGGCCGGCAGGACAGCCTGCTTACCCGCCTGCAAGCCACCCGCTGGGATACGCTTCTGGTTCACCGGCTGGACTGCGACACCTCCGGGGTCATCATCTTCGCCCGTACCAAGCAGGCCCAGGGCTTTCTGGGCCAGGAATTCGAACAACGCCGCGCGCAAAAGACCTACATCGCCCGCCTGCACGGCCATCTGGCCGAAGACAGCGGCACCGTCGACCTGCCGCTGGGCAGCGACTGGGACTATCGCCCGCGCCAGAAGGTCACCCCCGACGGCAAGCCCGCCCAGACCGACTGGCAAGTCATCGACCGCTTTGATGGCGAAACAAGGGTCCGGCTGACCCCCCATACCGGGCGCAGCCACCAGCTTCGGGTGCACATGCTGGCGCTGGGACATGCCATCGTCGGCGACCAGATCTACGCCCCCGACCGCTTTCGCCAGTATCCCCGGCTGATGCTGCACGCCGAGACCCTGTCGCTGCACCATCCCGTCACGAAAGAGCGTGTCAGCTTTTCTGCCCCGGTTCCCTTCTGAATTTTGCATAACTGTTCAGATATTGGTGCTTAACTGCCGGCGACCCAACGTGAGGCCGCCATGCTCGCCACCATCTTCACCCTGCGCTACGCCCTGATCACCTGGCCCGCCATCCTTGTGGTGGCACTGGCCCTGCTGATAGCCGTGTTCCCGGGCCAGGTCTGGTGGCTTCTGCCGCTTGCCCTGCTGTGCGCCGGATCGGTCGCCCTTGGGTTTCATGACCTGCACCAGACCCGCCACGCGGTCCTGCGCAACTATCCGGTCATGGCGCACCTGCGCTTCATCCTGGAATCGATCCGGCCCGAGATGCGGCAATACTTCTTCGAAGGCGACAAGGATGGGGCCCCCTTCCCCCGCGACAAACGCGCCATCGTCTACCAGCGCGCCAAGCGTGACCTCGACAAGCGCCCTTTCGGCACCCAGTACGATGTCTACGAAGAGCAGTATGAATGGCTGCACCATTCCATCGCGCCGAAACCCACCCTCGGGAATGAGGCAATGCGGACCCTGATCGGCGCAGACAGCCGACAGCCCTATTCGGCCAGCCTGCTGAACATCTCGGCGATGAGCTATGGCTCCTTGTCGGCCAACGCGATCCGCGCCCTGAACAAGGGGGCAAAGATCGGCGGCTTCTTCCATGACACCGGCGAAGGCGGCGTCTCGCCCTATCACCGCGAAAACGGCGGCGATCTGGTCTGGGAGGTTGGCTCGGGCTATTTCGGTGCGCGGGCGGCGGATGGTGGCTTTGATCCGGCGAAGTTCGCCGAAACTGCCTCAAGCCCGCAGATCAAGATGGTCGAACTGAAACTTTCCCAAGGGGCCAAGCCCGGCCACGGCGGCGTGCTGCCCGCCGCCAAGGTCACCAGGGAAATCTCGCTGATCCGCGGCGTTCCCATGGGGCAGGACTGCAACTCTCCGGCGCATCACTCCTGCTTTTCCACGCCGCAGGGCCTCTTGGAACAGATCGCCCTGATGCGAGAGCTTTCGGGCGGCAAGCCGGCCGGCTTCAAGCTGTGCATCGGTCATACGTGGGAGTTCATGGCGATCTGCAAGGCGATGCTCGCCACCGGCATCACCCCCGATTTCATCGTGGTTGACGGGAAGGAAGGTGGCACCGGAGCGGCCCCCCTGGAATTCATGGACCACGTTGGCATGCCGCTGCGCGACGGGCTTTCCTTCGTGCACAACGCGCTGGTCGGAATCGGCGTGCGCGACCGGGTGCGGATCGGCGCGTCGGGCAAGATCACCTCGGCTTTCGACATGGCGCGCGTGCTGGCGCTGGGGGCCGACTGGTGCAATGCCGCGCGCGGCTTCATGTTCGCGGTCGGCTGTATCCAGGCCCAGTCGTGCCACACCGGCGAATGTCCGACGGGGGTTGCCACGCAGGATCCTCTGCGCCAGCGCGCCATTGTCGTGCCGGACAAGGCCGAACGGGTGGCCAGCTTCCAGCGCAACACGCTTCACGCCCTGGCCGAACTGGTAGCCGCCGCCGGCCTGTCCCATCCGTCCGAACTGAAACCCCACCACTTCCTGCGCCGGGCCTCGTCGGACAAGGTGATCTCGCTGGCCGAACAATATGAACAGCTTGCCCCCGGCCAGCTGACCGCCGACCCGAAATCCTCGCCCCGCTTTGCCGAGGCCTGGGCGCTCTCGACATCGGAAAGCTTCGCACGGGCAAGCTAGGCCGCTGCTCCTCTGCCCGTTCATCTTTGCGAAAATATCCCCGCCGGAGGCTCAAAGTCCTTGCGACGACGGCGCACGAAAGCAACTTTGCCGCAAAAGCGCCTCCCTTCCCCCTCTGCGGGAAGGGGGCAGGGGCCTCCCCACCGCGAACCCGATTCGCGGCCTGTGGTTAACGCCGGTCTAGTCTAGCGCGCGTAGAGACGGAAGGAAGACGCAAGAAAGACCGAAAGAAGACGCAAGAAACCGCGCCAACCCCTTGATCTAACGAACCGTCCGCCACTCAGAGCGTCATCCCGACCTTCCGCCCCTCATGAAACGCAAAAGCCCCCAGGCGCGGCGCCGCGCAGTCGCCGATCCGGTGCAGCACCTTGCCGGGGATCGTCTCGGGGAACGGATCGAAGGCCCGGTTCGTCGTCGCCATCACCAAGGCCGAGGCGGGGATGACCTCCTCCCCCCCGGTCAGGAAACTGCGCACCGTCACCCCGTTGCCATGCCAGCGCACCAGCCGGTGTTCGGCCAGCATCCGCACCCCCAGCGCCCCCAGCCGGCGTCGCACCACACCATCGGCGGCAGTGCGGGCGATCTCCTTGCCCACAAAGGGATCGGGGGTCACGATGGTTACGGTCTTGCCGGCTTCGGCCAGCGCCCAGGCCGTGCCAACGCCCCGCCAGTTGCCGCCTTCGTCAAAGATGACGACCGCATCGCCCAGCCGCGCCTGACGCCGCAAAACCGCCTCGGGCGACCAGACCCCCCCGGCCTCGATCCCCGGCAGCGACGTCTCTGACGGCACCCAGCGCTGGAAACCGGTATCTTCCGGCAATGACCCCGTGGCGATCACCGCGACATGCGCCGGGTGCGCTGCAAGCTCTTGTTCGTCAAGGAAAGTGTTCAGTTTCAAAAGCACGCCAAGCGTCTGGAACTGGCCTTCATACCAGTCCATCAACTCCAGAATCTGGCCTCGCCGGGGCTGCATCCCGGCCAGCCGGAACTGTCCGCCAACCACCGGCATCGCCTCGACGATCTCGACCCGATGTCCGCGGGCGGCGGCCACGCGGGCGGCCTCCAGACCGGCCGGACCGGCGCCGATTACCAGCACGTCCTTCGGCTGGGCAGCGGCCGTGAACCGGTCCCCGCCCCACTCGAACTCTCGCCCCGCCGAGGGGTTGATCAGGCAGGAAATCCAATAGTCGCGCGACCGCCGCCCCCAGCACATCTGGTTGCAGGAAATGCAGCCCCGCACGTCGGACGACCGCCCCTCGGCCACCTTGCGCGCCAGATGCGGATCGGCGATCTGACCGCGCACGATGCTGACCAGATCGGCCATCCCCGAGGCGATGATCGCCTCGCCGTTTTCAGGTGTCCGCACGCCGGCCTCCGAGGTGATGACCGCGTGCTTCACCAGCGATTTCAGCTGTTGGGTCAAGGGCGTCGTCAGCTTTTCACCATGGGTGAAGGGCGGGATGATTGCCTCGAACTCCAGATAGCTTCCGGCCCCCACGGTCACATAGTCCATATGCCCGGTCCGGTCGTGCAGGTCGATGATTTCGCACAGGGATTCCGCCGATAGCGTCACGTCGTAGCTGGTGGAATAGCTGACCGCGAGGCCGATGATGAACCCTTCGCCGCAAGCGCGCCGCACCCTTTCGATCACCTCGCGTGAGAACCGTGTGCGGTTCTCCAGCGACCCGCCCCACCGGTCGGTCCGCTGGTTCGACCAGGGGGTCCAGAACTGGTCCAGCAGCGAATGATAGGCCGCCCAGACCTCGACCCCCTGAAAGCCCGACGCCTTGGCACGGACGGCAGCGGCAACATGGGCCGCAAGCAATTCCTCGATTTCCGCCTCGGACATCGCATGACTGCCGTCGCTGTCGTGATAGGACGGCCCGCCCGAAGGCGACCAGTGCGGCGCGAAGCTGAGGTCAGCATCGCCATGCGCGCCGACGTGGTAAAGCTGTTGCAGGATCACCGCGCCCGCGGCCTTGACCTCATCGGTGATGGTGCGGAAGGCCGGGGTCACCGCGTCGTCCGAGTGCAGGAAGTTGCCGCGCGTCAGCACGCCCGTCCGGTGCACCGGCACGGGTTCAGCCACGATCATCGCAGCACCGCCAAGGGCGCGCTCCAGAAGATATTTGCCGAAGCGCGGCCCCGGCATCCCCTGGTCGGACATGTTGGCGGTGTGTGCGCCAAAGACGATGCGGTTGCGCAGGGTCTCGTCGCGCAGTTTCAGGGACGACATCAGGCGGGGATGCTGGGTCATGGCGGCCTCCATCGCCGCCATGCCAACAGGAATCGACACGTGTGTCAAGTTTGCGCTTCGACGCCCGAAGAGCTGTCGCGGCAGGGCAGGCGCGGCCAATTTTCTTCGAAGAAAATTGCAAATTCCTTCGAAGGAATTTGGCCCGGCTTGCCGGGATGTGCCTTATTCGGCGGCCACGTCCTGGCTGACGTCCCAGCCGGAAATCGCCTTGACCTCAAGGAATTCCTCGATCCCCCAGACGCCGCCTTCGCGCGCCCGGCCGCTGGACTTCACGCCGCCGAACGGGGCCCCGGCACCGCGCGAGCGGCCGTTCATCTCGATCATCCCGGCGCGCAGTTGCCGTGCAAGCCGGTTGCGCCGCGCCCCGTCCTGCGACTGGACGTAGTTGGTCAAACCGTAGGGTGTGTCATTGGCGATCCTCACCGCATCGGCTTCGGTCTCGAAGGGGATCATGCACATCACCGGTCCGAAGATCTCTTCGCGTTCGATGGTCATGCCGGGTGTCACGTCGGCAAAGATCGTCGGGCGGACGTAGAAACCCTTGTTCATGCCCTCCGGCAGGCCAAGCCCGCCGGCAATCAGCCGTGCGCCTTCGTCAATGCCTTTCTGGATATAGCCCTGAATCTGGTCCCACTGGCGCTTGCTCACCACCGGACCGATGTGACCGCCGGGCAGGCTGGCCGGGCCGACCTTGATGCCGCTCGCCACTTCGGCTGCGATCTCGACCGCACGGTCATAAAAACCGCGTTCCACCAGCATCCGGCTGGGCGCGTTGCAGGACTGGCCCGAGTTGTTCATCATGTGCCGGATACCCCGTTCCACGGCGCGGGCATCGGCATCGGCGAACACAAGGTTCGCGCCCTTGCCGCCCAGTTCCAGGGTGACGCGCTTCAGGGTCTCTGCGGCGGCGACCGAGATCGCCCGCCCGGCCCGTGTGCTGCCGGTGAAGCTGATCATCTCGACATCCGGGTGGCTGGAGAGCGTGGCACCCACCCCCGGCCCGTCGCCGTTCACCAAGTTGAACACGCCCGCCGGCACCCCGGCATCATGGCAGAACTCGGCAAACAGCATCGAGGACAGCGGCGATTCCTCGGACGGCTTCAGCACGCAGGGGCAGCCGGCCAGAAGGGCAGGGATCACCTTCAGCGACACCTGGTTCATCGGCCAGTTCCAGGGCGTGATCAGGCCGACCACGCCGATCGGCTCCAGCGCGATGCGGGTGTCGGGGGCGTGGGGGCCAAGCGGGCGGATCCATTCGATTTGGTCGAAGGCCGTCAGGAAATTCTTCAGGTGCCAGGGCAGACATTCGGCCTGGTCATCGCGGCTCATGTCGATGGGCGCGCCCATCTCGATGCTGATCGCATGGGCCATTTCTTCCTTGCGCAGGTAATACTGTTCAAGGATGCGCTCTACCACCTTGCGGCGTTCGGCCGGGGGGGTTGCAGCCCAGGCCGGGAACGCAGCCTTCGCGGCCGCGATGGCGGCGTTGGTGTCCGCCTCGCTGCCCAGAGAGATCACCGCGCAGGCTTCTTCGGTCGAGGGGTCGATGACCGGGCAGTCCCGCGCAACCACTGGTGCGACCCAGGCCCCGTTGATGTAGAACTCGCGCTTGGTGATCATGGCATCGCCCTCCGTTGGAGAATTTGATCATATTCTGACAGGCCGGGCGCGCCACAGCAAGTGTCAACCCTTGTCGGGTTCGGGCAACGGCCGGACCATGGTGATAGATGTGGCAAAACCGAAGAGGTGGCGCAAGGGGCCAAGGCTTTCGGTTCGCGTCGCAACGAAGCCCTGGCGTTCATAAAGTGCGCGCGCGCGCCAGTTGGCGTCGATCACGTCCAGCCGGACCGACCGGTAGCCCCGCCGCGCGGCTTCGTCATAAAGCCCGGCAAGAAGCAGGCTTCCAACCCCCTTGCCCCGCTTGTCGCGGGTGACGCAGATGCCGTCCACAAGAAAGCGGTCGTTGTCGACCTCGCGGTTCAGTGCCCAAAGCGCCCAGCCGCGCCAGCGCCCGCCCCAGGCACCGTAGACTGCGATCAGGTCGGCCCAGCCGCCACCGGCAAAGCTGCCCGATGTGGTCTTGAACCCTGCGATCCCGATCAGCGTGCCATCGTCCAGCGCGGCAAGGCAATGGTCAGTGCGGATCACCCGTTCGAAAAAGGCAAGCGCACAGGGATCTGGGCCAAGGACCCGGTCCAGCTTGCCGCCAAACGCCTCCCAATACAGGCGGGCGGCATCGGCGCGCAGATGGGCATGCAGGCCTGAAAAGATGGTCACGCCCATGTCAGGGCCTCTGCCAGAAGGGCGGCGTGGCCCGCACCAAGGATCCAACCTTCTTCTACCGCAACCGGGGGTGTCTGGAACAGGGGGGCGAGCTGATCACGGCGTGACAGAGTGAACAGGGCGCGCGCCAGCAACCGCACCTGCGCGCGGTCGGGGATAGGGTCGCCCGACGCGGCAACGGCCTTCGACAGAAGCGACGGATAGACCTCGGCCAGGGTCAGCGGCCCTAGCGGCTCGAAGGGCCATATGGCAGCCCCGCTCGCCTTGGCAAGCCGGTGGACGACAGGAATGCCAAGCAGCGCCTGCGACCCGACCGAGCCAGCGCCCAGCAACTGCCAGACCGGTTTGGCGGGCGGGTTCTCGACCTCGACCCGCCGCTTTTCTGCAAGGCCGAGGGCGGCGTAGTCTACAGTCTTAAGCGAAGACAGATGCGGGCGAGGCCGGGCCTTGGGGCAGCCCCAGAACGGTCCCAGCCCGCCAAGCTGGCGGTTGATGGCTGCGGCCACGTCAAAGCGGTTGTTCGCGTTGTCGGCTGCGTCGATGATCCGGTCAGCCAGCCAGCCATGCAAGGCGCGGGCGCTATCCTGACCGGTGAGGCGGTGGGCGAGACCTGTCGGATATCCCATCGGAAAGTCGAAGCCGACCAGCTGACGACCACCTTCGCCCAGCCGGGCGGCGATGAAAGCCTCAGCCTCGGCACGGCTGCGAAAATAGATCTGGGTTTCCCGGCTTTCTTCACAAAGACCGATCCAGATCGCGTCTTTGCTTTCGCGCTCCGGACTGCGATTTGCCTTGCCAGACCAGTCAACGATCATCACGCGGTCAAAGGCGTCAGCCGCCGCTGGTCGCCGCAAGAGACCAACCTCACGCAGGATGAAATCGGCCACCGCGCCGATGTCGTTCAGGTCCAGCACCGGAACCGGCAGCGTCAGCGCCGCATCCGTCGCCACGGCGCGCACCAAGGGATCGCCGGGCTGGATCAGCGGTTGCCCGGTCTCGGCGCGCCAGACCTCGACCTTCGGGTGGGCATCGCGCTTGTAGCCCTCGACCAGCACCAGATCGACCGGCGACAGGCGGGCCAGGACAGCGGCAAGTTCCGGTTCCGGGCCGCGATGTTCCACCATCAGGGCGAAGCGGTCGGCCGAGGCAAGCACCACCTCGCGCGCACCGGCCTTGCGGTGGCGGTAGGTGTCCTTGCCGGGCTGGTCCAGATCCACCGCATGATGCACATGCTTGACGGTCGAGACGGAAAACCCGCGCCCGGTGATGTCGGCAACCAGCCGTTCCATCAACCCGGTCTTGCCCGAGTTCTTCCAGCCGATGACACCGTAAACCCTCATGCCTCACCTTTCCCCAAGGTTTCGGCGCGGGCAAGGTCTTCGGGCGTGTTCAGGTTCAGGAAGGCCCCCGGTTCGGCAAAGTCGGCACGGGCGGCCTGATGGGCATCGGTGAACCGGGTGACCCTGGCCCCCCCTGCGGCCAGGAAGGCGGCAAGCGCTGGGGCAAGGGCAACCGGCCACAGTGCCGTGGCCGGGTGGTCGCCATCGGGGGTGCGGGCAAGGGCAAGCCCTTCCGGCGCAGCCCTGGAGGCGTCGGCAAGCCGGGACACAAGGTCGTCCGGCAGGAACGGCGTGTCCACCGGACAGGATGCGACATGGGTCGCGCCAAGGTCTGCGGCATGGGTCATGGCGGCAAGGATGCCCGAAAGCGGGCCTTGCGGGACCGAGTCCGCGACGACGGGGCAGCCAAAGCTTGCGAAGCGGCGGGCGTCGCCATTGGCCGAGATCAGCACGCGGTCGACCTGCGGCTTCAGCCGGTCAAGAACGTGACCGATCAGCGGGCGGCCCGCCAGGGGCAGCAGAGCCTTGTCCGCCCCGCCCATCCGAAGGGCCCGGCCGCCGGCAAGGATGACCCCGAAGATCCGCACGCTTCAGCCTTTCCAGATCGGGAACGGACCCGGCGTCCCCTAACCCTCCAGCGGGTCACCGTTTGCCTGCACCAGAAGGATGCCGTGATTGCTGTCGTCGTCGTCGTCCGTGATCAGTCGAGTGCTGACACCGGGAAGGTCTTCAAAGGCATTCGACAGCTGCTTTGGAAACCAGGTCGCGGGAAGCGATTCAAAGCCCGGCGTCGCGCGCAGGATTGACGAAGTGGCATTGGTGCACATCGACTTTGGCACCGCGCCATAGGCCTTGACGCTGGCCAGCACCTGTTCGGCCACTTCGGGCGAAACGTCCATGCGTTGCTCGATCACATCGTAGGTCTGGCGGGCGTGATAGTCGATGTAGAAGGCAATGGCCTTGTCGGTCATGCCAAAATGCACGTCGTTGCGTTCGGGCAGACGCGGGTGGGTCCAGGTGCCGGCCGGGTCGAAGATCACCCGTTCGGACCCGTTGACCAGAATGGCCGAATGGGCGCCCGAACCCGAGGTCTTGTTCACAACTGTGTAAAGCGTGACGTAGGTCGGCGCCCCGGCGACAAAACGCGCGGCTTCAACCTGGTCATCCGGCGCCCAGACTGACGGCGCGCCGCAGGCGGCCAGGCCCAGAAGGGCCACCAAACTTAGCATCAGGCGCAGCATCGAAGCCTCCGGCGGTTGTGGTTCAGGAGTTCGCCAGCGCCATGAAGATCAGGACCCCGATCGACACGCAGACCACCCAGACCGACATCCGGATGAACCCCTCAAAGGTCTTTTCCTGAGCGCGCATGTCCATCGTGCCGTGCTTGTGGTCGTCTTGGTGCTTGTCGGCCATGGTTTCCGTCCCTGTGTCGAAGCCTCGTTGCCCGCCCAATAGCCTATTCGCCCCGGCCTGTCACGGGGTTGCCATTGCAGGGGCATACCCCGCTATCCCGCCGAAGCGTCGCCAGAATCGCCGCCCATCCAGCCCGAAGTGAGGTTGAACCCGATTCGGCGCGGGGGGTCGTCCTCGCCCGTCTTCGGCACGGCACGCAGGGTCACCGACAGCTGGCTGACATGCTGGATAAGCTGGGTCCGCGCGCCACTGTCGTCCCGGCCGTAGAAGGTGATGATGTCGGGGTCGAAATAGCCGATGCCCTCGATCCGCAGCACGCCGGTTTCGTCGCCGGCAAAACCCATGGCAATCTCATGGGCCGCGTCCAACTGGCTTTCGAAATTGCGGATGTAAAGGACCAGCCGGTCATGCGCCCATTCCGCTGGGCTTTTGGTCTTCTCGGCCGCCTTTGCGGGTGCCTTCGTCATGCCTGTCGTTCCCATGCCCATGCGCCGTCCGGCGTCAGGGAACGGGAAACCAGGCCGCGCCGCAAGAGACAGTTCAGATGTGCCACCGCCTCGGCCACGGCAAGGCCCTGTTCGGCCGGCCCGATCTCGCGCCGGAAGAGCGGCAGAAAGCACTGGGCGGCGGTCTGCGGGGTGGAAAGGTGGTCGATCAGCCGGCCAAGGGCTGCCTCATGGTTTTCGATCATCTGGGTCAGGCGGAACGGCAGGCCGGTGAAGGGCAGCTTGTGACCGGGCAGGATCAGCTGGTCACCCGTCGCATGCGGCAGGAAGGCGCGGCAGCTGTGCAGCCACTCGCTTAGGGGATCAGCCTCGGGTTCGGTCGGGTAGACGCCGATGTTGGCCGAAATGCCGGGCAGAAGCTGGTCACCGCCAAGGACGATGCCGTCATCCGACCACAGGGTCGCATGGTCCGGAGCATGGCCATGGCCGATGCGCAGGGTCCAGTCGCGCCCGGCCACGGCAAGGCGCATGCCTTCCGTCAGCCGGGTGAACCCCAGTGGCAGCGGGTCCACCATGTCGGCGAAGTTGAATGGGCGCTGGGTGGCGCGCCGGTCAAGTTCGTCAGCCGTCAGGCCGGCGCGGCGGTAGAAGGTCAGCGCTTCGGGCGAGGGCCGTTCCTGCACGTCCAGCGTCAGCATCCGCGCGTAAAGCCAGGCGGTGCGGGTGGCCAGAAGTTCGGCCCCGCGCGACTGGAACCAGCCGGCAAGCCCGACATGGTCGGGATGGTGATGGGTCAGGATCACGCGGTTGACCGGCTTGGCGCCAAGCGGGCCGGCCAGAAGCTGCTCCCAGATCGCCTTCGACCGCCGGGACGACAGGCCGGCATCGACGATGGTCCAGCCCGCCCCGTCGTCCAGCGCATAGACGTTCACATGGTCCAGCGCCATCGGCAGCGGCAGGCGCAGCCAGAGGATGCCGGGGGCCACTTCAGTCGCGGCCCCCTCGGCGGGCGGGGTGGCGAAAGGGTGGCGGATGCCGTCGGTCACGCAGCCAGATCGTCCTGCGTCAGGGCGTAAAGCCCGTCAGAGCCTTCGCGGACCGCGGCAAAAAGCGACAGGTATTCCGGCAAAAGCCGGCGGATCATGACGCGGGCCAGCGGCAGCCGTTGGGGGTCGGCGAGGGCGGCCTTGAGGTGTGCCTGACCGCCAAGCACCCGCGCGAAGCCCCGCAGGTAAGGCACGGCCCCGGCGAAACGGTCATTCAGGGGCTGCGCCACCAGCGCCTCGGTCACCTCGCGCAAAGCCTCGCCGGCCTGCCAGAGATCGCCCGCAAGATCCGGCACCTGCGCGCGCGCGGCTTCGGCTGACCGCTGGATGTCCTCGATCAGCCGGAACGCGGCATCACCGCCGTCCGCAAGCTTGCGCCCGACAAGGTCCATCGCCTGAATGCCGTTGGTGCCCTCGTAGATTGCAGTGATGCGGACATCCCGCAGGAACTGGGCCGCGCCGGTCTCTTCGACATAGCCCATGCCGCCGTGGATCTGGATGCCAAGCTGCGCGACCTCGCTTCCGACGTCGGTACCATAGGCCTTTGCGATCGGGGTCAGGAAGGCCGCCCTCGCGCGGCAGGTGGCGCTTCCGGTCGCGGTGGCCTTGTCCGTGGCAACCGCACAGGCCAGGACGATCGACCGGGCGGCGAAGATCTCGGCCCGCATGGTGGCCAGCATCCGCCGCACGTCGGCGTGGTCGATGATGCTGCCGGTGTCCGACAGCGGCGTCGCACCCTGCCGGCGTTCGGCGGCAAATGCCAGCGCCTGCTGCATCGCGGCTTCGGCCACGCCGACGCCCTGCGCCGCGACCGAAAGGCGGGCGTTGTTCATCATGGTGAACATCGCGGCCATGCCCTTGTGCGGCTCGCCGACCAGCCAGCCGGTCGCCCCGTCGAACTGCATTACACAGGTCGGGCTGCCGTGGATGCCCAGCTTGTGTTCCAGACTGATGACGCGCAGGCTGTTGCGTGCGCCAAGGTTGCCGTCGGCATCGGGAATGAACTTCGGCACCATGAAAAGGCTGATTCCCCTGGTGCCTTCCGCAGCGTCCGGCAGGCGGGCAAGCTCCAGATGGCAGACGTTGGACACAAGGTCGCTGTCGCCCCAGCTGATGTAGATTTTCTGCCCGGTGACCGCATGGGTCCCGTCGCCGTTCGGCTCGGCCTTCGTGCGCAGGGCGCCCACGTCCGAGCCGGCCTGCGGCTCCGTCAGGTTCATCGTGCCCGACCATTCCCCCGAACACAGTCGCGGCAGGTACAGCGCCTTGATCGCATCCGAGGCATGATGCTCCAGCGCCTCGATCTGGCCCTTGGACAGGACCGGCTTCAGGTGCAAGGCAAGGCAGGCGCCGGACATCATGTCGTCAACCGCCGTTGCCAGCGCGACCGGCAGACCCATGCCGCCATGGTCGGGATGCGCGGTCATGCCGACCCAGCCGCCCTTGGCCAACGCGCTGTAGCCCGCTGCAAAACCGGGCGATGCGACCACGGCTCCGTTTTCCAGCCGCGCGGGGTTCAGATCCCCGGTGCGGTTCAGTGGGGCAAGAAGGTCGGTTGCAACGCGTCCGGCTTCGGTCAGGATCGCATCGACCATGTCCGGAGTGGCATCGGCAAAGCGCGTGGTTGCAGCAATGTCGGCAAATCCGACGACATGATCCAGAATGAAACGGATATCCCGGACGGGGGCGCGATAGGGCATGGGGCCCTCCTTCGATGACTTGGCAAAACAGAGCACTTGACCTATGGACGGCCCGAAGCGGAAGCTACCCCTTTCGCGCCGCCCTTCAAGCTGGACGCTGCGTCAATCGCCATGACCCGCACCCTTGCCCCGGACGCCGACGGGATCGCCGAAGCCGCGCGGCTTCTGGCGGCGGGTGACCTTGTCGCCTTCCCGACCGAGACGGTCTACGGACTTGGCGGCGATGCCCGGTCGGATGCGGCAGTCGCGCGGATTTTCGAGGCCAAGGGGCGGCCCAGCTTCAACCCGTTGATCGTGCATCTTCCCGACCTTGCCGCGGTCGAAGCGCTGGCCGAGCTTGGCCCGAACGCGCGGGACCTGGCCGCCGCCTTCTGGCCCGGGCCGCTGACGCTGATCCTGCCCCTGCGTCCGGGTGCCGTATCGCCACTGGTGACCGCCGGTCTGCCCACGGTCGCGGTCCGGGTGCCGGCGCATCCCTTGGCGCAGGCCCTTCTGCGCGCGTTTGCAGGGCCGGTCGCAGCGCCGTCGGCCAACCTGTCTGGCCAGGTGTCGCCAAGCCGGGCAGATCATGTGCTTGCCGGGCTTTCCGGTCGCATCGCCGCCGTGCTGGACGGCGGAGCCTGTGCCGTCGGGCTGGAATCGACGATCCTTGTTGCCGACCCCGACCCGGTGCTTCTGCGCCCCGGAGGCCTGCCGGTCGAAGCGCTGGAGGCGGCTCTGGGCGCACGGCTTGCCATCGGGGGCGACGCTGGCAAGCCGTCGTCGCCGGGCCAGCTTGTCTCGCACTATGCCCCGGCGGCCGGGCTGCGACTGCAGGCGACCATGGCGCAGCCGGGCGAGGTTCTGGTCGGGTTCGGTCCGGTCGAAGGCGCGCTGAGCCTGTCCGAAACCGGCGATCTGGTCGAAGCGGCGGCGCGGCTGTTTCACATCCTGCGCGAGGCCGACCGGCTGGCCGGCCCGGGCGGTCGCATCGCCTTTGCTTCGGTGCCCGAGAAAGGCCTTGGCCGCGCAATCAACGACCGGCTTCGGCGGGCAGCAGCACCCCGAGGCTAGCGGCCGCTCTTCCAGCCCTTGCAGGCTGTCATCGCTGTCCCAAGCGAAGACCGCCCGCACGGGAGGGATGAGCGGCGGGTTGCATCAACCGCGCGGTGGCTGCACCAGCCCGCGCTGCACGGCGGGGCGGGCAAGAAACCGGTCCAGATAGGCCGGCACATGTTTCAGCTGGTCCCAGCCGACAAGATCGGCCGCCTTGTAGAAATCCCGCAAGGTGCGCAGCCAGGGCGCAATCGCGATATCGGCCAGCGAGTAGTCGCCGACGATCCAGTCCTTGCCCGCAAGCGCCGCGTCCAGCACCTTCAAAAGCCGCTCGACTTCGGACCGGTAGCGTTCCTTCGGGCGCGGATCCTCGACTTCCTTTCCGGCGAAATGGTGGAAGAACCCAAGCTGGCCGAACATCGGCCCAAGACCGCCCATCTGGAACATCAGCCACTGGATCACCTGCCAGCGCTTGCCTTCGGGGATCAGGCCGCCGGTCTTGTCGGCCAGATAAAGCAGGATCGCGCCGCTTTCGAACAGGGCCAGCGGCTGCCCGCCCGGACCCTCGGGGTCGATGATCGCCGGGATCTTGTTGTTGGGGTTCAGACTCAGGAAATCCGGGCTGGTCTGGTCGTTCTTTGCAAAGTCTACAAGATGTGCGTCGTACTGCAGCCCCAGTTCCTCGAGGGCGATCGAGACCTTCACGCCGTTGGGAGTGGGAAGAGAATAGAGCTGGATCGCCGTCGGGTTGCGGGCAGGCCATCGGTGGGTAATCGGAAAATCGCCGAGATGTGACAAAACTGGCTCCTTCGTGCCTGAACAGTGCAGGATAGGCACAAATTCACGGTTCGGAACCATGTTAACTTGTGCGATAGTTCCGCCGGGCCTGTGCGCCCAAGCAATTAGAACGCCTGCCGGAAAGGTGGGAGACAACAAGGGAACTTCGGAATGCTTAATGAATTCAAGGCCTTCATCGCGCGTGGCAACGTGCTGGACCTCGCGGTCGGTGTCGTGATCGGCGCGGCCTTTACCGCGATCGTTACCTCTTTGGTGGGTGATCTGATCACGCCGCTGATCGGTCTGATCCTTGGCGGGGTCGATTTCAGCGCGCTGAGCTTCGGCTTTGGCGACGCCCAGTTCATGTATGGCAACTTCATCAACGCGATCATCAAGTTCCTGATCGTCGCCTGGGTGGTTTTCCTGATCGTCAAGGCGGTGAACCGGGCGATGCCGAAAAAGGAAGAGGCCCCGGCCGAACCCGCAGGTCCGTCGGACAATGATCTGCTCAAGGAAATCCTGGCGGCGCTGAAGAGCCGCTGAGGCCCGGACGCGAAGGCAAGGCCCGCAGAGCCGTTCTGCGGGCTTTTCCATGTCAGGCCGGGGCCGGTGGGGCCAGGCAGCCGATCAGGGTCCGCAGATCGGCCGCCACTTCGCTGGCTGTGCCGTCCAGTGCCTGCAGGCCAAGGAGTGCTGCGTAAAACAGCCGGGCCACCTGTCCGGCCTGGTCCGGATCCAGCCCAAGATCGCTAAAGCAAGCGGCCACAAAATCGATGCGCCCGGCATCGACGCGGCTGACGACACCGGCCACTGCCTGGTCGTAGCGCGCCCAGTCGCGCAAGGCGGGTTCCGCCGCCGTGCCGCCATAGGCCGGATCGCGCCCCTCTGCGGCGGCGATGTCTGCCAGAGCCTGCAGCCGGGCCACTCCACCCGGCAGGGCCGACACCTGATCGACGATGGCCTGAAACGCCATCTCCTCCCAGTAGCCCAGCATGGCACCGCGCCAGTCTGCGAGGTCGGTGAAGTGCCAGTAGAAGGACCCCTTGGTCGTTTCCAGCTGGCGCGCGACAGGTTCGACCCGCAGCGCTGCCGCGCCTCCGGCGACCAGGGCGCGAAAGCCGGCCAGAATCCAGTCCTCGCGCGTCAGCCGCTGCGTCACCTTGCCCATGCCAAACCATACGCTTCCGTATTGACTGGTGCGACAGCGGATGGTCTATACGGTTGCGTATGGTCCCCGGAGCGCCTAATGAACAAACCCCTTCTTGCCGCCGCTGTCGTCTCTGCCGCCACCTTCGGACTGCATGTCATCGGCGGAGGTGCCGAGATTCACGCGCCGATCCAGGATTCGGACCTGCCGCTGCCATTGCGCGCGGTATCAGCCGTCCTGTGGCACTTTGTCAGCGCCGTGCTGTTGCTGCAAGCCGTAGCATTTGTCTGGCTTTCCCGCCAACCCTCGCCGCCACTGGTCTGGTTCCTGATCGCATTGCAGGCCTGCATCGCCGGGCCGTTCCTGTTCTACGGCATAACGATGCTGGGCACGGTCTGGACGCTGGGCCAGTGGCTGATTTTCGTGGTGATCGCAGCTCTGGGCCTTTGGGGGGCAAGGGCGGCGGCGGAGTAGCCCCCGCCCCCGCGCGCGCTGTCAAAGGGCAAGCGCTTCCGTGCCAGTGATCGTCGGCATCCCAAGGGCCACGCCCACCGCCGCGTAGGTCAGCTTGCCGGCATGCACATTCAGGCCGGCCAGAAGGTGCTTGTCCTCGGCGCAGGCCTTCTTCCAGCCCTTGTCGGCCAGGGCCAGCATGAAGGGCATCGTCGCGTTGCCCAGGGCCTGGGTCGAGGTGCGGGCAACCGCACCGGGCATGTTGGCCACGCAGTAGTGCATGATGCCGTCGACGTCGTAGATCGGGTCCTGGTGCGTGGTGGCGCGCGAGGTCTCGAAGCAGCCACCCTGGTCGATGGCGACGTCGACCAGCGCCGCACCCGGCTTCAGCTCTTTCAGCTGCGCGCGTGAGATCAGTTTCGGGGCCGCAGCACCGGGGATCAGCACGGCACCGATGATCAGGTCGGCCTCGCGGGCAAGCGTGATCGTGTTGCCGGCGCTGGCGTAGGCGTTCTTGAACGCACCCCCGAACACGTCGTCCAGATAGCGCAGCCGGTTGATCGACCGGTCCAGCACGGTTACGTCCGCGCCCATCCCGGCGGCGATCTTGGCCGCGTGGGTGCCGACGACACCGCCGCCGATCACCAGAACCTTGGCCGGCAGCACACCCGGGACGCCACCCAGAAGGACGCCACGCCCGCCGTTAGCTTTCTGCAGGGTCCAGGCGCCGACTTGCGGGGCCAGACGGCCCGCAACCTCGGACATTGGCGCAAGCAAAGGCAGACCGCCCCGGTCGTCAGTCACCGTCTCATAGGCAATGCAGGTGGCCCCCGACTTCAGGAGGTCCTTGGTCTGCTCCGGATCGGGCGCGAGGTGCAGGTAGGTGAACAGCACCTGGCCTTCGCGCAGGCGCTTGCGCTCGACCGGCTGGGGTTCCTTGACCTTGACGATCATGTCCGACTTTTCGAACACTTCCTCGGCGGTATCGACGATCTTTGCGCCGGCGGCCTTGTAATCGGCGTCCGAGAAGCCCGCGCCGACACCGGCGTTCTTCTCGATCATCACCTTGTGGCCGTGGGCGATCGCCTCGCGCGCGGCGTCCGGGGTCATGCCGACCCGGAATTCCTGCGGCTTGATCTCTTTCGGGCATCCGATTTTCATGTCTGTCTCCCTGGCGGGGCTGATCCCCTTTGGCACCAGTCTTTGCCCGTTTCAGCGGCAATGCTTTGAATTCTCGGTGACGGAATGCACGCAAGGTGGTAGAATCTCGCGCAGATGGTCCAGAATGCCGAAGGAAATCCCGCGAAGATGCAATTGGACGCCACAGACCGCCGGATCCTGACCGTCCTGCAAAAGGAGGGCCGGATCACCAACGCCGAGCTGTCCGAGGTGGTGAACCTGTCGCCCTCCGCCTGCCACCGCCGCGTGCAACGGCTGGAGGACGAGGGGTTCATCGCGGGATACGTGGCCCTTCTGGACACCCGAAAGATGGGGCGGCAGACCACCGTGTTTGTGGAAATAACCCTGCAAAGCCAGGCCGAGGACCTGCTGGACGCCTTCGAACGCGAGGTGGCCCGCGTGCCGGACCTTCTGGAGTGCCACCTGATGGCGGGGACGGCGGATTATCTTCTGAAGATCATGGCCGAGGACACCGAGGATTTCGCCCGCATCCACCGCCAGCACCTTTCGCGCCTGCCGGGAGTGCGGCAGATGCAGTCCTCGTTCACGCTGCGGACGGTGGTGCGGACCACCGCGCTTTCAGTCTAGCCAACGAATTTTCTGCGAAAATTCCGCCTGTTGTGAATTTTCGCAGAAAATTCGTGCGCTAGACGCGATAGAAATCCCGGTACCAGGCGATAAACGCGGCCACCCCCTCGCGCACGCCGGTTTCCGGACGATACCCGGTCAGCCGTTGCAGGAGGCTGCAATCGGCCCAGGTTTCCGGCACGTCGCCCTTCTGCATGTCGAGAAAGGTCTTGCGGATCTGAACCCCCAGCGCGCGTTCGATCTCCTGGACGAAATCCATCAGCGGCACCCGCGTCGAATTGCCGATGTTGACGATCCGCCAGGGGGCGACCGGGCTGAGGCTGTCTCCAGGCGCGATGTCCTCGGGGAATTCGGGTTGAACTGGGGCTGCGTCGATCAGAAGGCGGATGCCCCGCACAAGGTCGGTCACATAGGTGAAGTCGCGCGCCATCCGGCCATGGTTGTAGACCTCGATTGCGTCGCCTTCGAGGGCGGCCTTCACGAACTTAAACAACGCCATGTCCGGCCGGCCCCAGGGTCCGTAAACGGTGAAGAAGCGGAACATCGTCACCGGCAGCTTCCACAGATGCGCGTAGGAATGCGCCATCGCCTCGTTCGCCTGTTTGGTCGCGGCATACAGCGTAAGGGGGTGCGCGGTGCGCTCTGTCTCAACAAAGGGCATCTCGGTATTGGCCCCGTAGGCCGAGGAGGTCGAGGCCATCATGAGGTGCTCGACCGCAAGCTCACGCGCGCATTCAAGGACGTTGAACGCGCCCACAAGGTTCGCCTCGACATAGGCGCGGGGGTTTTCCAGCGAATAGCGGACACCTGCCTGCGCGGCGAGGTGGATGATGATCTGAGGCCGCTCGCGCTGGCAGAGGGCTTGTAGCTGCTGCATGTCTTCCAGCATGCCTTGCTCGCAGCAGAACCCCGGCGATTGCAGCAGGATCTGATGGCGCGCCTGCTTCAGCGCGGGGTCGTAGTAGGGGGTCATCCCGTCGTAGCCGACGACGCGGAAACCGTCGGCCAGAAGAAGCCGCGCCAGGTGAAACCCGATGAAACCCGCCGTCCCGGTGATCAGCACTGTGCGCATGTCGCGGCCTTTCGCTCTTGCCCAAGCGGTCCCCTGTCCGGCACCCGAAAGTCAAGCGCGCAATGAAAAACCCCCGACCGTTTGGGCGGGGGTTGATCGGGCGGGGATCGCTCCCCCAGTGTCGCGGTGTCTTACAGACCGCCTTCACGCTGAAGCTTCTTCCGGGCAAGTTTCCTTGCACGGCGCACGGCTTCGGCCTGTTCGCGTGCTTTCTTGACGGAGGGTTTCTCGAAATGCTGCTTGAGCTTCATTTCCCGAAACACCCCTTCGCGCTGAAGTTTCTTCTTCAGGGCACGGAGAGCCTGTTCGACGTTGTTGTCGCGGACGCTGACCTGCATGTGGTTGTCACCACCTTCCTAG